>CAJLYG010000109.1 GCA_905210845.1 uncultured Prevotella sp.
TAAAAAAAATTTCTACCCGTGGAAGTGATACCCGGTGCTAAAGTAGAAGATCCGTTAAATAAGATCTGGTTACTTTCTGTATCGGCAGAAGCTTCTGTCTTTGCACTCTCTTCTTTTTTGCTGTCAGCAGAATCTGACTTGCTGCTTCCGCATCCTACTGCCATAGATGATACCATAGCAAGTGTAAGAGCGATTGATAAAAATCTCTTTTTCATTGTATGTATTCCTCCCTGAATAAAATTTACATATCTAAAATATAAATTTAACATTCTTTTAATAAAATGTATGTTGCATGGACAACATTTTTTATAGATAATCTACATGAATGATATAGAATATATCTATACACTAAATATCTATGGAAGGAATGGAAAAGCCATGCTATACTGTACATACGAATATGTGTTTGGTTTTTATTCTACGGGAACTTCCTGTGAAATAAAAGGTATTGCGTGCTATAGGTGCACATTTTTTAAATTATGGAGGAATTCATGACGGAAGAAATTAAAAAGCTGATCATTTATACAAGAAAAATGAAGAAAAGGGAGTCAATGCGTGTCGCTGCTGATACCCGACGTTCAAATCGTACCTGATAGCCTACGGTCTGTCCCACATGTTCTTCCAAGATCTGAGCCATACGTAATGCCACTTGCTGGGCTGCCAAACGACGTGGTTCCACCACGATGATCTTGCCTTCAGGCAGAGCTTCAAGCATTGTGATCGGCAAAAAAGTAGATTTCCCCGATCCAGGTGGGGCGATCACAACCGCATTCTTACCTTCCGCAAGGCACTGTGTCAGGTCGTGTGCCAATGCTGCAGCCGGCAGGTCTTGTTGGGCAGAAACTAAAGATCTTGTCAAATGTGATGAAGATAATTGTATACGTTCTTGGGGCATCATGAAAGTGAGTACGTCCTCTTTTTGTCAAAGATTGATTGATTCGCCGACTTTACACGGTTATTTCCTTTGCAAATGTAAGGAAAAAGAATGGATTAGACAATAAAAGAGACCAGTATCTTTCTTTTTTGAACGTTTTCGTTAAGCCTAATGGGCAGAGTCAAGCTTGCCTTGAGTTCTGCTATGGCGAGAAAAGGTGGGCGAGAAACCTACCTTTTCTCGCCCACACCTTTATTCTCCTTGCTGTTCCATACGGAGGAAGCCCGGGAAGATCAAGTTGTTCTCTAACGAGATATGCTCTTTGAGGTCGAGGAAGAACTGATGCAACTGCTGGTTCATGAGCCGATAGGAAGCACATCCATCCTCAGGTGTCTCGAAATGATGCGTCAACTCCGTGATGTGCTGCCACATGTCTCCTGTCGCATCGTGTTCCAGCATCATCTGCCGTATAGGATGAGCGATGGTGCCACAATGGAAGGGAGCAGCAGGGCGACCCTCCTCACGTGCCTTATACATCTCATAGAGCTGAGGGAAAAGCACATTCTCTTCCTTGGCGAAATGAGAATCGAGCTCATCGAAGGAGGCAGCTACCGTATCCCTTATCTCCAACAGTTCCGGATGCCGTTCACCATGGACCCTTGCCACCTTATTGACAAGTTGCATGAGGTCATCGTGGTAAAGGTGGAAATTGCGGTGATGCTTCTTCAGCACATAGTCGATGAGCAGGTCAAGCGGCCAACTTGCAAAATCCGGAGCGGCACCTGCAACCTCTTTGCCATCTAACTTTGTCAGCACGTCATCAGGGCTGAGATCACGTTTCTTGCAAGCCTCCTCAAGCGTATCCGACCCGTGGCAGCAGTAGTCAATGCCCAAACGTTCAAAAACCTGTGCCCGGTTGAAATCCTCAGCTACCATGGAGCCGACTGTCATGTCCTTTGTCAATTTGCTGTTCATAATCATATCTTTTAGTTGTTCTGAATTTCTTTCAGTAAGTTAGGAACAAAAAAGATGCCACGACCGTTTGTCACGCATGAAAGGACCTTTTCGGGTAACAAATGTTACCCAAACGCGCCTACAACATCACATTAGTGACCGTCCCCTGTCGCTTTTGCTACTGATCCTTAAAGCATAGCATATACCATTCTAAACAGATATTCCCTCGGTCTCAATGTAAGCAATATTGGATTGACTGACATTCATCAGCAGTTATTTCCGTTCGGTTTTATTTGTTTTTTACTTTCCCTTCTTGCATCTTTTAAAAAATATAGCTATATTTGTGGCAAATAAGAATCGCTATGACCTTCAACCAGCTGGATTTTGCAGTTTACTGCATAGGATTATTGGCTTCAAAGCTTGGGATGAACCAAACGGAAGTGTATGACCGTCTGAAACGGTCGGACATCCTTGATGGCTATATCATCAAGGGATATGAGCCCCTCCATACTTTTGGAAGCGAATATATAGCCGAAGACCTTATCAGTTACATGAAGGAGAAAGGAGCATTGGCATGATTGTCTATCATTCGTCATACCTTATCGTTGACAAGCCTAATGTACATTATTCTCGTGAGGCACTGGATTTCGGAAAAGGCTTTTATGTAACAGCCCTTCACGACCAAGCACTGCGTTATGCTGAGCGATTCTCTTTAAGAGGAATGAAGGCATATCTTAATGTCTATGAGCTTAATGATGCATGGCGAAGTGAGAATGTAAAGGTTTTCAATGCCTACGATGGAGAATGGCTTGATTTCATTGCTGCTAACAGGAGTATGAGAACTGTGCATCTATTTGATGCAGTGGAGGGTGGTGTAGCCAATGACAAGATATTTAGGACTGTAGAGCTTTATTTGGCTGGCGATATCACAAAGGACGCCGCTTTGTCACGGCTAAAATACGAAAAGCCCAACCATCAAATATGCATTCTCAACCAAAAGCTTATTGATAAGTATCTTAAATATATCAGAGCGGAGGAAGTGTAATGGACGACAAGCAAACGATACTGCAAGCAAAATATGCCCGCATCATCAAGGGCATTGCCGACAGGCTTAATATTCCACTCGAAGAGGCGATGGACGGGTTTTACCACTCGCAAACCTTCCAACTGATTGAGAAGGGGGTGGCCGACCTACACTGCCGCAGCGACATATATCTTATAGATGAGTATTGCCTCGAAGCGGAAGGTCCTCGACACATAGGGTAATCTGAAAGCTCATGCTACTCCCTCAGGCAATTGATCGGCACAACGTATATACCCTCTTTTCGTTGTACGGATATACTGTATTTGCAACCTTCCTTCCACTTTTCCAAACGACTTTTCTTTGATTCCTTCCACTTTTTTCAATCACTTTGCTCCACAAACATCTCAATTCATGTGCTGACCCACACTTAGCTTCAAGGACATAACGGATGACCTTACGGCCTTTTGTTGGATTATACATATAAATATTATGACAATACCCTATTGTAGCCTCACTTTTGAACTTTAAACCAACAATGTTCGTTAGTTTTTTTTTTTGATTAATTAAGTTATGTAAGGTTTGAGAAAGATTGTAATTATTGTAATTTTGCGTCTGAAAACGTTTAATAGTAATAAGAATTAATTTATGGGAAAGGTTTACATCAGGCCAAATTGCTCGGTGTTAAAAATGTATTTAGCTGAGGCTATCAATTTGGGTATTGGCTCCGGTGGTGTCGGAGAGCAAGATCAGTACAGTAAAAAGAATGTATTTGTGGATGATTCCAACATGGAGGAATCTGATGAAAACGTAAAATGGGACGAGTAAATAAGGAGGAAAAATGAAAAAAATAAAGAGCATGAAGAGCTTTCAAAGAACGTTAGGATTGCTGCTTGTCCTTGTTTTGGGCGTGTGTGCAGCAAACGCAACAGTCACGAATCCTTTTGAGTGGAAGAGTGGTGACGCAAGTACACAATATCGCATCCCTGCCATCGTGCGTATTGATGCAAATACGTTGGTGGCATTCTCAGACCTTCGCGGCATCAATGGTAAGGCAAGCGGTGACGTAGGCAAAGGTCATAATTCTATCATCGCTAAGAAATCTATTGACAACGGTGCCTCTTGGGGCAATCAAATTACTATTCTCGATTGCAGTACCAAAACAGGTAATTTCGCTTATGGCGACGCTGCTGTTGTCTATGATAAGGAAAGCAAGAAGATTCTGCTCATGTGCTGCGGAGGAACCAATGGTTATTCACAGACTTCAACTACAGATACACGCATCAAAACTTACAAGGCTGTCCTTGATCCGAATGATTTGAAGACGGTGGAACCTACCGAAGTGACGAGCCAAATCTATGGTCTCTTCACGTCCAATACCCCTGCCGGTCTTTTCCCGACCAGTGGACGGATGTGCCAGAGCAAGATCATCAAGAAGGGTACCAACTATCGTATCTATCTTGGACTGTGCACTACCATCGGTGCTCAGATCATCTATACGGATGATTTAGGTTCAACTTGGGCTGTGTTAGGCACAGCGGGCGCACAGTTGGTGAACAATGCAAATAACGGAATGTCTGACGAGACAAAATGCGCAGAGCTTCCTGATGGCAATGTGTGGATCAGTGCACGTTATAATGTTGATGGCAAGAGCCGCGGCTTCAATGTCTTCAGCTATAATTCTGATTTTACAAGCGGTTCATGGGCTACTGCAACGAGTGCAAACTGCGAGGCAACTCCTAATGGAGGATTCAAAATGTCAAGCAGTCGCACAAACGGCGGTATCATTCTGCTGCCTGCACGCAGAGTAGCTGACAAGAAAAATGTCTATATTGCAATTCATACGATTCCCTATGGCAATGCCAGCAATGCTGACCGTTATCAGCTCGGTATCAACTGGAAGGTGCTACGTGACCGTAACGACTTCGAGGCTCTGCAAGGTGACTTGGACTCTGCTCCTGATGTGACCTATCCTTCTTCCAAGATGCTCACTGGCTGGAAGAACTATACAGTGCCCGAGGCAAACAGTTATTCTGCGTATTCCTCCATCGACGACAATGGAACATCGGGTATCGACATTCTCTACGAATTCCTGAAGGAAAGTACAACTGATAACCCCGGCAACTTCTACAACCAGGTGTACAACACCATCTCGCTTTCCACGATTACCGGTGGTAAGTACGAATATGTAAACGACAACGACTATCATAAGAATTTCCGTGAGAAATTCATGAAGGTCAACGTACAGCCTGTACCCGGTAAGGTGTACCTCATCAAGGCACGCCATACGGCTTCCGACGGGACTGTCAGTGAGTACTATCTGCACAGCAATTTCTCCGTTTCTCAACAGGGCGATGTGACGAAGACGGATAAAGGTGCACTGACCGCTAAGGCACATAATGGAACTGACGTGCCAGACCCTACCTATTATTGGACCCTCTCTAAAGACGGTACCAATGGCGACCTCTACTTCTCCAGCTTCAATGGCGACGGATATATGGGTTGGGGTACTGGCGGAACTGACTACTATACAGGCAAGAAATCTAGCACCGTTTGCTGTACTCCGCTCTATAGTGCTACCTTCAAAATTTATGGTTTCCTCCACAATAAATGGAAAAGCGATAGTAGCAAAGAGATTACTGGCAAGTTAGTAGCGGGTGGCGTTGACGGCTATAGTTTGAAATATAAGCATGCTGATGGAGCAGACCGCGTTTTGCTTGTGAAGAATACAGGAACTGAGACTGAAAAAGAAGTTAACTGGTCATACATGACTTATAGGCATGGAGAACCTAACAGCAATAGCACTGTAGCTTGGACTTCCGACCTGATCTTCACGGAGGTATCATCCTCAGATGATGCTAACTACGGCTCCTTCAACCAGCCAGAGTTCAGCAACACGGGCTTCCCCATCAAGTTTGTACGCAGCGATGACGATGTGACAAATATGTATGAAAATGATGATTACAACTATTATGCTACCATAAAGGCACCGTTCCCCATTGTGATTCCTTCCGATGTGACTGCCTATCAGGTAAGTAACATTACGAATGGAGAGGTAAAAGACAAAGTGACGCTGACTGAATTTGACTTAGGTACTGATCGCACCCTGCCCCGCGAGACACCGGTGCTCTTGATGACTGCTGGCAGCAAAGGCAATGGAGAGACAACGGTTACGAAATATGTTACCCTTGGCAATGGCAAGACCTTTACAGAGCCAGATGCTACTACTGGTATTAACAGCGCAACAGGCTTGGCAGGAACGCTCGGTCGTGAGGTGATTGCCTCCACGGCTTACAATGACCAGACAGGCAGAGGAAACTACCTCTATTATGTCTTAGGCAAGAGAAATGGCAAAGTGGCTCTCTATCGCTTGGCTCAAAACACCTATAATGAGTGGGCTATCGCCAAGAACAAGGCTTACTTCAAATTCCCATTGTCAAGCTCCGCCAAGGCAGCGCCAGCCAGCATTGAATTTACTTTCGGCACGACGGGTATCAGCAATATATCCACTACATCGAAGGAAAATAACGGCAAGGTCTATACCATTGACGGTCGCTATGTGGGCAATAGCCTTGAGAACCTCGCTCCTGGCATTTACATCCAGAATGGACGCAAAGTCGTGAAGCAATAAAGGCATTAAGCCTTACACATAGATAAGAAAAATCCCCGCCGTTGATCACGTAAAGGTCAATTGGCGGGGATTCTTCGTTAGTTTACATGCAAAGAAATTCTCTTCCGTAAGATGAACTCACGATACATAAATTTTATTTTCGAAGATCTTGTTTGCCCAAGAGAAAGTCGTAAAGACTCTCGACAAGGACGCCGTTACACAGGCAGTCATCATACTGTTTCCGTCGGCATTCTGCAACAGGTTCAGATAATGTTTTCGTTCAAACAGCATCGTTTGGAATATATTTATGTGTCATGACACAGATTTATGCAGCAAAGATAAGCTTTTACGTCATCAATGCAAGATATTTGTAGAGTTTCTGCTATTTTGCAAGAACATTTGCATGGAAGTGATTTCAACACAAGCCGCCTCAAGCATCCATTTATCTCACCACGCTTATCCTCTTCGGCATAGGCTTAACAGCTTTTTTCCTTTCTCGCAATATTCAGCTTGGCGACAAATCCCTTTTCTTGCCTGTATTGCGAGGGTGTCTTACCGAATCTTGTCTTGAACGCCTTATTCATGGCGGTCACATTCATGTAGCCTGCCGAAAGGGCGATGTCAGAGATCAGTCGGTCGGTAGTGACAAGTAGGTGTGCACAAAATAAGAGTTTCTTCTCGCTGATCCAGGCACTGAACGACATGCCCAGCCGGTTGTAGATATAGTCGCTCAGATCCTCGCGGCTCACCTCGAGCACAGAGGCCACATTGTCGAGAGTAGGATTGGTTTCAAGAAACGGATTGCCGTACTCCATGAGGACGATACGCTGCAACTCATCCTCTATCACAGCAGCTGTGAAAGAGCCGTTCTTCTTCATGCGGGCATAGTTGACAAAGCGTTTGTATGTGATTGCCGACCACGTTATCATGATCATCATAAGTACATTGCAGAGAATGTGTGGGGGTGCAGTATTGAAAAAGTTAGTACCGACGGTCAACAACAGGATGAGAACATAAAGCAGAATATTGGCATGCTCGTATAGATTCTGCCGGCTCTCCAGTTCGGACATTCTCTCGCTCCTGGTTCGCCGGTGATGGATATAGGCCTCCAAGAGCAGCAGGCTCAGGAAGATGTAGGACATGAAAGTCAGTACAAGAATGACGAATCTCGACATGAGGATCATGCGTCCGGCCCTGTCGGGTCTCACCACCAACATCTCCTCCAGACTGTAAAAGTGACTATAACCACCTGTCAGACGCATGGTGGTGTTGATGATGATGATAACGATGGGCAGTTCCAGCATGAAAAACCAGTTGTAGGGATTCTTGTAGTATTGCCTTCCGAAATAAGCCGCCGCCAGCATGCAGAAAGTCACGAAGCTGCAATAGTCCAGACTGATGGTCATCGTAGGCAGCAGCTCTATCTGACCGTGTGAGACCGTAAAAAACCGGGAGGCCGTGGCGACCAGACCGCACGAGAAGAATGCTACGAACGACCAACGGCGCAGGCGGAGCGCGGCATCATTGATCTCATGTCCATAGAATGACTCAAAACAGATGATAAGCAGCAACAGCAAAGCCAACAGTGCTGTGGAAATATAAAAAGCGGTTATCATACTTTTGGAATGGATAGATTATTTTTACGTAATCATGTGCAAAGATAGTATTTTTTCTTGTAATCTGTTATTTTTCTTATCCATTATTCTCATAATCCTCATTCTTTTCTTTCTGAAGCATAGAAGACTTTACGGACAACTTAAATCGTCAAAATCCTATCATTTACCACGAAAAAGAAAGTTTTTCAGAGAGATGATAACCTATTTTTCAGAGATGATAAATACGCAGAATGTTAAATTGATTAACTTTGTGCAAGAATTTAAGAATCAATCTTTGATAATATTTAATCAACTAAATCAAGATGCAACATCAACACATCATTCAGAGGCTCTGCCTCTTCCTCTTGCTCATCGCCTCGTCTGTGGGGGCATGGGCTACCGACTATGGTTGTGCTGGCTATCAGATTTTCCGCTCACGCGACGCAGTAAAGAACAAGTCTGTGACGACACTTACAAGCTCGAATGTAAACATCACGTTCAGCAGTTGCAAGACTACCAGGGGCACGGGCAACAACGCCATCTATGAACTGGCGAAGGGTTCTACCCTCACCGTCAAGGCTGACGACGGATACGCCATCCGCTGGATTATCCTGCGTGACACAGAGGGTGGTAAGGACTATGACAATGCCGAAGGTATCAATCGCATCGGCGGTGTCACCTCGGGCTACTCCTATTACTTTGAGAAAAATGCTGTCTCCAACTCGAATGTGAATGGCGCCAACCAGAACAATCTCAATGATGACAACAACAATATCGTCGTCACCCAGTATGACGCTACGGCACAGAGTGTCGTCATCACCACACACAATAACTCCAGTTGGGGACAATTCAAGGTGCGCGACATCATCGTGGGCTATGTCAAGGTCTGCAAGGCGGCATTTCAACAGTCGTCCGTGTCGGCTATCGCATACGTGACGGTCAAACCCGGTATAAGCATGAACGGCTATGACGGCACTCCAGTCCTCAAGAGCGACAACAATAATGTGGCGACTGTCGACGCATCTAATTTTACGGGAAAAGCATTCGGTTCAACCACCCTCCGCGCCACCTTCCCTGCCACGAGCAACTATGCCAAGGGAGAAAGCAGCATGAAGGTGAATATACTGCGCGACCCTGTCAAAATGTCGTTCAAGACGGTACCATCAGATGTTATGTTCACCAAAGGCTCACCCGTTGGCGGGAATTTATTGGCGATTAGTGATTATGTGAATTTCACCACGGGAAGTGGATTGCCTTTCAATTTGTCCTATGGATTCATCGGCACCAGCAACAACGAAGCCGCTCTAAAGGTAAATAACGGCAAAATCACGTGGGGAGGAACCACAGGTACAGCCACCATCACCGCCCAGCAGCCGCAGAGTAGTCGCTATGAGGCTGCCTCTATCTCGTGTACCTTCACCGTGGTGCGCAGCGACAAAAATGGGACTGTGCTCATCAGGGACGCGAACGAATGGAAGATGTTTGCCTCGCTCGTCAACGACAAGGGGCTGACCACGCTCAACGCCAAGCTCGATGCCGACATCGACCTCGGTACGGATATCACGATGGTGGGAACAGAAAGCCATCGGTATGCCGGCACCTTCGACGGTAATGGCCACAGCATCACGATGAACTGGAACGGCAGCGGAGCGATTGGTCCCTTCCGTTGCGTGGAGAATGCCAGCGTCAAGAACCTTACTGTCAAAGGCAGCATCACCGACAACACAAGCCAAGTGGGAGGCCTCATCTGCACGGCTTATGGCAAGGTGACCGTCTCCAACTGCGTCAGCTCTCTGGCATTGAAGGCACCAGGCTACATGGGAGGATTGGTTTATGAAACGAAAACAGGTTCGACACTGACTATCACCGACTGCCTCATGACGGGAACGTTCGAATGTACACAGAATAGTGACAGTTGGGGGCTTATAGTGAGTTCAAACGCATCGACTTGCACCATAAGCAACAGCCTGTACACGGGTGAAAGCGTCAACAACACAGGCGGTGCAAGCATATCAGGCAGGATGCGTGCCTGCGCCAAGCGGCCAGTCAGCTACG
>CAJLYG010000110.1 GCA_905210845.1 uncultured Prevotella sp.
CTAAGAAAAATATTCTGCCAGTATCATCCTGAAGAGGTGTCAGGGAGTTGGTGGTGGCTGCAAAGGCGGCATAACGCTGGCTCTGCTGGTATGTCGTCTCGTACATCTTGCGCTCCACAACATCGGTACGCTGGATGAGATGCTTGAAATATGCCATCTGGGTCTTGGATATCTGGTCATACTCATCGATGGAGATAAGCAGGAAACGGCTCAAGGCTCTCAGGGCTTCCTTCTTGTTGGTGAAATCTATACGGTCGGTATAGAACGGTCTAAGCTGTTCGGGCAGGAGCATTCTCATAAATGTCGATTTGCGAGTACCCTGACCACCGATAAGCATGAGTACCATCTGGGCTCCATAGCGCCCGTTTACCTTCATCCACTGGCTGACCATCGAACGCATCCATATCCTGAAATGGGTTGTCCAGTCTTCCATCTTGGTAGTGACACGAGCAGCCAGCTCCCCTACTCTGTCCCTTCCATCCCACTTCGGGAGACGGTCTATCCACTCCCTCACAGGATCATACTCATAGATACGCTCGGAATATATGATACGGTCGAGGTCCTTGTCCCACACTTTGATGCCCTCCTGCAGGGCTGCAGTATGGATATCATTGCGTGCCTCACGTGTCAGGGGATGCCAGGAAAGGATATACCTGTCCTTCTCCTGATACTCTACATCGCCAGTAATGGTATTGCGGCGGAACAGGTATCTCCTGCCGAGGAACTCATGCAGCAGTTGTTGATACATCACGTTGAAGTCGATCGGGTGGGACATGCCATAGCGATGGCGGGAATAGGCATTTTCCATACACGACCTGACAAGAGTATCCTTACCACGGAAGTCTCCAAGATGTAGGATGCACTTCGCTGCTACCTCCTGGTCTATTCCGGCAGCATTGCACTCATCAGCCAGACGAAGCAGATAGTCTGGTTCCTCAAGATGCTGGTCGAAGGACAACCTTCGGCAGATAAAATTAAACTTAGTCAACGACATCTCCAAAGCTGAATATCCAGGCAACACCTCCTTGGCGAGTGGATTTTCCTCCATAGGCTGCTGGCTCTTCAGGTAATAGTCCCCCTTTCCACCTGTAGGTTGTTCCATCAGGATAGGCACAGGTGCGGGATTGAGATAGGCGGAAGGGTCAGAGGATATTCTAAAATGACACTCCCCCGCCTCGCTGGCTACTTCAGGTTGTACTTCTGTAGAGGCAAAGACGAAGTCGGCAGCACGGATTGTTGCCATCTGATGAAACAGGCCGACGTCCCTCTCTGTGCTCGACAGGCTTCCATCCAAGAGGGCATAGGCCATGATCACCTTGAGCGACTGTCCGCTGGAGCCCATAAAGGACAATACCGTCTGGGGAAACTGATTGACACGTCTACGCAATTGTTCCAGTCTCTCCATATCATCCGTGATACGTAGGGACAGCGGGACAAAGCCAGTGTATCCATGTTCTCCCTCCTCAGGATAGATGACAGGCAACAAGCTGGCTGCTTCCTCCCCGTCGATATAGGGCACATGACCGGAGACCAAGGTCTCCTGGCGGACGGCAGAGACACGCTTGCCATAGGTTTCGGTCTTGATGAGCTTGTAAATTTCATCGAGCGAGATCCATTTCTCACGCTGTTCGGAGCGATACATGTATCGCATTTTCATTCGTTCCATTTCAGTAGTTATAATGATCAGTATATTAAAAGTGAAGATACCACGCAAAATTCTCGAGAGAATTTTATCCAAAAGTGGAGGTTTTGCACAGCAATAGGATATGTATTACAATAAATTCTCGAGAAAATTTAGCGTAATACGTGTTTTTCCTGGCAGCCTTTGACCATCTTTGACAACCTTTTTTGAGGTTGCACATCAGATGCACGAAGGCTTTTGACAACCTGTCAACCTATGGTATAAAAGATCTCAAATGCAAAGATACAAAATAAAAAGGTAAAAGCAAGAATTTTAGCCATTATTTTTACGCAATCTATATTCTATCCCATCCCTTCCAAATAGGCCGAGCACATCTCCGCGCATCGCTCTCCATCAACGCCGGCAGAGACGATACCACCTGCATAGCCAGCACCTTCCCCACAAGGAAAAAGACCTGCAATGCGGACATGCTGCAAGGTTTCTTTATCACGAAGGATGCGAACTGGTGAGGACGTGCGTGTTTCTGTAGCGATCAAAACTGCCTCATTGGTCAGAAAGCCATGGCTCATCTTGCCAAATGTCCTGAACCCTTCTTGTAAGCGCTTACCTATAAAAGACGGTAACCAGAAATGCAAAGGACTGGAAATCAAGCCTGGAGCATAAGAACTCTTGGGCAAATCATAACTTAAATGACTGTTGACAAAGTCGACCATCCTCTGGGCAGGCGCGGTTTGTTGCATGTTTCCTTGCTGCCAACAAGTACGTTCCAGGTTCTCCTGGAAATGCATCATGGCCAACGGACCTTGGGATATCGTCTTGTCTATATCAGGAAGGTCCTCAGGATGCAACTCCACAACCATCCCCGAATTGCTCCATTGAGTACCCCGGTTGCTCGGACTCATCCCATTGACGACGATTTGCTGGGGACCTGTTGCAGCAGGGATCACGAAGCCACCTGGACACATGCAAAAAGAGTAAACGCCACGTCCATCGACCTGAGTGACAAAGCTGTACTCAGCCGCAGGCAAGTATTTTCCACGCCCATTCTTATTATGATATTGGATCTGGTCGATGAGATGAGAGGGATGTTCCAAACGGACACCGACCGCAATTCCTTTCGGCTCAATATCAATCCCAGTTTTCTCCAAATAACGATAGATATCACGGGCACTATGACCGGTCGCAAGGATCACGGGACCACGGAAAACCACCTCCGCTCCTGTAGAAAGATTGACTGCCTCAACGCCAACCACCCTTTCCTTCTCTATGATGAGAGAGGTCATCTTCGTCTGAAAATGCACTTCCCCGCCACACTTCAAGATCGTATTTCTCATGTTCTCTATGACCCTGGGCAACTTATCCGTGCCAATATGAGGATGGGCATCAGCCAATATAGAAGTAGAGGCCCCATGCTGGCAGAAGACATTCAGGATCTTTTCTATGCTGCCGCGTTTTTTGCTTCTGGTATATAACTTCCCGTCCGAATAAGCGCCAGCTCCCCCCTCACCAAAGCAATAGTTGCTTTCTGGGTCCACTTTCTGTGTTCTCGTAATCTGCGAAAGGTCCTTTTTGCGTTCACGAACATCTTTCCCTCTTTCTAATATAACGGGGCGAAGCCCTAACTCTATAAGCCGTAGTGAGGCAAACAGACCACCTGGTCCCTCCCCGACAACGATCACCTGTGGCCGAGAGGAAACGTCCCCATATTCCACATGCTTATATTCATCATCTTGAGGAAATTCATTGATATAAACCCTGACCTTTAAATTCATGAAAATAGTCCGCCGCCGCGCGTCCACAGAACGCCTCAGCACTCTCACATGGTGAATTGTACGAGCATCAATACCTTTTTCTTTTGCTAAATAAGTAATCAGGGAATTTTCCGATGCAGCCTGCTCTGGCAATATTCTAATTTGATATTCGTTGATCATCTTCTTCCTTTCCTTTGTTGCAATCCCGCCAAGCAGATGCTGAAGAAGCCCTTGAAGGAGCAAGAAAGCACGCTCCGCCTGTATAGGATTGACATTTTCTGGCTGCAAAATTAATCATTTCTTTGCTAAAAATGCAATTTTCCTTTGTGATTTGCCATATTTCCATTAACTTTGCCGCCAAGTTTTGTTCCACCCCGTTTGTTTCGGGGCAACATAATATTAAAATCAGAAATCAAATGAAAGTGTTAAAATTCGGCGGGACATCGGTAGGTTCCGTAAAAAGCATTCTTAGCTTAAAGCACATTGTAGAAAACGAGGCAAGGAAGCAACCTGTTATCGTAGTGGTAAGTGCCTTAGGAGGCATTACAGACAAGTTGCTTGCGACCTCACAGTTAGCCCTAAAAGGTGATGAGCATTGGAAAGACGAATATGAGTCTATGGTGAATCGCCATCACAAGATGATTGACACCATTATCACCGACCCTTCCAGCAGAGAGAATTTGTTTAACACCGTGGATGCTTTATTTGAGCAATTACGTAGTATCTACTTTGGCGTTTTTCTCATCCACGACCTGAGCCTGAAAACCCAGAATGCCATTGTCAGCTATGGGGAACGACTGAGCTCTAACATTGTGGCCACCTTGATCAAAGGATCAAAATGGTTCGACTCCCGCGACTTTATCAAAACTGAATATATTAACAACAAACATACATTAGATAGCGAATTGACTTACCAACTGGTCAGGGAGACCTTTGCCGACCTGCCCAGGATTTCCTTGGTACCCGGGTTCATCAGTCGCGACAAGAACAGCAATGAGATCACGAACCTTGGACGTGGAGGCAGTGATTATACAGCGGCAATCATCGCAGCGGCACTAAACGCGGAGATCCTGGAGATCTGGACAGACGTGGACGGGTTCATGACTGCTGACCCGAGAGTAATCAAGACCGCTTATACCATCAATGAACTGAGCTACATTGAGGCTATGGAACTTTGCAACTTCGGTGCAAAGGTAATCTATCCTCCTACCATTTATCCGGTATGTGTCAAGAATATCCCTATCAAGGTCAAGAACACATTCAACCCCGATCATACCGGGACTATTATTAAGAGAGAGGTTGCCAATGACCAAAAGCCTATCAAGGGTATCTCCAGCATCAGTGGAACCACCCTGATAACGGTATCCGGACTTTCTATGGTCGGCGTCATTGGAGTCAACCGCAGGATCTTCACAGTTTTAGCAGACAACGGCGTAAGCGTATTCCTGGTATCCCAAGCTTCTTCGGAGAACTCTACATCTATCGGCGTACGGGACATTGATGCAGCCAAAGCCGTAAAAGTGCTTAACAACGAATTTGCCAATGAAATAGAAGACGGTGCCATGTTTCCCATGCATGCGGAAGGGGGACTTGCCACCATCGCCATTGTTGGAGAGAACATGAAGCACACACCTGGCATCGCTGGAAAACTTTTCGGGACATTAGGACGTAGTGGTATCAGCGTCATCGCCTGTGCGCAAGGTGCCTCGGAAACCAATATTTCATTTGTCGTCGATGGGAAATTCCTTCGTAAGTCTCTCAATGTGCTACACGACTCCTTCTTCCTTTCTGAATACAAAGTCCTCAATCTCTTCATCTGTGGTGTAGGGACGGTAGGCGGAAAGCTTATTGAGCAAATCCGGTCGCAGTACGAAGAACTGAAAAAGCGGTCGCGCCTGAAACTGAATGTGGTAGGCATCGCCAGCTCAAAGAATGCCATCTTTTGCCGAGACGGCATTGACCTGGACGATTACCGTAACCAGCTAAAAGCTTCCGAGCCGAGTAATCCAGAGAAACTGCGGGAAAACGTTCTCGGCATGAATATCTTTAACTCTGTATTCGTCGACTGCACCGCCAGCAATGAGATTGCCCAGCTCTATCAAACATTCTTGGAGCATAATATCAGTGTCATCGCAGCCAATAAGATCGCCGCTTCATCTGAATACGAGAAATACATAAGGCTGAAGAATACGGCCTTGGCTAAAGGCGTCAAGTTCCGTTTCGAAACCAATGTCGGGGCAGGACTGCCGATCATTGGAACCATCAACGACTTGCGGAATTCAGGAGACAAGATCTTGAAAATAGAAGCCGTATTGAGTGGGACACTTAACTTTATCTTTAATGAGATTTCAAAAGAAGTTCCTTTCTCTGAGACAGTTAGGCGTGCTAAGGAACAGGGATACAGTGAGCCAGACCCACGTATAGACCTTAGTGGCACGGATGTCATCAGGAAACTTGTCATACTGACTCGTGAGGCTGGATACAAGATCGAACAGGCTGACGTGGAGAAGCATCTCTTCGTGCCAGACGATTACTTCAAGGGAACAGTGGAAGACTTCTGGAAAAAGCTCCCACAACTGGATGCAGCATTTGAAGAAAAGAGGAAAAAACTTGAGGAGGAAGGGAAACATTGGCGCTTCGTGGCAACGATGGACCATGGGAAAGCGAATGTAGCCCTCAAAGACGTAGATAGGAACCATCCTTTCTACAACCTTGAAGGCAGTAATAATATTGTATTGCTCACCACAGAACGCTACAAGGAATATCCAATGCTGATTCAGGGATATGGTGCTGGAGCCAGCGTCACAGCTGCAGGCGTCTTCGCCAATATCATGTCAATAGCAAATATCTAAAATTCCACTAAAAATGAAACATATCATCATCTTAGGTGATGGCATGGCAGACCATGCCGTCGCCCGCCTTGGCAACAAGACTCTCCTGCAATTTGCACATACACCCTTTATGGATCTCTTGGCCAAGAAGGGAAAGACAGGACGGTTGATGACCATTCCCGAGGGATTCCTGCCTGGATCAGAAGTGGCAAACAGCTCCATCATGGGTTACGACCAGCGTCAGGTATACGAAGGACGCGGTCCCTTAGAGGCTGCCAGCATTGGATATGAAATGGATCCTACAGATTTTGCGCTCCGCTGTAATCTTATCCACGTGAAGGAAGGAAAGATCATCACGCATAATGGAGGCAACCTTGAAACGAAAGACGCGGATGTACTCATCCAATACCTAAACGAACAACTCGGGAATGATCGAGTCAGATTCTATACCGGCATTCAATATCGTCATCTCCTAATTATAAAAGGTGGGAACAAGCATATCGTGTGCGCACCTCCCCATGATCATCCCAACGAGAACTGGCATGATCTGCTCGTCAAAGCAGAACCGGATGCCCCCATGGAAGCTGGTCGCATGACTGCGGCAGAGACCGCAGAACTGCTCAACAAGTTGATCATGAAGAGTAAGTCTATCCTGGAGAGACATCCCTATAACCAACAGAAAGTTGCCCAAGGCAAACGTACTGCCAATCTGATCTGGCCTTGGGGAGGCGGTTATCGACCATCCATGAGGACCTTAATGGAAATGTATCCGCAGATCAAGAGCGGAGCAGTGATCTCTGCCGTTGACTTGATCAAAGGAATAGGACATTATGCAGGTCTGAAGATTATCAACGTACCAGGAGCTACGGGACTCGCCAATACCAACTATAAGGGTAAGGCAGAAGCTGCGCTCAAGGCGTTGAGACAAAACGATTTCGTTTACCTGCACATAGAGGTAAGCGATGAGGCGGGGCATGATGGCGACCTGAGCCTAAAGCTCAAGACGATCGAGAACCTCGATTCCCGTGTCGTTGGCCCTATCTATGAAGAAATCCAAAACTGGGATGAGCCTGTGTGCATCGCCGTACTGCCCGATCACCCTACCCCTGTTGAAATCCGTACCCACGTGAAAGAACCTGTCCCCTTCCTCATCTGGTATCCAGGGATCACTCCTGATGACATGCAAGTTTATGATGAAGAGAGTTGTGTACGTGGCAGTTACGGAATGTTATATCTGACACAGTTCATGGAAGAATTTATGAAGATAGAATAAGATGAAATACTATAGTACAAACAAAAAAGCCCCTGTAGCCACTTTGAAAAAGGCAGTAGAAAAAGGACTTGCTGAAGACCGTGGCTTATATATGCCAGAAGCCATCAAGCAACTCCCGGAGTCCTTTTTCGACCACATCGATAAAATGACCTTCCCTGAGATAGCCTATATAGTGGCTAAAGCTTTCTTCGGCGAAGATGTCGAGTCAGACAGCTTAAAGAAGATCGTCTACGACACGCTGTCATTCGACTGCCCTGTTATCCCTGTTACCCAAGACATTTATTCCCTGGAGCTTCCATGGTCCGACGCTCGCCTTCAAGGACGTAGGCGCCCGTTTTATGGCGCGACTGCTCCAATATTTCATTCGGCAAGAAGGTTTTGGACAGGTCAATGTACTGGTTGCCACCAGTGGGGATACTGGTTCTGCTGTAGCCAATGGATTCCTTGGAGTAGAAGGCATCCACGTGTATGTGCTCTATCCCAAAGGGAAAGTCAGCAAAATCCAGGAAAGCCAGTTCACTACGCTTGGCCAGAACATCACAGCTCTTGAGGTAGATGGGGTCTTCGATGATTGCCAGGCACTGGTAAAAAACGCATTTATGGACATCGATCTCAATCAACATATGATACTGACCAGTGCCAACTCGATCAATGTCGCGCGTTTTCTTCCACAAGCATTTTACTATTTCAACGCGTATGCCCGCATGAAAGCACTGGGAAAGGCTGAAAACATGGTCGTATGCGTACCCAGTGGCAACTTTGGCAACATCACGGCCGGGCTTTTCGGACAGAAGATGGGGCTTCCCATTAAACGCTTCATCGCTGCCAACAACGCTAATGACATCTTCTATCAATATCTCAAGACTGGTATTTACGATCCCAAACCCAGCAAGCAAACTCTTGCAAATGCCATGGATGTTGGAGATCCCAGTAATTTCGCGCGTATCTATGACCTCTTTCATGGGAATCATGACGAGATATGCAAGGAAATCAGTGGGGATACTTTCAGCGACGAGCAGATTCGCGAGGCAATGGCAACTTGCTATCAGGAGAACGGCTACATCCTTGATCCTCACGGTGCCTGTGGATATCGTGCCTTGAAAGAAGGATTGCGACCCGGTGAGATCGGCGTATTCTGCGAGACCGCCCATCCTGCTAAGTTCAAAGACACCGTTGAGGCTGCTATCGGAACAAAGATTACCATCCCGGAACGGTTGGCTAAATTTATGAAAGGTAAGAAACGAAGCATTCAAATAGGCAAAGATTTTTCTGAATTCAAATCTTTCTTGCTAAAAGAATGACAAATCACATTTTTATTTACATTATGAAAGGTGAACCTTGGAGTTCACCTTTCTATTTTAAAAAATAAAACTTGTTAAATGCTTGGAAATACGTTTTTATTTGCTAAATTTGCAAGCAATAATTAAAAACCCACTTATTAAGGACCATGATATACATTGCACTGCCTGACAATAGTACAAGGTTATTACCTTTCTACCTCGCTATGGAGGAATACGTTGCCAGAAACATTGATGACGATGACTGCTTCTTTATGTGGCAAGTCAATCCTACTGTGATTTTCGGTCGTAACCAGTTAATCGAGAATGAAGTCAACTTGGATTACTGCCACAAGCATCATATCAACACATTCCGCAGGAAAAGCGGAGGAGGGTGTGTCTATGCCGACATGAGTAATATCATGTTCTCATACATCACCAAAGACGAGAATGTCAGCTTTACGTTTAACCGTTACATTGAAATGGTCGTGAACGTACTCCGCAAGATAGGGGTGGATGCTTCTGCCAGTGGAAGGAACGATATTATGATTGGTGACAAGAAAGTGTCAGGGAATGCATTCTACCATATCCCGGGAAGAAGTATCGTACATGGAACGATGCTTTATGACACGAACATGGAAAATATGGTGGGCAGCATCACTCCTACTGACGAGAAATTGCTTAGCAAAGGAGTCCAAAGTGTGCGGCAGCATATCGCCTTGCTCAAAGACTTCACCGACCTGACATTAGAAGGATTCAAGGACTTTGTCCGCACCCATCTCTGCGATAAGGAGCGCATGCTGGATACAAAGGACATCAAGGGCATCGAGAAAATCGAGGAGGAGTACCTGACTCCGGAGTTTATCTATGGCAATAACCCTCGGTATAGTATCAACCGCAAGAAGAGAATCGACAATGTCGGGGAATTTGATATCCGCATCGAATTGAAAAATAATGTGATCAAAGAGGTCAACATCATGGGCGACTATTTCCTGGTAGGGGATATAGACAATCGTATCCTGCGACCTCTTCACAATGTTTCTTTTGATGAGGAATCCATCTCGAAGAGTCTCCCAGATAGGATTGACGACATTATCCTCAACATGAAGAAGGATGATTTCGTAAAAATGCTTTTAGAAGAATAATGACATTACAGTTTAATACCAGAACATATGGAAAATAAAAGAACTTGTCTATACGACAAACATGTTGCATTAGGAGCTTTGATGCAACCTTTCGGCGGTTTCGACATGCCTATTCAGTACACATCAATTATTGAAGAGCACAAT
>CAJLYG010000111.1 GCA_905210845.1 uncultured Prevotella sp.
GCTCTTCCCGTGGATCAGCTCAAGTGGGCGCATTATCGGCTTTACGGCACGGGTCCTGGATTCCAGGACAAAGGGCGTTAACCAGAAATACGTCAACTCTCCAGACTCTGAGATCTTCCACAAGACCAATGAGCTTTATGGCATCTTCCAGGCAAAGAAGGCGATTGCCAAGGAAGACAGGGTGTATATGGTGGAAGGACAGGCGGACGTGATCTCCATGTTCCAGAGCGGTGTGGAGAATGTAGTGGCGAATTCGGGCACTGCCCTCACCCTCCCTCAGATCCATCTCCTGCACCGCTTCACGTCGAATATCACGCTGATCTACGACAATGACGCCGCTGGCATCCATGCCGCATTGCGAGGGATGGACATGCTCCTTGCCGAAGGCATGAACGTCAAGGTGCTGCTCTTGCCTGCCGGCGAGGACCCGGATAGCTTCGCCCGGAAAAATACTGCGGATGATTTCAAGAAGTACATCGAGGATCACCAGACTGACTTTATCCAGTTCAAGACCGAACTGCTGCTCAAGGGCGTTACCGACCAGACCCAGCGGTCGGAGGCGATCAGCTCCATCGTCAGAAGCATCTCCTTCGTCCAGAACCAGATCCTACGCGATATCTATCTCCATGACAGTGCCCAGCGACTGGGCATGAACGAGGCAACGCTTATCAACACGATGAACCGCTATATACGAGATGGGAAAGAGCAAAAGTCGACAGAGGCGCGTAGAGAGCAAGAACGGCTCCAGGAGGCAGTAACCTCACAGCCTATCCAACCGGCCTCTCCTTTGCAACAAGCTACGAAAGTGGAGACGATGCTGATACAGCTGGTCATCCGCCATGGAGAGAAGATCATCGTGAATGATGCGCAAGACGACCAAGGGAATGTCTATGCGCTGACCGTCGCCCAATTCATCCACTACAACTTAGCAAGCGACCAATTAGGCTTCCATAGCGAGTTGTACAACCGGATCCTGCAAGAAGCCGTCGAGCATAGTGGGGAGGAGGGCTTTGTGGCTGAGCAATACTTCATCCACCACCCAGACATAGAGATCAGCAAGCTTGCATCGGACATGAGCTTCGATCGCTACCAATTGTCACACGCACAGCAGACACCCAAGGGGAATGAGACTGAGCCGACTGAGGAAGAACGGCAGCAGAAAGAGCAAAAAGACCGGGAGCAGTTGAGAGAGCAAGCACGCCATCTCATGCTTGACTTCAAGATGGACTACGTCACTCAGCACCTGAAGGACCTGCAAAGGGAAATCTCCCTGTCTGCCAATGACCCCGAGAAGATGATGAAGCTGATGGCTGAATACAAGGACATGCAGCAGATCCGCAATTCCTTGGCCAAGGAATTAGGGAATGATATCCTGCTTTAATGCCCTCAAATGGCATCGACTACAAATTTTAACATGAAACATTTCACATTTTACAATATAATACGTATTTTTGTCATGGAATAAAATGGCAGATTCAATTTATCTCACACTAAGAATCGTCCTTTGGGCTATTATCGTCGTCTTAGTCTTTAGGGCTGAACGTGCCTGGAGAAAACACCTCAAGGCAGGTCCGAACTTTTATGCATATACCCTAAAGGGCAACCAGTTGAGGATCAACAAAGCCTTGAAAGCCATGAATTGCCAATACAAATGGGAGAAAGACAAAAGTGGCAAGAGCGTTAAGTTCGATTTCCAGACAGGGCATTTCAGCATCAGGTTAGAGTATGGATTGCCATACGTCCTGCTTTCTTACCCCTTCCTCTTTGACGCGCCCTTGGCAGATCTCGAGCTAGTGAGGAATATATGCAACCAATGCAATATCATCTCGGGCAACATACGCGTTGCCTACAGTATTAACGAAGAGAAGAGCGTGGTGGATATCCATGTCATCAGCGCGTTGCTGCTCACTGACAGCATGGCAAAGGATGTCTTGGCCAATGCCATGTTAGAGATATTCAAATGGCAGTATGCTTTCTACAGGCGGTATAAGGATTTGCAAGAGGCAAACGCCAAGGCAGAAGGGCGTGACTTGGAGAAAGACCATGCCATGTACCAACGAGAGCTCTTCTTGATCAGGGAACAGGAAATCATGCACCAGGATGCAGGGCCTGACTGGAGGCAGGACGTGAGCAAAGTCATGTCCCTCAAGCAGGTACTGGCGACAGCCCTCGGGCTGAATGACATCATTCCGGTCCGGATGGCAGTCATCAAGGAGGATGTGCAGGAAATTTCCGACACGGCATCCATCCTCAATTACGACCTCTCCTCGCTGTTGATCGAGAAGGGGCAGTTCGCCAGGGATAACGCTGGGATCCGCTTGTCTTTCTTCAATGCCCGCCAACCGGACAAGGAGAGGCAGCTGGACATCAGCCTGTGTAGTGAGAAAGGCACCGAAGGCGCACTCTACTACCGTATCACCATGACGCTTATTCCTTTGTCTATCCAAGGGATCATGCCTGCGGGGAGCAATGAGACCCGACAGGAGACGTGCAGCATTCTCGTCGCCTATGACTTGAAACCGAACAAGAAGCAGCTCGATGAATTCCACTACATGTGGAAGGAAGCCATGGCCATTCGAAAGGGCAAGGGGGATGAGGAGATGAGCGATGAGCAAAGGCTGATCTGCGATTGCCTCGACCCCCAGGAAGGATACCATCTCTATCGGGGGAGGACCTTATACCAGCAGAAACGCTTCTATGAGGCATTGTTCCATTTGGAGAATGCCTATTCTACGATGGAAAAGAGGTTTGAGAAGCTGAAAGGATCCCAAGAGGGCAGGTTTTATGAGACCTGCTATTTGGTCGGGTCATGCTATTGCGAGCTCGGGCAATACAGGCGCGCCTACTATTACTTGCAGATGATATTGCCCTTGAACCGGATTACCTATACGGAGGAGTTCATCAACTGCTTGGTCAACAGTGGGGACCACCGCGCGATCGGTGCCATCGACAACTATCTCAACGAGGTGGAGCTATCGCTGGATTTAGAGGAGAATGCCGAGCCAGAGGAGCATATCGCTCTCTTCCTGGACTTTCTGAAGCGGAGAAAGGCGTATGCCTTGGTCAGCCGCCATCGCTTCGATGAGGCAGAGGAGCTGCTCAAGTCGATGTTGGACGAGCCCGGCAACAGTGATTTCGCCATCAATGAATTAGCATACATACAAAAGATAAAAGATAACGGGTAAATGTATTATTTACAGAAGAGCTTTGAAATATCCGCCAGCCATCATTTGGTTCTTAGTTACAAGAGCAAGTGCACGCGGGTGCATGGGCATAAGTGGCATGTGACGGTCTTTTGCAAGGCAAAAGAGCTGAACGCTGACGGGATGGTGGAGGATTTCAGCCTGATCAAGGAAAAGATACATGGGCAGCTCGACCATGCAGACATCAATGAGATCCTTCCTTTTAACCCGACGGCTGAGAACATCGCTCGTTGGGTCACGGAGCAGATCCCAACTTGCTACAAAGCTGTGGTCCAGGAAAGCGACGATAACATAGCGATCTATGTAGTGGACGAGGACGATGAAACACATTCATGAGATCTTTTATTCCCTGCAAGGGGAAGGCAGGCATACTGGGCGAGCAGCCATTTTCATCCGGTTCAGCGGATGCAATCTGAGTTGCCCGTTTTGCGATACCGACTTCATCTCCTACCGGGAGATGGCAGACGGGGATATCTTGCGGGAGATTGCGAGGTACCCGGCGCGCTTTGTCGTCCTGACCGGCGGAGAGCCTTCCTTGCAAGTTGACGATGCCTTTGTCGACCTGTTGCACCGACAAGGATATGAAGTGGCGATGGAAAGCAATGGCACCCATCTCCCACCCAAGGGCATTGACTGGCTGACCATCTCGCCGAAGGTCGCCCCTGTGGTCAAGGAATGCCAAGAACTGAAATGTATTTTCGATGGGCAAGAGGAAGTCGACGATTTCGGCATTCAGGCTGAGGCGTATTACCTACAGCCCTGCGATGTGGGAGACGCGGAGAAAAACAAGTCCATTGTGAGCCAATGCGTGGAGTACATCAAGCAGCATCCACGGTGGCGACTATCTTTGCAGACCCATAAATTAGTAGGATTCCCATGATTTACGTCCGGTGGATCATATTCTCGGTATATACGCTCGCCGTTGTGGCGACGATGCTGAAGGTGTTGATGGACAATCGGCAACCCGCTAAGACCATGGCTTGGATCCTGGTCTTGTATTTCCTGCCGCTCTTGGGCATTATCCTGTACTTCTTCTTCGGGCAGAATACGCGCAAGGAAAGGTTGATTAGCCAACGGAGCCTGGACCAGTTGACCAAGCGCTCGATGCTGGAGTTCGCTGAACAGGAGGACCTGCACATCCCCGAGAGCCATCGCTCGTTGATGAAGCTGTTCACGAACCAGAGCATGGCCTTGCCTTTCAAGGACAATGAGGTAACCACTTTCCTGAATGGCTATGAGTTCTTCCCCGCCCTCTTGGCGGAGATCGGCAAGGCACAAGACCATATCCATATCGACGTGTTCATCTTCGAGGATGATGCCTTGGGGCACCTGGTGGCTGATGCCTTGATGGACAAGGCAAGGGAAGGGGTTGAGGTCAGACTGATCTACGACGATGTGGCATGCTGGCATGTACGCCATTCCTTCTTCGAGAAGATGCGCAATGCCGGGATTGATGTCCATGCCTTCATGCCGGTGAAGTTCCCGATGTTTACCAGTAAGATGAACTATAGGAACCATCGCAAGCTATGCGTGATCGACGGGAATGTCGGGTTCATTGGAGGAATGAACATCGCCCTGCGCTATGTGAAAGGCACGGGCACCCAACCATGGCGTGACACTCACCTGATGGTCCGGGGCGGGGCTGTCTACGCCATCCAGAGGGCGTTTTTGGTCGATTGGTATTTCGTCGACCGGACTCTGATCACCAACCGGAAGTATTATCCAGAGATCGACCCGTCGATCCGGAATAATTGCGTTGCCCAAGTGGTGACCAGCAGCCCGATCTCCGAATGGCCAGATATCATGCAGGGATATGTCCGTATCCTGCTGGAGGCAAAGCGGTACGTGTACATGGAATCGCCCTATTTCCTACCCACGGAGCCTATTCTCTTTGCCATGAGGACCGCTGCCCTGACGGGTGTCGACGTACGGTTGATCATCCCTTACAAGACAGATTCCAAGCTCGTGGAATGGGCTTCGCGCTCTTATGTGATGGAGACGTTGGAGGCTGGCGTGAAAGTATTCTTCTATAAGGCAGGGTTCAACCACAGCAAGCTGCTCGTCTGCGATGACAGCCTTTGCACATGTGGGTCCACGAACGTAGACTTCCGCAGTTTCGAGAACGACTTTGAGTCGAACATCTTCTTCTATGACGAAGGCATGGCACTGCGCATGAAGAAAATCTTCCTGGACGATGAACGGCAGAGCATCCCGTCGACGGATGTGCCGGAGCTAGCCCATCGCCCGTTCCTGAAGCGGCTATGGGAGTCGCTCATCCGACTGTTGTCGCCGCTGATGTAGGTGCTATCCCCTCCATTGGGTCGGCAGCGGCAGGCAAGCGAATCCACACAAAAACGTAAAAAGACTGAAATCTTATTGAAAAATAATCATGATACTTTTGCAGTCGTAAACAAAAGTATTGTTTTTTTATGAATAAAAAGATTGTTTTAGTGGCACTTCTCATTTCAGTCCTTCCCGCATTGCCTTCTTCTGCAAGAGAAGGTGGGGAACCTGAGCCCATAGAGGAGAATCTTGCCATTGACCAAGTAACGGGAGTGGTAAAGGATGTGAAGGGTGAGCCTATCGTTGGCGCCAGCATCGTTGAGGAAGGCACGCACAATGCCGCAGTCAGTGATGTGAACGGGAACTTCACTTTGAAACTTGAAGGCAAGGGCCATTCCATCCGTGTCTCTTATGTAGGCTTTACTACCCAGACGTTGAAGCCGACGGGCAGGATGGTGATCACCCTTCAGGAAGACAGCCATTCTCTCCAGGAGTTGGTCATCGTGGGATACCAGAAGATTAGGAAGACGGACGTGATCGGTGCAGTCGCCAGCGTAAAGGCGAGCGAGCTGAACACTTCTACGAACAGCATCGGCGAGAGCCTCGTTGGCAAGGTAGCTGGCGTACAGATCGCCCAGGTCAGCGGAGCCCCATACAATTCGACGAAGATCAGGGTGAGAGGTACTGCCTCTATTAATGCCAGCTCTGACCCATTGTATGTGATCGACGGCTATCCTTCCAGTGGCGACCTGCTCTTGGACCCGGAAGATATCGCTTCTATTGAGGTCTTGAAGGATGCTGCCTCTGCTGCTATCTATGGATCCAGGGCTGCTGGGGGCGTGGTCATCATCACGACTAAACGGGGGCAGACCGGAAAGGCGAGGGTAGGGTATGACTTCCAGTTGGGTGTCAGCAGTCTCGCCAAGAAGGTGAAGCTTCTGAATGCGGCACAGTTTGCCGATCTCGTTGTCGATGGCAGGAATAACTACTACAAACGCTTATTGACCAGCAAGGGTATTGCCTGGGACGATAGCTATTATAGCGATACCAACACACAGCGCGCTACCCGACTGGGGTCTTCCAATAGTGCAGTCAACATACCGGAATTCCTTTATGACTTTGCCAATCAGAAAGTCATCACGCCAGAGTATGATACTGACTGGCAGGATGAGCTTTACCGCACGGCGATCTCGCAACGCCATCATATAACGGTCAATGGCGGAACCGACAAGGTCAGGTACGACCTCAGCGGCAGCTTCATGGACTTAGACGGTATCGTCCGCTCATCCCAGCAGCGTCGATTGAACTTCCGTGGGAATATCGATGCGCAGATCAGCAGTCGCTTTAACGTTGGCGCTAATTTCTCTCATGTGTCCAATTGGAACCATGAGATCGATGAAGGGCGTTTCGACCATGGACCTATCTTAGGTGCCTTGATCTACGCGCCGGTCTTCAGATGCTATGACGATGATGGCAATCTCGTGAAAGGAGAGATGACTTCCTATTCCTCGCGATATGGCTTCCAGCAAATAGAGAACCCAGTGGCACTTGCCGAGGAGACGAAGATCAGGCGGAATGGAGACCGGAACACGTACAACCTTAACCTGTCTTATGAGCCCTTGAAGGATCTCTTCCTCAAAGCAAACGTAGGTATGTATACTTATTATGAGAAATATGAGTACTATCGTCCGACCAGTCTTTCCTATGGAAGCTACCAGCCAGGCTCTGCCCAGGCCCAGGCTGCGGCGTATGCCATTGCAACGAGTGCTCATACCAATGATTACTTGGGCGAGTTTACCGCCAATTACGACAAGACTTGGGCAGGGATCCATCACTTCAGCGGCATCGTTGGTTATTCGATCCAGAAGCATGAGTATGATATCCTGGGTGCCAAGGGCACGGGATTTGAGGATGACCACATCAAGGAGGTGACCGGACATGGCGCCGACCCCAGTGACGTGTCTCTCTACAATACGTCGAAGTCGAACTGGTCGATGCTCTCTTATTTCTCACGGCTGCGCTACAACTACCGTAGTACATATTATCTGACGTTGTCCTTGCGTGGTGATGGGTCCTCTCTCTTCGGTCCAGAGAACCGTTGGGGCTATTTCCCCTCAGTATCATTGGCTTGGACGGTGTCCAACGAGCCCTTCTACAACGCACTCTTCGGCAACAACTCCACCCTGAAGTTGAGGGCAAGTTGGGGAAAGAGCGGAAACAACAATATCGGAAACTACAACTATGAAGCGGTCATGAGCTCTCCTGAAGGAGCTCTGTTCGGAAGTGGCACGGTCTATTCTGGCGTAGAGCCGGGTGGCGTCAAGGACAACACGATTGGATGGGAGTCGACATCGCAGTATAACTTCGGGGCTGACCTTTCCCTGTTCAACAATCGGTTGGCGATATCAGCCAACTATTATCTGAGCTATACCCGCGACTTGCTCTTTGAGCAGCCGATCTCTGCCATCGGTAGCACGAACTCGATCTTGACGAACTTGCCAAACTCCAAGATCCGCAATTGCGGTCTCGACCTTCAGGTCGACGGGCGCGTCATCTCAACCAAGGATTTCCATTTGACAGCCAGTGGCAACCTGTCGATCAACCGCAATAAGGTACTTGACCTTGATGGCGGCAACACGCTGATCGTCAATGGTGCCGAGCGATCCTACAAAACGCATATCACGGAGATCGGACAGCCTATCGGTATGTTCTATGGCTTCAAGGTAGCAGGCATGGTGCGGGAGTCGGATATGGCAAATATCGCGGAAGACGATAAGTATTATAACGCTACGACTCACTCTTTCCCCGAGGGCTATAAGCTCAAGGGTCCAGCACGTTCGCTATCGCAGAGCATGCCCTTGCAGGCTGGCGACCTGTACTTTGAGGATGTCAACGGCGACGGAGTAGTGGATGACAACGACAAGACCATCATCGGCAACCCTCATCCTAAGTTCACTTATGGGTTCAATATCAGCGGTGACTATAAGTCGCTCGACTTCTCTGCCTCTTTCAACGGCAGCTATGGCAATAAGGTTCTTGATGGCCAGGACTACTATCTCTTCAATATGGAGGGTTCTGGTAACCAGTATGTTGAGGTAGACAGCCGTTATCGGAGCGAGAGCAATCCGGGCAATGGATGGGTCTATAGCGCTTCCCGCGGGGGTACCCAAAGCAATAGTACCCGCCTCTCCACTTTCTACCTGCAGAGCGGATCTTTCTTCCGCTGCACCAACCTGACGATTGGCTACTCCTTGCCCTCTGTCAGCAAGCTGACGGGCGGCGTGCTCAGCAAGCTCCGCCTCTACGTTGCTGCGGACAATCTCTTTACGATCACGAAATATAAAGGGTATAACCCAGAAGTCGACTACAACAATGGCGCGAACCTGACGCCTGGCGTCGACTACGGTAAGTATCCTCTTTCCAAGTCCTTCAACTTTGGAGTGCAAGTTATGTTCTAAATTTCTAAAACAAGAAAAGATGAAAAAAGTAATATATATCGCCATGGCAGTCCTCTTTCTCCTGCCATCATGCAGCGACTTTCTCAATGAAGAGGATCCCAACAAGATACCCGTGGATACTTATTTCCAAAGTACCAATGATGTGGAGAAGGCCCTGAACGGTGCCTACCTCTCGCTCCGGAGTGGGTATTGCATGGGCGAGTCCAGCACCATGTTTACCGAGGAACGGTCTGACAATACCGGAAGACTTGACAATCAGTCGGCTGCAGGAGAACCCTTCCAGTTTACCAACTTCTCCATCCTCCCCAGCAATACTTACCTGAAGTCGTATTGGACGGGCTTGTTTCGGACCGTCAACGATTGCAACTTCACCATTAAGGGGGCAAACGAGATCAACATGGATGAGACGACGAGGAGCAACTACCTGGCGCAGGCAAAGTTTATCCGTGCCTTGGCTTATTTCGATATCGTGCGCAAGTGGGGAGATGCACCTTTGGTGACTGACTATTCATCATCAAAGACAGACATTACCGCCAAGACCTACAGGGTGTCTAAGGACCAGGTATATGCGCAGATTGTCAAGGACTTGGAAGAAGCGCTCATGGAAGTGGATGCGTTTATCGACCACGCTTTGATGCACAATCTCAACATGCTGACGATTATCCACGGCAAAGGTACAGGTATACTGAGAAACGGCATTCAGCAGCATTTGCGCCGCCACAAGGCCGTGAAATCCTTTCGCCTCGGCGTATATGGTGAGGGCGAAAGCGGCGTGACGATTGTAGAGCTGAAATAACCTTAAGAGGATCGTAAGATGCAAAGTCTTGGCTTTACTTGACAGCAGCGAAAAATTCTCTTAAAATAGGTACAACAGAACCGATACCGCATAAAACTACGAAACAGGTTTTGTGCGGTATTATTTTACGCGGCCGGGCACAGCCGGGCTGCCGAAAGGCAGGGATTGGATGAAAAATCTATATAAAGCGGGTATGGGACGCTTTGCGGCGATATGCCTTGTGGTTTTGATGGTGTTTTCCACCGGCAACCTGTATGCGTTTGCGGATGAAGCCGGAAACGGCGGACAGAGCACCTCGTCT
>CAJLYG010000112.1 GCA_905210845.1 uncultured Prevotella sp.
GTTGATCAGGAACAGCTGATAGTCGTCGTAGCCGCACAACTGCCGTAGATTCCTAATTGGGCATGGGCTTCGTGGATGCTCCCGTTATAGAAATACGGGAAGAGGATGGTTGATGCGCTTTGGTTCAGCTGCCCTGCCAGCCCGAGGATCAGCATGGGCCATGTATAGGAGAGCATGCGCTTGCAAAGTGCCCAGTCGAATCCGAACCTTACGCCCCGCATTTCCTTGAAGAGCAGGAGCAAGGTGATGATGGAGCAGGCGAGGTTGATGTAAAACACGATGCCTACATCCGGGATAAAGTCCTTGTCGTAGATCCCCAAGACCTTCCACTTCATCAAGGGGAAGACGATGAGGAACACAGCCGTCGCACAAACATTGATAAAGATGTTGATGACTTTCAGGAAGGCAAATTTCAGGGGGCGGTGCTGATAACGCAGGTAGTCGAACAAGATGCACGACCATGCGTCAATGGCAACGCAGATAGCCATGGTACCGATATACCAAGGATGCTCGGCATAGCCCATGGCAGCGGTGATTGGCTTGAGAAACAGTAAGACAACGGCGGTGAAAAGAATGACGACTGTCCCCACCATTCTCAAGGCTGTGGAATATACCATTTTGGCATTTTCGCCTTCCTTGTTGGCATAGCGGAAAAAGGTCGTCTCCATGCCGAAGGTCAGGGCTATGATCAATAGTCCGATATAGGAATACACATTGGTGATGATACCATACTGTCCACCACTGGCTGTCCAAGAGAAGGTCTCAATTGGTACGAGCAGGTAATTGATGAATCGCGCAGCGATGCTGCTAATGCCATAGATGGCGGTATCCTTTGCTAAACTTTTTAAACTTGCCATAATGTTAGGAATATGAAGATGAGCCTTTCGCTTGTCATTCCTCTCTAAGAGAAGAACAGGTAAGCAATGAAGATGGCTGCAATGGAACCAGACAGGTCTGCAAGCAGTCCGGCTGCCACGGCATGTCGGGTATATTTAATGTTGACAGAGCCGAAATAAACGGCGAGAATATAGAATGTAGTGTCGGTGGATCCTTGGAAAATGCAGGAGAGACGACCTACGAAAGAATCTGCGCCAAAGGTTTTCATGCAGTCGACCATCAACCCTCGTGACCCGCTCCCGGAAAGGGGCTTCATCAAAGCTGTAGGAAGAGCGTCTACGAAACTGGTATCTAACCCACAGGCACCGACACCCCATTTAACGCCATCCACCACCATGTCCATGGCACCTGATGCGCGAAAAACCCCGATTCCAACGAGGATCGCAACCAGATAGGGGATGATGCGCACAGCAGTGGTGAATCCATCCTTGGCACCCTCGATGAAAGCATCATAGCAGTTGATATGCTTGAAAAAGCCTCGGACGAGGAAACCGGTGATGATGGTCATCAGCAAGATCGTGGCAATGCTGGTGCTTACCTTGTTCATCATCTCAGGACTCAGTTTGCTGAATCCCCACATAATAGCTGCAACGACCACGCAAGCACCGCCTAAGGTGAGCAAGATCGTCCTGTTAAAGAGATTGATCCGCTGGAAGAGGGAGCAGATGATGATGCCACAGACCGTAGCGATGAAAGTTGCTAAGAGAATGGGGATGAAGACATCCGTGGGTTGGGCAGCTCCCATCTGCGCGCGATAGGTCATGATACTCACGGGAATGATGCACAGTCCACTGGTGTTCATCACCAAGAACATGATCATTGGATTGGTGGCTGTATCCTTCTTGGGATTCAGTTCTTGTAATTGTTCCATGGCTTTCAGCCCTAAGGGTGTGGCAGCATTGTCCAGCCCCAACATGTTGGCAGCAAAGTTCATGAAGATAGAGCCTGTAACGGGATGGCCTTTCGGAATGTCAGGGAAAAGCTTTACAAAGACAGGCGACAGGATTTTCGCAATTGCATTGACAAACCCTCCTTTTTCCCCGATCTTCATGATCCCTAACCAAAGAGACAGGACACCGGTCAGCCCGATGGAAATCTCAAATGCCGTCTTGGCGGAATCGAACGTCGAGTTCATCAAAGCAGGGAATACATCATAGTCTCCCAAGAAGATTAGCTTCACCAAAGCCACGAGAAAGGCAATGACGAAGAATGCGATCCAAATATAATTGAGTACCATATCGGATGCAAAATTAGATAAATTTCTTTATTTTGCAAAGACTTCAGATATTTTTCTTAACTTTGCAGAAGATAGGCGTCGGCTCGGCAATTCAAACAAGCTTGATTGCGCTCGCCTTGCACTATCTTTGCAAAAGATGACTATATTCAATCTACAATAACTGAAAACAAAAATGAAAAAGCAATATTTATTAGGTTTTGATGTAGGAAGCAGTTCCGTGAAAGCTTCCCTCGTAGATATTGAGAATGGACAGTGTGCTGCGACTGCTTTTTTCCCGGAGCATGAAGCTCCCATCAAGGCGGTCCAGTTAGGATGGGCAGAGCAAGATCCGGAGATGTGGTGGGAGAACGCGAAGCTTTCCCTCAGGAAGATCATGGTAGAGACGGGTGCCAAGGGCGACCAGATAAAAGCTATTGGCATTTCTTACCAAATGCACGGGCTGGTTTGCGTGGACAAGGACCAGAAGCCGTTGCGCGATGCCATTATCTGGTGCGATTCCCGGGCGGTTCCTTATGGGGAAAGGGCAATGAAGGACTTGGGGGCTGATCTCTGCTTAAGTACTTTGTTAAATTCTCCTGGCAACTTCACCGCCTCTAAGTTGGCATGGGTGAAGGACAATGAACCGGAAGTGTTTGCCAAGATTGACAAGATCATGTTGCCCGGCGATTATATCGCGATGAAGTTGAGTGGGGAGGTTAACACAACAATCAGTGGCCTGTCGGAAGGGATGTTCTGGGACTTCAAGCATAAATGTCCTGCCGACTTCCTGTTGAAATACTATGGCATTCCGGAAGAGATGTTAGCACCTACCGTCCCGACATTCAGCGTGCAGTGTGCAGTATCGAAGGATGTTGCTGAGGAATTGGATTTGAAAGCGGGTACTCCTATTTCTTATCGGGCCGGTGACCAGCCTAATAATGCGCTCTCTTTGAACGTGTTCAATCCAGGCGAGATTGCTTCTACAGCCGGGACGTCTGGTGTCGTCTATGGCGTCTTGGGCGAAGCTAACTATGATCCTCAGAGTCGTGTCAATACTTTCGCACATGTCAACTATACCCGTGACCTCGACCGTTTAGGTGTATTGCTTTGCATTAATGGGACGGGTATCCTGAATGCATGGGTTCATCGCAATATATGTCCGGAGCTCAGTTATCCGGAGATGGACCAGTTAGCAGCGACGGCTCCGATTGGTGCAGAAGGGATATCGGTCATTCCGTTTGGCAATGGCGCAGAGCGTGTTCTTGAAAACCGCGAGATAGGTTGCTCTATCCATGGCGTGAACTTCAACGAGCATACCCGTGCCCACCTTGTCCGTGCCGCTCATGAGGGCATCGTGTTCAGCTTCTGCTATGGCATGGAGGTCATGCAACAGATGGGCATGGACATTCAGAAGATTCATGCAGGTAAGGCGAATATGTTCCTCAGTCGTCTTTTCCGAGACACGTTGGCAGGCGTCAGCGGTGCTACGATCGAGCTTTATGATACAGATGGAAGTATTGGCGCTGCCAAAGGTGCGGGAATGGGCTGCGGTATTTATAAAGACCATGATGAGGCTTTCTCTACCTTGAAGAAGTTAGCCGTGATTGAGCCAGATGAGAGGCATCGGGGAGAATACCTGCATGCTTACGTGAAATGGAAAGAGCAACTGGAGAAAATCATCGGTTAAGGCAATGCCTCATGAAAAAGTTCTTATTCTCCATCTTAGTGGTCCTGCCGCTGATGGCGTATGCCCAATACAAGTCGCAGGTCTGGTCGCCTGACAATGGTGACGGAACCTACAAGAACCCTGTTATCCATGCGGATTACAGTGATCCGGACGTTATCGCAGTCGGTGACGACTACTATCTCACGGCAAGTTCGTTTGAATGTTTCCCGGGCTTGCCCATCCTTCATTCTAAGGATTTAGTCAACTGGGAGATCATTTCTTATGCTCTTCCATGTTCCTATCGTAGTTCCATGACAAGGGGAGATGGGGTTTGGGCACCCAGCATTCGCTATCATAACGGAGAATTTTATATTTATTGGGGCGATCCTGACCGTGGTGTCTATCGAGTGAAGTCCAAGTATCCAGAGGGACCTTGGGAGAGTCCGGTATTAGTTGTCAGGGGACGTGGACTCATTGATCCATGCCCGCTTTGGGATGATGATGGGAAATGTTATTTGGTGAATGGATGGGCAGGGAGTCGGAGCGGATTTAACTCCGTGCTTACGGTGCGCGAGCTTTCTGCCGATGGCACGCGGCCTGTAGGTGACCCTGTCATCGTCTTCGATGGCGGAAATGACAACCATACGGCAGAAGGACCGAAGTTCTACAAGAGAGACGGTTGGTACTGGATCCTGTGTCCTGCCGGAGGCGTGGCGACAGGTTGGCAACTGGCTATGCGCTCGAAAAGTCCTTACGGTCCTTATGAATGCAAGAAAGTCCTCTCGCAAGGGAAGACGGATGTTAACGGACCTCATCAGGGAGCGTGGGTGCATACAGCTTTCGGGGAGGATTGGTTCCTGCACTTCCAGGACAAAGGCTGCTATGGACGTGTCCTCCATCTACAACCCGTCGACTGGAGTAGTGGATGGCCTATTATAGGCAAGAAGGGACAGCCCGTGTCTACTTTCAGAAAGCCTAAGTCACGGTCTACGGCAATCATGAATCCTGTGGAAAGCGATGAGTTCAATCGTACTCGCTTAGGGCTGCAATGGCAATGGGAAGGTTCTTACGACCAACGGTTTGGCATGCCCATGTCAAATGGCATGATGCGACTGTACACCTATCGGTTGGTTAGTAAGACCTGGACAGGAGATATCATCCGATCGCCTCAGAAGGAACGCAACTTATGGACGGTACCGAACCTGTTGCTACAGAAAATACCTGCCGAGCAGTTTACCGCGACGGCTAAGATCCGTTTCGCGGCAAAGGCAGACCATCAGTATGGTGGCATTATCATGATGGGTCGTGATTATTCTGATCTTGTCGTCGAGCGGATTGGGGATGAATTCCAACTTCAGCAACGAACCTGTATCGGTGCTGACGACAAGGGAAAGGAAACTGTGAACGTATTAGCGACGTTAAAGCCGACGGCAAGGGATCAGATTCCTTATAGTCCTGCTATCTATCTTGACCTTTACCTCCGGATGATCGTCGATCATGGGAAATGCAGGTTTGCTTATAGCTTGAATGGGAAGAAGTTTACGAATGTAGGAGACGCCTTCACGATGAAAGAAGGAAAATGGATCGGGGCCAAGATGGGATTCGTATCCGAAGAAACAAATACCCAGTCGAATCGTGGATGGATAGATGCCGACTGGTTTAGAGTGACAAAATAAAATATAGATAATCTGTTATGGAACAAAATGAAAAGGGCAGTAAAGCCTACCTTATTTCTATCGTAATGGTCGCTGTATTGGGCGGCTTGTTGTTTGGTTATGACACTGCAGTGATTTCCGGTGCGGAAAAAGGACTGCAGGCCTTCTTTAAGGAAGCACACGACTTTCAGTACACGGATTTCATGCACGGTTTCACATCGTCCAGTGCACTGATCGGCTGTATTATCGGTTCAGCCTTATCTGGCTTTTTTGCCGGAAAGCTTGGTCGTAAGCGCTCGTTGATCTTTGCCGGCGTATGCTTCTTCCTCTCTGCATGGGGGAGCATGGAGCCGGAGACTTATATCCTGCCGCAGGGAAGGCCCACTTGGACGCTCTTGGTGGTATTCAACTTTTACCGTATCTTAGGTGGGATCGGTGTTGGTATGGCATCAGCCATCTGCCCGATGTATATCGGCGAGGTTGCTCCGAGCAATATCCGGGGAATGTTAGTCAGCTGGAACCAGTTTGCCATTATCTTTGGCCAGCTTGTCGTTTATTTCGTCAACCTGATCATCCTTGGCAGTCATGCGAATCCTATTTATGATGCGGTGACAGGAGTGATGACCAATTTTACGGATGCGGAGTGGACCATCGTCAAGGGATGGCGGTATATGTTTGGATCAGAGTGCGTGCCTGCAGGGTTGTTTACCATTCTGATTTGTTTCGTTCCGGAGACGCCTCGATACTTAGCCATGGTAGGTCAGGATGAAAAAGCCTTGAAGATCCTGACCAGGATCAACGGCTATACCCAGGCAAAGCATATCTTGGAAGAGATCAAGAGTACAGCCGCCGTCAAGACAGAGAAGCTGTTCTCCTATGGTTTTATGTGTATCTTCGTGGGCATCATGCTTTCTGTCTTCCAGCAGGCTGTTGGCATTAATGCCGTGCTCTATTATGCGCCTCGTATCTTCGGTGACATGGGAATGACCAACCCGATGGTGAACACAGTTGTCATGGGCGTTGTCAACATTACCTTCACGCTTGTTGCTGTCTTTACGGTAGAAAAGCTCGGTCGTCGCCCCTTGCTCATCTGTGGGTCTATCGGGATGGCAGTCGGTGCTTTTGGAGTTGCCCTGACCTTCGGGAATCCATCCCTGAGCATGGTCTGCATGCTGTCGATTATGGTCTACAGCGCCAGTTTCATGTTCTCATGGGGTCCTATCACCTGGGTGCTCATCGCAGAGATCTTCCCGAATACCATTCGTGGGGCGACTGTTGCCATCGCCGTTGCCTTCCAGTGGATCTTTAACTTTATTGTCAGTTCCAGTTTCGTGCCGATGTTCAATATGCACCTGACGGCAGGAGACAACTTCGGGCATTGGTTCACCTATGGTCTCTATGGCATCATCTGCGTGATTGCGGCAATCTTTGTCTGGAAGTTAGTGCCAGAAACCAAAGGCAAGACCCTTGAAGATATGAGTAAACTGTGGAAAAAGCAATCAAAATAAAAGATGAAAAGAATACTATTGATCTGTCTGTCTTTCTTGGCATTGTCAACCTATGCTGCCCAGGAAGTTCCCTTGCTGTCGAATATCTTTGCAAGGAAGAGTATCTCCTTGAATGGAAAATGGAATTATATCATTGACGTTCAAGAGATCGGCTATTATAATTATCGTTGGAAACCAATGAGCCATACCTTTGGGGACAATGCGAAGGCGAAATCCCCTTCCGACTTGGTAGAATATGATTTTGACAAGTCGAAGACGATGGACATCCCGTCTGACTGGAACACCCAAGACCCAGAGCTGAAGTTCTACGAGGGGACAGTATGGTTTAAGAAGAGTTTCACCTATCATCCCCAAACGGGAAAGAAGGCCATTCTTTACTTCGGCGCTGTCAATTACGAGTCCGTAGTTTATGTGAATGGCAAGCGGGTAGGAGAACATGTGGGAGGCTTCACGCCTTTTAATTTTGACGTGACGGATGTCCTCCACGATGGAGAGAACTTCGTCGTCGTGAAAGTGGACAATAAACGGAATGCCGATCATGTCCCTACTCAGATCTTCGATTGGTGGAACTATGGCGGAATCACCCGGGATGTGTTCTTAGCGGAAGTAGACGATACCTATATAGAAGACTATTCACTTCAGTTGGCAAAGCATAATCCCCGCTTAATAAATGGCTGGGTCAAGTTGAACCGTCCTGTCGAAGGTAAAGAGATCACCCTGTCCATTCCTGGCCTGAAGATCAAGAGGTCCTTCCAGACAGACGCGAATGGTATGGTGCATTTTAACCAGAAATCAAGGCCTGTATTATGGACGCCAGACCATCCCAAGCTCTACCAGGTAGCCTTTGGGAATGGGTCAGAGGTCATTCATGATGAGATTGGTTTTAGGACGATAGAGACAAAGGGCAAGCAGATCCTCTTAAATGGGAAGCCCATCCTCCTTCGCGGCATTAGCATTCACGAGGAACGGCCATTCAAACAAGGTAGGATCCATTTGGCTTCTGATGCAGATACCTTGTTGAGTTGGGCGAAAGAACTGGGTTGTAACTATGTGCGCCTTGCCCATTACCCACATCATGAGAAGGCTGTCCGTGAGGCAGAGAGGATGGGAATCATGGTTTGGTCTGAAATCCCAGTTTATTGGACGATCTCTTGGTCAAACCCAGAGACATACCAGAATGCCCAGCGCCAGTTGCATGACATGATCGTGAGGGATAAGAATCGCTGCAATATTATCATCTGGTCGATCGCAAATGAAACTCCTCATAGTGACGCCCGTGACACGTTCTTGGGAAACTTAGCGCAATACGCCCGTTCCCAAGATAGTACCCGCCTGATCAGTATGGCCATGGAGGTGACTTCTGCGTCCAACTACCATAATGTACTTCATGACCATATGAATCGATTCGTGGATGTGGTCAGCTTCAATGAGTATATTGGCTGGTATCGTGATGTGCATGATGCAGCCAGGATGACATGGGAAATCCCTTATGATAAGCCTGTTATCATCAGTGAATTCGGAGGAGGGGCCTTGCAAGGATACCATGGGTCGGCAGACCAACGGTGGACTGAAGAGTTCCAGGCTGAAGTCTATCGCCAGAACTTAGCGATGCTGAGCAAGATAGACGGTCTCTCGGGATTGAGCCCTTGGATCTTAGTCGACTTTATGTCTCCACGCCGACCTTTACCGGGGATCCAAGACTTCTTCAATCGAAAGGGATTGATTTCCGACCAAGGAAAGAAAAAGGCTGCATTCTATGTCCTCAAGGATTTCTATGCGCATTGGCAAGAGTAGGGAGTTTAAATCATAAGGGCGAGTTATCATCTTGACTCGCCCTTGTGATTTCGCTTCTTCATAGACTTAGAAAGTTTTCAGCCACTTCCCCATCAGCTTCGGCCAGATCCCTCCTGCTTCTGCCATCTTCGTGCGTAGTCCGTAGCCATGTACTCCTGTCGGGTAGATGTGCAACTCCACTGGGATCTGGTGGAAGCGGAGTGCCTGGCCAAAGACAAAGGAGCTGTTGCCATAGGGATCGACAGTAGTCTGGAAGATAAAGCACCGGGGCGTGTTCTCATCGATGGTGAGCTCCGGCGTGAGCGTATGGTTCGGTCCTTCGTCCAAATAAGCAGGATAGATCAGACCGAAAAAGTCAGGTCGGCAAGATTCTTTGTCGATTTCATCGATAGGCGTATACGAGGGAGATTGTGACCGCGTAGCTGCTCTGGCGGAAAGACTGGCTCCGGCAGAGAAGCCCATAATGCCGATTTGCTTTCCTGGATTCTGATGGCGAACGATGCGGATGGCACGTTGCGCATCTTGCAAGGCACCGGTCCGATCCTTCGGGACACGATACCTGAGGACATAAGCAGTATAGCCTAAGGAGTTGATCCATTGCGCGATCTCTGTTCCTTCTAAGTCAATGGCGAGGATGCTGTATCCGCCTCCCGGGCAAATAATGATGACTTTGTCTTGGCTCGAAGCTGTTTTGTTTTGCGACGCTCTCTTTGCGGGGAACCGCTGAAGCGTGGGGATAGGCTGTTTCATGATGCGGGTCACGTTGTCGTTCCCTTTTTCCTCAAAAGGTGTTCCTTTTTGTAAATGAACTTCGTTCGGGGTCTTGTCTGGCCAGACCGGAAACTCTTTTTCTTGTGCTGTCAAGCCTTGACAACCCAAAATGGCAGCGATAAAACATACGATCTTTTTCATCTTTGCAAAGAATTGTTTTTGCAAAGATAGTGTAATTCACTGGATTCGCAAAAGTATTTTTTTTCTTTTTTCTGGCTTGCACCCTTGCACTTCTCTTTTCTGGCTCTGTTCCTTTCTATTTCCCCTATAGCTCCCTATATTTTCTTTATTCTGATTCCCCCTATCCCCCCTCATCAGGAGACGGGGCTCTCACATCCCCCAAGGTAAGGCGTATCAATATTCTGATGCATCCGTCGCGCTCTATCCTTAGTCTTCCATGTAGGTTTCTTTTCCTGAACAGTTTTATACATCACAGTGATTTTTTTTAAAAATAGGTTGACAGGTTGTCAAAACCCAGTGTTTATCGGGCTTGCAACCTGTTTTTAGG
>CAJLYG010000113.1 GCA_905210845.1 uncultured Prevotella sp.
ATGCCGGGAATCGAGTTCAGCTCGATGAAATAGGGCACGGCGCTCAAAGAGGGAGGTGACGATGACGACCCCAAACTGCCTTGCCAGTTCTCCAAAGAAGCCCGTGGAAGGACCAGGGATGGGCTCGGCAAGGTCGAAAAGGGACACGTCTTCCACCTGACAGAAATACAAGGTATTATGCAACTCCTGTAAGATAATCAGTTGCGCGCCACGATGGGCGAGATCGGCAATTCCTTCTGCCAATCGCTTGAGGTTGTCTTCCTGGTCGGCAGTATTATGCTGTTGCAGGATTCCTATTTTTAATTCTTTCATCTTTCTGTTCTATGTTGATATAGTAAAGGGCTGTCAACCCTCCCGCAGGGAAGGCGTGCGCAGACAGCCCGAGGGATATTGCATGGTCAAGCAATGGAGGGAACCATGTTGACGGATCACGGGGCGGGCGTCAATTCCAAGCACTTGCCGTCCTGGGAACGCTGCTTCCAGGATTTCCATCGCCTTCCGGTCGTTATCAGGTTGGTGGTAGGTGGGACAGATGACTGCCCCATTTAGTATCACAAAATTGGCATAGGTAGCTGGGAGCCGTTCTGCTCCCTCTCCCGGAGATGAGGTCAGTCGCTCGCCATCGTCGTAGATGGCATCAGGCATGGGGAGCTTTATCAAATGGTAGAGGCGACCCTCAGAAGTCCGAATATCCATGAGCTGCCTCTCCAACTGCCGGAAGTCCTCATATTGTGAGTCCGACGGATCATCGCATCCCACATAGAGCAAGGTATCATCAGGAGCGACACGGACGATGGTATCAATATGCCCGTCAGTATCGTCGCCCACAAGATTGCCATGGTCGAGCCATACCACACGAGAGGCATGGAGGCGACGCCTCAACTCCCTGTCAAGGTCCTCCCGCGTCAAAGGCTGGTTACGGTGAGGGGCCAAGAGGCATTGGCTGGTCGTGAAGACAGTCCCATGCCCATCACTTTCTACTGATCCTCCTTCCAAGACGAAATCCCAATCGTCTTCATATTCTGCCTGATACGCTCCTTGCTGGAAGACCGCCTTCGTGATCGCATTGTCCCAGTCGGATGGGAATTTATCGCCCCATCCATTAAAGCGAAAGTCGAGGACACGGCAACGACATTCCCCTGCGCTTGACGCGGCATCTTCAGACACCAAGGTGAGCGGGGCATGGTCACGCGCCCAAGTATCATTCGTCGGACAGGAAACGAAAAGCAATCTCGACCGCTGGCTGTCGCCTAATCGCGCAGAGAGGATCTCCTTCACTGACTCCACATCCGGCGTAACAATCAACACGGTCTCATAACGTGAGATGATGTCCGCCATCTGGAGAAACACCTCGGTAATATCCTGGAGGTAGGGCGCCCAGTCAGTACCCTGATGCGGCCATGTCAATTGTATCCCGCTTTGCGGATACCATTCCGCGGGTAATGTCCAATACTTCGAATTCATGCTGCGAAGTTACGAAATTATAGTCAACTACCAAATATTTGGAACATGAAAATGTCTCTTTCAAAAAAATCATGTATCTTTGAAGCCTTCAAGCAAATCATCAATGATACACGGTCATCATGCAGACATCGCGTCGTTTCGGAAAGAAGTGTATGAGGTGGTCGCAGCCATCCCACGTGGAAAGGTAATTACCTACGGGCAGATCGCCTTGTTATTGGGTTTTCCTAACCATTCCAGGTTAGTAGGTCGCGTTTTGAGGGATGTGCCACCCGACCTGCACCTGCCTTGCCATCGTGTCGTGAACAGCCAGGGACGAACAGCCCCCACCTTTCAAGCGCAACGACGGCTCTTGGAAAGTGAGGGCGTGACCTTTAAGTCCAATGGCAACGTCGACATAAAGGCGTGCCAATGGAAGTATATGCAACTGTAGGCAAGCTATCTTTGAGTTGCTTTCCCACTACAAGATCGGCACGACCAACTTGATACAGACATTCCTGCCCATATTAAAGACGCCCTGCCGACCTGTCACAGCATTGGTATCCAGGTACTTCAGTCGACTGAGATGGCTCTGATAGGCTTTGTTGGTGAGGTTGTCACCGATCAAATAGACGGAGCACACCTTCCTGCCATGTGCCAAGATATCCGTGCCTGCCGACAGGCTGACCAAGGTGTACGACGGGGTTGCCGTCTCCGTATTGTCCACCCGATAATAATGGTTCTGCCGGAAATTGCATTCCAGGCCTAACCGGGCATAAAGATTGTTCAGCACCTTCCCGTCGCGAATGAAGTCGTATTGCAATTCCGAGTTCCAGCGAGGTGCTGGGGTCATCGGCAGGTACTTCGCCTCTGAGGGCTGATGTAATTGCCGGGCATAGACATACGAGAAGCTGTTTTGGAAATGTAATGCCTCTACGGGGTGGACGTCCAGGCTCGCTCCCCCGCCTGTCAGACGGGCATCGCCTTGCGTAAACTGATAAGTAGGATATCCCTCCGTGACCACAGTGCCTAACCTACTACTGAAAATGTAATGATCGATATAGTTCGTGTACAGTGCAAGCTGTGCAGAAAAAAGGGCGGAGGAGTAATCCCAGCCTACGTCTACCTGCCAACTGTGTTCTGGATGCAAGTTCTTGTTGCCAATCAGGTATTCCACCGTTCCCTCATGTACCCCGTTGCAAGCCAACTCGCTCAGGTTCGGCGCGCGGAATCCTCTCGCCACGTTCAGTCGGAAATGCATGTCGGGCGTGATATCATAAACTGCGCCGATGCTCCCTGTCAGGGCTGAGAAGCTGCGTGAGAACGGTTCAAAGCGGTATTCTTTCTCCTGGTCATTCCCATTCCACAGCGCAAAACTGTGCAAATGGCGGTGGTCATACCGGATGCCACCACTCAGGTTCCAGTTGCCCCATTTCTTTCCCACAGTGGCAAAGGCACCCACGTCAAACAGCACATAAGCTGGAATCAAATACTCATCCCCAAAATTATCCGACTTTTGGTACATGCCACCAATCCCCGAGCTCACCTTCCATCCATTCGCATGCTGCAAGGCATAGTGGAGGTCATAATTGAGTGTATGGAGTTTAAAGTCGAGGCCGGGCTCCTTGGGCGAGTCCTCATACTCCTGCCTGTGGTTCTGCTGATAGCCTACCAATGCTTTGATAACGCCTTCACCAAGGTTGAACGAGTTATCCCATACCATCTTATCATGATGGATCTGCTGGAAAGGGATCAGGTCGCCCTTCACCAAGTCGCCCGTCGTCGCATCCCTTTCGCCCTCTATCATGTCGGGACGCAGATGATACCAGCTGAAGGTCAGATGGCTGTATCCCCAACTACGGTTGACCCCTACCATTCCATGAAGTCCTTGCTCACGGAATTGAGAGCCGGGCACATCCCCATCATAGCGATTATGGTATTCACCTGCCCATTTCTGCGACCATCTCATGTTCCAGACGATACCACCTTGGTTGCCTGCGAAGTCAAGGGAATAATCGAAAAGCCCGTTGTTCGTCTGGTATTCCGTCGAGGCAGAAGCTCGAAGCGATCCTTTGGCGAGCACAGGATCCCCATGAAAGATCACCACGCCTGCCATGGCATCCGACCCATACATCAAGGAAGCCGGACCTTTCAGTATCTCCACATTGTTGATACTTTGGGCATCGATCTCTATTCCGTGCTCATCGCCCCATTGCTGGCCTTCCTGCCGGATGCCATCATTGATCGTGACTATGCGGTTATAGCCCAGTCCACGGATCACGGGCTTGGAGATCCCGCTTCCCGTCGTGATCTGCGAGATGCCCGGTTGGTGGGCGATGGCATCGATGATATTACTTGACGAGGTTGTCTCCAGTTGCCGGGTGGTGACCACGGAGACCGGGGTCGGGGAATCTTTCATCAGCGACTGCCCGGTGAGTGCAGTCACCACCACTTCGTTCAGGGAGGCATTGCTCTCTTTCATCACGAAGTTCATCGTACGCACTTGGCGCAAATCGATCTCCTTGATCAAGGTCTGGTGACCGATATAGCTTACCTGCAAGGTGAGCATCTTTTCTGGGAGGTCATCCAAATGATAATAACCGTCTTGGTTGGTTGTCGTCCCCTCACTCAACGAAGGGATAAAAATAGTAACGCCGACGAGTGGACTTCCGTCCGTGCCATCGGTCACACGACCTGTGAGAGACACTTTCTTCATCACAGGTTCCCCTGCCGTGCAGACACAATACGCCATGCACAGCAAGAACATATATAATTGTTTCATCCTGTAAAAATCTGATTAAAAATAATAGATAGCTAATCTCTGTCTTACAGAACGAAAGGAGGGGCGCGTGTTGATGGCTTTCCCGCATGCTCCAAGATACGGATGGAGACGGGGAAAGGATGGACCATAGAAACAGGCTGCACCAAGATGCCGAGCACAAGGGCAGCTGCAGCAAAGAAGGTCAGGCTCAAGAAATGGCAGAGCACACAATGGTCGACACTCGCCTGTTCCGTGGTAAGGTGACCTGCATGATGGATATGGTGAAGGCACTCGTAGCAAGACACCTCCACCGAGTCCTTGCTTTCATGATGATGAAGTGAAGACATCAAGACCATCGGCACGAATACTGCCAAGAGTATCCATGCCGACCATTGTCTTCTATGCTGTATCTTCTTCATCAGGAATGCAAGTCTTGTCTTTCTTAAATGTTCATTTCTGCGAGCAAGGTGCCTTCAAGGTGATAGACCCGGATGACACCATCCTCATAAGTACCTAACGTGGGCGGGTTGCCACCCTTAGGGAAGGTGATTGATCCTGTATTGCAGATCACTGTATGATCCTGCCTTGAGAGTTCCCATAAATGTGTATGACCATAGACCACAGCATCGAAATGCCCTTTGGGCAAATGGTCCTTGTTGATCAGATGGCCATGGGTGAGAAGCAATCGCTTGCCATTATCCACCAGCAGCATTGACTCATTGAGGACAGGAAAGTCGAGTAACATCTGGTCTACCTCCGAGTCACAGTTGCCTCTTACGGCAACAATATCCTCTGCCATCCCGTTGAGCCGGGCTGCAATGCCCTTGGGATCAAGGCCTTCTGGCAGACCATTCCGGGGACCATAGTTCAAGATATCGCCCAACAAGCAGATCATATCACACTGCTGCGCATCGGCAAAGGCAAGTGCCTTCTCCAGTCTTGGCAGGGCGCCATGGATATCGGATAAAAGCAAGTATTTCATTTCTCTTCCTGTTATACTTTTGTCTGGGACATATGAAAATGTCCCCTGCAAAGGTAATGATTTTTTCTGTTTCCCCAAAGGTTGACCTTACTTTTATGCCGATCTGGTGGTGGGCGATGCCTTCTGTCCTTCCCCTACCCTGCTATTGGATCAACCTATATGAAACGACATCACAAGAGGGAACCGTGATCTTGCGGACAGCTTTGTTCTTGAGTGAGGTCTTGCCCACCATCTTGTGCTTCCAGAGATCATACACCTTGTAAACCTTCGTGTCGAACTGGGTGCTCCTCTTGGATACCTGTTCGTCGGTCAGGTTGAAACGCTGCCAATTAAGCTGATAGGTAATAGGCTTATCCGTGATGTTCAGGATCGTAAATGCCCAGTCGCCATTCTCCAACGGCTTGAACCAGAACGCCAATCCTTCTTCATCGCGATAATGCCAACCCTGGACGCCGAGCTTATCCTGGTTGACGGCAATCATGTCTTTGTTCAGGATAATCGACTTGGTAGCCTCGCTCATAGAACGGAGGTCATTGCCAAGCAGCAAGGGGGATGCCATCATGCACCACATGGTGAAATGTGCCCTGTCCTCATTCTCTGTCATGCCGTTCCCCACTTCCAGCATATCCGGGTCATTCCAATGACCGGGACCAGCGTATTGGCGCAAGGTATCATTCAGGTTCATGCACTCCACCACCGTCAAGGGATGCCAGCCACCCGGATGATCCGGCTTGATTTCCTTCACAAAGGAGCACCCAATGTCACCCGTAGTACGCCAACTGTGCCCAATATCGCGTGCCCAACGCCAAGGCTGATGAGTTCCCCACTCGCAAAGGCTCAAGAAGATCGGGCGACCAGCGGCGCGGATCGCATCACTCATCAACTGATAAGCACCCCGCGCATTGATGTTCGGGGTATTGCACCAGTCTTCCTTCAGATAATCGATTCCCCATTTGGCATATTGCAGCGCATCCTGATACTCGTGCCCCAAGGAACCCGGACGACCCGCACAGGTCTGATAGCCACAATCCGAATAGATGCCAAGCTTCAGTCCCTTGGAATGGGCATAGTCGGCAAGCCACTTAATACCGTGCGGAAAGCGTTTGGAATCACATTGGATAAATCCATTGGCATCACGTTGCCCATGCCAACAATCATCCAAATTGACATAGACATAACCAGCATCCCGCAAGCCAGAGGATACCATCACATCGATCACACCAACGATCTTTTCCTCATTAATGTCACAGCCGAACTTGTTCCAGGAATTCCATCCCATCTGCGGAGTGTCTGCCAAATGGTCAAACTTCTGTGCATTCATGCCCAAGGCAGTCATGAACAGCACTCCGAAAAGAATTAGTTTTTTCATCATCTTCAAGATTATAAAGTTATTGTCCATCGTTTTGATCTCCCATGGAGATTACTTGCCACAAAAATAATCAAAATTCATAAAGAACCATTGCACTTCTCCAAAATTAACATTCGTCCCATACAATTATTTCGATGATCACCTCATCCGCATCAAGATCTTATCTGCTAATACCCTTATCATCACGGGAACCGATACGCGAACCCATTCGGCGTATGCGAGCAGCTGGATAAAGTAATGGGCTAAGCGAACCCTTCGATCTAAAATAAAAAGCAACGGGGGTGCACCTATCAACGGATGCGCCCCCTCTCCTTATTGCTAAAAGTACTTAGTATGAAGCATTTTCCGGATCAAATTCCGTCCATCCACTCAACCAGTTGTCATTAGCGCCAAAGGCACCAACGTAGTTGACCTGCGTAAACCAACTGTCAAGGCCAGTGAAAGACGCTGCACCTAACAACGGACTGTTTGCCAATGGCGTATAGCCATCCGTCCCTACGAGAGCAGACCAGTCGGTATAGACCTTATTTCCTGTCTGCTTGGTAAAGAATGTACTGGAGAATGACTTCTGGGTAGTATCATAGATAGGCTGTGATTTGCTGTCGTAGCCTGTTACCAACACATCATCATAGCTTTTGTTGGCATCACTGCCCGTGACGCCCATGCCTGCGAAGAAGATATTCTGCAGTTTCAACAGACCAGAGGTAGCAGCTCCCTGCGTGTCTCCCTTTTGGTTATCAAGGATCAAGCCAATAGGATAGCCAATGGCGAGCGTATTATAGCAGTTCAGGCGACTGTTCCGGCGAATCTGCATGGCAGACTGGAACTTGCCAAGAGCAGAACCATTATTAGGATAAACGGAACCTCCATTGATATAATCTGTGGTGTTTTGGAAACCAGCATTGAAGCGCGGACCTACGAAGGTGATATTCGAGAACGTGCAAGTCGTGAAAGGAGACACTGCAGAACCATCTGCACAGTTATCGCTTTCGAAGCCATTGCTCTGGCTGGCATCCGCAATCTTCGGGTCGCGAACGATCAAGGCGAACTGCACCTTGCCATGATAACCATTATCCGTATCTAAGTCATCGTCCCAGCCCCGATAAGCAACCAAGTACTTGGCGTTGACGGCACCACCGAACCATTCATAGCTATCATCATTAGAATAAGAAACCTGGATATGGTCAATCTGGGTGCCAGAGCCAACGGAACCAAAGGTCAGACCATTGATTTCCTTATCTTTCTCAAAAGGATATCCTGCGAACTCGATACGCACATAGCTCAAAGCACCAGATGAATCACTATCATCGTTGCCACCGTGCTTGGTACGCGGACCACCCTCTATCTGCATTTCCGTCTGGTTATTAGTAGCCTTTCCACAAAGGATGATGCCACCCCAGTCACCCGGCTTACGACTGCCTGCTGCCTGTGCGGAAGTGAAGACGATCGGCTCCGAGGCAGTACCCTTGGCAACCAGTTTGCCACCACGCTCAGCAATAATGGCTGCCTTGGTAGCCTTGTCACCCTTAATGATCGTGCCCGGCTCTATCGTCAGTGTGGCACCGTTAGCTATATAAACCCATCCTTTTAGGGTGTATGTTCCCTTTTTCAAAGTCTGATTGCCTGTGAAGACGAATTCCTGGTCGCCATTTCCGATCTCCTTCCCTGAGGGATCATCCTTTCCATTCGTGAAAAGGATGTGATCGCAAGCTTTCAGGCCACCATCCGTAGTCCATGTGTATGCATCACTGGTTTTTCCATTGTCTGTAGTCGTGTCATCTGAACTACTACATGCCGTAAAGGCTGCTGCAATAGCAAGGATGCTCAAGCATCCCAAAAAATTCATTTTGTTCATTGTTATTGTTTTGTTAGACATCAAAAAATACATCTTAGAATTTGTACACTGCTTGTAATGTGATATTCCGACCGGGGTCATAGCAGCGCGTGATCTGGTCGATCGTCTTGTGCGTCCCATTGCTATATGTGACATGGGCAAACTGCTTATAGTAGACTTTCTGGTCGAGGAGGTCGCGAATGCCCGCCTTCAGTTCCCAATGGCGACCCATTTTCTTAGATGCCGTCAGGTCGAAGACGTCGCGAGGCATCTCATAGCTGTCCGGAACACGAGCATTCTCATCATCTCCCGTCGTGCCCTCGCTTCTGCCCACGCCGATAATACGCTTGCCGATTCTGTTGTAAAGCAAGGCGATATCAAGTTTCAGACGTTCATTCTTGTAGAAGATCCCTGTATTGATCAGGTAAGGAGATTGTCCCTGCATCGGACGATTCTCCTGACGGGAGCCAGCATCGAAGTGGACACGACTCTTGATAAGGGCTCCATTGAATGAGAAGCTGAAGCCTGGAAGTCCCAGAAAGCTGAGGTCCTTGCGGACATCCAGTTCCAAACCATAGTTATTAGCACTTTTCGCATTTTCGTAAGAATAAATCAAGTCCGTTCCTCCTGCTACCGTGTACGTCCATTCGATGGGTGAATTGAAATGCTTATAGAAAGCGGCGAGAGAGATCATCTCACCCCGGGAAGGATAGAATTCATACCTTAGGTCGATATTGTCGATATAGCAGTTCTTGAGTTCCGTATTGCCCTGCACGCTTGAGGCAAGGTCGAAATCATAGAAAACGGAAGAGGAAACCTCACGGAATTCTGGTCGGTTGATGCTTCGCCCATAGGAGGCACGGATCTGGTTCTTGTCATCCAACACGTAGGTTACGCTGGCTGACGGGAACAGGTCATCAGTCTTATAATGGCGTGAGGACTCGCTCTTCTCTGTATCTCGTGTATTGGAGATCAACTCCATGTCATTATGTTCAAAGCGGACACCGGCGAGGATGCCCAGTTTGCCAAAGGGGAGAGACGCCGTCAGGTATCCTGCGCCCAATGTATTGTGCCCGCGATAGTCGTTTCGCATCTGCAACTGTTCCAGTAAATACAGGCGGTCGGCACCAAAATACTCGCTTGAGCTGAGCAGGGTCGGGATGTCCTCATGCTGGAATCCTGCAGGAAGCGTATTGTTGTATACGTTCCAGTTGTAAATAAAATTACGCGTCTGGTAGTTGCGGCTACGGTACTCCCCATAGGCGCCAGCCTTGAGATAAGGGTTCCAAGAGCCGAAATGGAAGTCATGGCGGTCGTTGACATTAGCCGAGATGATATGCTCATCCAGTTGTGTCCACTCCCGGGATATGTCGTTTCCGGTGCTCAAGGCGAAAGTGCCACTTTCGAGAGCATCGTCGGTGAGGTATCTACGACGGTCAGGAAGATGGCGGTTAGCATACGCATACCCGACACTCCAGTCAAGGGCATCGCCAGTAAAGGTATGCTTACCGGTCAACTGACCGTTATAGGTGGTGCGCGAGCGA
>CAJLYG010000114.1 GCA_905210845.1 uncultured Prevotella sp.
TATGATCACGTCGTGTCTGGTCATGTGGCTGTGCCGATTTTGTCTGTGCGTGATACTGATCCGATTTCTGGGATTTGGACCGATGGGCGTCTGGATCGGTATGTTTGCCGACTGGACAGTGCGTGCAGTAATATTTACATGGAGATTCCATAGCAGAAGATGGTTAAGGTATAAGGTGATTTAAAGATGAAGTATGTATTAAAGAAGGCAGATCAGACAGAGGTAGAAGAAATATTCAGTCTGTATCTGAAGCGGATTCAGTGGATGAACGAAAAAAGGAATCGATCAGTGGAACAACAATGGTTATCTGCACAATTTTGTAACCGACCTGACTGAAAAAGGGGCTGGAAGAGAAATCATAAAAGCTGTCGAAGCACTGGCAGTAAATGATCACAAAGAAAGAGTGCGCCTGGACTGCTCCATCGACAATCCATTTCTTAATCAGTATTATGAATCAATGGGGTATGAGATGGCAGGAATGTCGTTTTCGACGAATTCCACGAACGCAACCTACAATCGGATATGGCTTTCTGTTTAGTTCGCCATATCCAAGCACTCATCCGACCGGAAATCCGGTTGGTCGTGATGTCAGCGACTTTGGATGCCAAGCCCATTGCCACTGCCATTTCTGCCCAAGTATTCGCCTGCGATGGTAGATTGTTTCCTGTCTCTGTAAAATATGCAAGTACAGACACGATACCGTCAGATATCGCACAAGACGTGGCAGCAGCCGTGAGTCGCGCCCATCGCGAGCAGGAAGGTGACATCCTCGCCTTCCTGCCTGGGCAGGCTGACATCCAGCGTTGTGCTGATATCCTAAAAGATTCTCTATCGCCTACACGGATATGCCCTCTCTACGGTAATCTGAGTCAACGGCAACAACAGGAGGCAATCGTTCCTACCGCCCCGGGAGAAAGGAAAATCGTCTTGTCTACACCCATCGCAGAGACATCGCTTACTATAGAGGGGATCTGCATTGTGATAGATAGCGGATACTGCCGTAAACCTGTTTTTAATCCAACAACGGGCTTAACGCATTTAGAAACGGTTCGCATTAGTCTCGATATGGCCAACCAGCGCAGCGGGAGAGCGGGGAGAGTGGCACCCGGTATCTGCTTCCGACTCTGGACCAAGTCAGCTGAGAGTCGGATGGACGAACAACGCCAACCAGAAATCCTCAATGCTGATCTTGCCCCAATGGTCCTCAATTTAGCTGCTTTTGGTGAGACCGACTTGCTGTCGCTTCCTTGGCTTACGCTGCCCCCAAAAGGCAATCTGTACAAGGCTGTCCACGATCTATCCTTGTTGGGAGCGTTGTCTGAAGAAGGAATGATCACTTCTGTGGGCAGAAAGATGGTAACGTTTCCCTGCCATCCCCGTCTTGCCAAGATGATGTTGCAAGCGCGTGACGAGAAAGAGAGACAACTGGTATGTGATATTGCTGCCTTACTTGAGGAAAAAGATCCCATGGGTGACTTAGAATCGTCCGCCGACCTATCCCTACGCATTTCAGAATTAAGAAGAGCTCGCAGCCAGAGACGTATTGGATCATGGGGACGAGTGGACAAAGTCGCTGGTGAGTATACCCGTATGATGGGTGTTGCTCCTGGGACTTCTTATGTTAGTAGCGAGGATATTGGCGTTCTGGTGGCAGTAGCCTATCCAGAGCGCATAGCCCAGGCTTTGGATCATAACGGAAATTACCGATTGGCAGATGGACAGCAAGCAGCTGTTGATGCTTCTGATCCCATCGCTGGGCACGCCTGGTTAGCAGTGGCATCACTTCATACGGCAAGCCGGGGATGCGGTAGGATATACTTAGCGGCAGCTGTGAATGTTGCTGATCTTGATCGCCTTGCTTCCTGGCAGGACCATGTCACTTGGATCACCCATCGTGGAGGGATCATCACGCAACGTGAGAAACGGTTAGGCGTATTAGTGATGGACAGCAAGCCAATAGCATCCATAGACAACAGGCTACTCTTAAGGACCGTTTGCGCTGCCGTGAACAAGGAAGGTCAAAGCTTACTCAATTGGTCAGATCCGGTAAAAGCCCTGCAGTTACGTATAGCCTTAGTGGCGGGGTGGCATCCCGAACTTTTCCTGCCCGACCTTTCTACCGCCCATCTGTTAGAGCATCCCGACCAGTGGTTGTCTCCCTATCTGACAAGAGATGGGGGCATCGTAACTACTGTAGCAGAACTACGTAAGATCGACTTGTCCCAAGTGCTGTGGGGACTTCTCGACTATGAGCAGCAGCAAGCTGTCGATCGATTTGCCCCCACGTACCTGACAGTACCCTCAGGTCGTAAGATAAAGGTAAAATACAGGATAGGTGCCGAGGCACCAGTGCTGAGTGTACGGTTGCAGGAGTGCTTTGGCATGGCAGAGACACCTCGCGTGGACAATGGTCGCATGCCTGTGTTAATGGAACTTCTGAGTCCCGGATTCAAGCCCGTGCAACTTACTACCGACATGAGGAATTTCTGGCAAACTACCTATTTTGATGTACGCAAGGAATTACGCCGTCGCTATCCTAAGCACCATTGGCCTGACAATCCCATGGAGGCTACACCTCAATAAGTTGCGCTGCACCTCGGTTGATCCGATCTGTCCTCAGCGGTCCTCCTCATATTTCCACTCATTGATCGTACGTTTCTCGGTTGAGAAATTGATAGTTAAGTATGCTCGTGATAAGAATACAGGATGCAACTTATTTCGCGAAGTGTTTTCTGGCTTCCTCCATGTCCTGCACAGTTTCCATTGTTCCAACATAATTGCCATCTGTGTCGCGCACGGCATGGTAGTTGACAAGCATCGTGCGTCCATCCTTTTCCAGCCACACCGGCACGCAGTCGCGCTTACCCTCACGAAGCTCATTGATAATAGCCCTTACCATCGGCTCTATTTTTGGAGGATGGCATGAAAATACCTCACGGCCAAGTGCTGCCAGAGGACGTTTGAAAGATTTCGCGGAGAACGGCTGGTTGAAATAGCGGTTGATGTTGTCAGCATCCACAAAAGTCACCTCCATCGGAAGTGTGTCGAGCAAAGCCGTCAGCTGGCTGACCGTGAGTGACCCACCTGGCATGTTTATCCTCAGTTCATCGGTCACATTTGTGGCTTTTTGGCAGTTTTCCTTCTTCTCCTTGGCAAGCAATGCCTCGCCGTCTTGCCATGCTGGCGACTCAACACCCAGGCAGATGGCATACGCCTTGCTGTCCACATAAATCTGACGCCAGTCGTCGTCAGTGAAGTTTGCCACACACACGGGGAAGAGTATGCGGTTCTCCTTAAATGTCATCTCACGGGCACGACCGACAAGGGCCTCCGTGCGTTTTAGCCATTGTGCGTCGTGGCTGGCAGCTGGCTTTAGAAGAGAGGAAATTTCCGCGCGTATCTCATCGTCGATAGTCCACATCACCTGTGAGGGACCATATATCCCGTACTTGGTGTTCAGCAAAGGATAGATAAGATCGCCTTTCTTGGCATAGTGGATGGCAAGTCCGCGGACCTGACTAAGGAGGGCCGCCACGTCGGCATCCTTTCTCATAGCATTCTCCACCTCGTCAAGGGCTTTTACAATCGCATCGTTCTCACGATAGAAGGTCTGCAGAGGATGCCCGTCGATAGCCCGCAGACTGGCTGCCTTGTCTTTGCTCTCTGCAGCTTGCCCCATCATCATTCTCTCTTGGTCGTGGTGCATGCCATGGTGGAGATCGTCCTCACGCTTGTTATGGAATAGGGCAGAATGAACATCACACAGTTTCTTCACTTCCTTTGCCGACTGTCCTTCAGCTATAAGCTCTTGCTCAGCCTTCATGATGTTTGTGGCAGGAACGTCCTTGAAGTCTCTCACAAAGTCTGCACGCACGCTTTCCATAGGCTCACCATCGTTGAGCCGCTTGAGTAGCAACTTGATTTTCCGGGTGGCTTCATCAGACGGGCCGGTCAAATGGCTGTGGATGGAATTGTCGACAGAAGCGGGAGCGTCTCCCACTACAGTGAAGCCCCCATCCTGTAGGGCCTTTACCACTAAGTCCATGCTGATCCCTCTCATAGCCGCACCCTTGGGAATGGTTATCAGTTTTCCTGCAGAAAGTCTGATAGCCTTTTTCTTGATTTCGGTAAACCCGAGTGATGCCATGATGTCGATAAGCTCTGGATATGCTTCCGTGAGCTGGTACACTGTTTGTGTGAGGTCTATTCTCTTTTCCATTGTCTATATTCGTTATGTTATTCTATATTCTATCTTGCAATTTTAATGCCATTTTTCTTTTTATAGACTTTTATCGTAAAGGTGGTCACAAATGTTACTACCTTACTCATGTGGCAGGGGTGGCATTCTTTTTGTTGTCAGAATGATGAACGATAAATTTTAAGCATATAGGAGACAATAATTATGAGATTCGAGAAAGGCAAGGTGTTCAATGTGAGCAGCATGGTAGATTATGCAGACGGTGGTGTCGTCAGTAAGGAGCTTATCCATAGCGACTCTGGCAGTGTGACGATGTTCAGTTTCGATGCGGGTCAAAGGCTCAGCGAACATTCCGCACCATACGATGCGGTCGTCCAGGTCGTTGATGGCGAAATGGAGTTAAGCGTAGATGGGACTCCCCATGTGGTTAAGTCGGGTGAGTTGTTCGTCATCCCTAATGGAGCACGCCACAGTGTCTACGCCAAGCGTCGCTTCAAGATGATCATCACGATGGTCAGGGGCTGACGTGAGCATAGTGTCGGCCAACCCGATAGTCGTTTCCAAGAAGCGGAGTGGCTGTGTGCCGCAGGGTATCCAAAGAGAATGATGGGCGCGAGGCTAACATGCCTGTACTCATCATTCTTCATTTTAGAATATATTATCGTCTTTTCTCTTCTTGTGAATCTCAAATAATTTTCGCAAGTTTGCAGATGGAATAGATTGAATGTATGATGGAGGAGATGCCCGTATGCAGGTGAAGGTGGCAGGCGGTCGTGTCAACATGGTCATCTCGTCATGAAGCAAATAGTTGACTGCTAATTCCGCCCTATCTCGATGCTTCGATCGTATAAGTGAAACTATCGGCACGGTAATAGCCGATGTTGAATTCAATCGGCTTTTTATCTACGTCGTATACCATGCGTTTGCGGATAAGGATAGGGTCGGAAGGCTCTATTTCCAGTTTTTGGGCAATCATATCCCCAGCCAGGCGAGCACTGATAGCTTCCTTACTGGTCTTTACGGTGATATGGTAATTTTCCTCAAGAATGCCATAAAGGGGCTTCGTAAAATCATCGCTCCCGCTAAAGGCGATCTTTGGATTAAAATAAGAGATGAAATAGACGAAAGGATATTCTTTCTTGCCACGTACCCTCTCCAATACCAGGCACTTCCTTTCATCAAGGGCATCCATGCCAAAGAAAGATCTCACCTCCTCGCCCGGAGACTCGTAAGCTACCCGCAGCTCGAAGTTCCTGATGGATACCCCTAACATCTTCATCTCCTGTGAAAAACTAAGCCAGTTTTTCACTCCACCCACGACAGCCTTTTGGACTACCTTGGTGCCGTGTCCCTTTTTACGAACCAATAAACCCTCGAAGACTAATTGGTTGATTGCCGCACGCAAGGTGTTGCGTGAAATACATAATTGTTTGGACAAATCCACTTCATTGGGAAGGAGCTTGCCGTTCTTATATTCCTCGGACGTAATCAGTTTCCTAAGAACATCCTCTGCTTGTAGATGTAATGGTTTTTTTGAAGTAGGGTCAAGTTTCATGAGGAATGATGATTAAATGCTATATTTGCTGCAAAGATATATTTTTTCCCTGAAAAATACATCCTTTTTATTTGGAAATATGAAAGAAATGTTATAGCTTTGCACAAGATTTTATATGTATGAACATATAGGACTTTTTCGATAAGCAAAATGAACAGAGGCAAGCTTGCCTTAACTCTGCCATGGTGAGGAAAGGTGGGCGAGAAGCCAAGGTTTCAAATTACTAAGTCAGAAAATGAGAGCAGTAAACTATGATAAATTCCCGTCGACACAGATAGACGGCTATGTGCTAAGGGGATGGGATGCTATCCGCGCGAAGTTAGCGGAGAGCCTTCGCCAACATGTCTTGGTGGTAGACCTCTATTCCGGTGTCCATGAGGAAGAAGTTGCGAATGAGTTGCAGAAGTTGTCCCCGAACCTGTTCATTGATACTCGTGACCTGATGAAGACAGAACAGGAGATCATGGAGATGACAGCGCGGTATATGACTGATGACCCGTTGTTTGGGTATATGACCAACTTTACGCTCACAGAATATTTTGACCGAGACAAGCTTCGCGAAGTAAAGCGAAAGGTGGAGGCTGCCAAGGGTAGTGTCATTATTATGGGTACTGGTGCTCACTTGGTGGCTCCATCAGATGCTATCTTGGTATATGCTGACATGGCAAGGTGGGAAATCCAGCAACGCTTCAGGCGTCATGAGGTAAAGGCGGTAGGTGTAGATAACCATGCGGATGCTCCTTCCTTGCAATACAAGCGAGGTTATTTCAACGACTGGAAGATGCTCGACCGATATAAGGATTCACTTTATGGGATTGTCGACTACTGGTTAGACACCCATATAAGCAATGACCCCAAGCTCATCGATCGTAGTACCTTTATGGAAGGGATCGACAAGACCGTACGTTCTCCCTTCCGTGTCGTTCCTTTCTTCGACCCAGCCCCTTGGGGTGGGCAATGGATGAAAAAAGTGTGCGGGCTCGATGAAAAGATGGCTAATTTCGGATGGTGTTTCGACTGTGTCCCCGAAGAGAACAGTTTATATCTGGACGTGAGGGGTATCCGGTTTGAGATGCCCTCTATCAACGTAGTATTACTACGGTCCCGACAACTGCTTGGAGAGCCTGTTGAAGCTCGTTTTGGCAAGGAGTTTCCCATCCGTTTCGATTTCCTCGATACAGTAGAGGGCGGAAACCTGAGCCTACAAGTGCATCCTACCACGGAATTTGTCCACCAGAACTTTGGGATCCATTACACCCAAGACGAAAGTTATTATCTTTTGGACTGTGAGCCTGGGGCAACCGTGTTCTTGGGCTTGAAAGAAGACATACATCCGGAAGACATGATAAATGACTTGCGGAAAGCGCAACGGGGAGAAATTGTCTTCGATGCAGAAAAATACGTCAACCGTTGGCCAGCCAAGAAGCATGATCATTTTCTCATTCCTGGAGGGACTGTTCATTGTTCAGGGGCTGGGTCGCTCGTTTTGGAGATCAGTTCTACCCCAAGCCTGTTCACGTTCAAGCTTTGGGACTGGCAAAGGTTAGGACTCGATGGCAAGCCAAGGCCGATTAACGTTGAGCGAGGGAGCCATGTGATTGATTTCGGGCGAGATACGACCTATGCGCGTAATCATCTGATCAATCAGGTAGAGACCGTGGCTGAAGGAAACGGATGGCGTGAAGAGCGTACGGGACTGCATCCCAATGAGTTCATTGAGACACGTCGCCATTGGTTCAAGGTTCCGGTCGTCCATCATACGGGCGATAGCGTGAACGTGCTCAACTTGGTAGAAGGAGAGGAGGCGATCGTGGAAAGTCCGGAAGGACGCTTTGAGCCTTTTATCGTCCATTATGCAGAGACATTTATTATCCCCGCGGGCATTGGCACCTATACCATCCGACCCTATGGCGCTTCAGAAGGTCAGCTTTGCGGGACCATCAAGGCTTATGTAAGGCATTAAATGTTTTATGCGAGAGCAAATGATATAGTTGAACGGAAACCATTCATATCCGATATATTATGTATGAAGATGACGAAAGAACGGTAATGACATTGGATGCAGGTGGTACCAACATGGTATTCTCTGCTATTAAGGGCAACCGTCAAGTGGTAAAGCCCATACGGATAGATACTGTGAGTGATGACCTTGACCAGTGCTTGAATACCATGAAATACGGCTTCGAGCAAGTCAAGGAGAGCGTGGATACGCCTCCTGTTGCCATTAGCTTTGCCTTCCCTGGACCTGCAGACTATCCAAACGGGGTGATTGGTGACCTGCCCAACTTCCCGGCTTTCCGGGGAGGGGTACCTTTAGGTCCTATTCTCGAAGACTGGTTCCATATCCCTGTCTATATGGAAAACGACGGCAACTTGTTTGCTTTCGGGGAAGCGACATCTGGAATGTTACCTCGTGTCAATGATGCCTTACGGAAGGCAGGGAATAAACGGACCTACCATCATCTGATTGGCATCACCATCGGAACTGGATTTGGTTGTGGTGTCGTCATCGACGGGCATCTGCTGACAGGAGACAATGGATGTGGAGGGGATGTCTGGCTCAGTCAGAATGCCAAGTATCCAGACCTGATCGCAGAAGAGAGCGTCTCGAAGCGAGCTGTGGTGCGCGTGTATGGCGAGAAAGCGGGCATTAACTCGTGTACACTTACGCCCAAGGATATCTTTGATATTGCCGAAGGTACCCGTGATGGAAACCAACTGGCAGCAAAGGAATCCTTTGCCGAGTTAGGAAAGGTTGCCGGGGTTGCCATCGCCCATGCCTTAGACATGATCGACGGGATCGTTGTCATTGGAGGAGGCATCGCCGGAGCATCCCACTATATCTTGCCAAGCATGCTCGAAGTGTTGAGGGGGAAGCTTGCCATGATGGATGGACAGCTATTTGACAGGGTAGAAATGAAAGTATTCAACTGGGAAGACCGTGCTGAACGTAACGAGTTCTTGAATGGGCATGACCAGGAAGTTGTATCACCTATTTCCGGGCGCAAGGTGCCCTACCACTCTGTGCGCAGAACCATCATCGCCGTAAGCGAAGATGGAGCCAGCACTTCCACCATGAAGGGAGCTTATGCTTTCGCACTTATGCACATGGATCATCAATCTTAGTCATCATGAATAATACAAAATCCATATCAAAACTACTTCCGGTACTGACCGCCTTCTTTGTCATGGGATTCTGCGATATCGTAGGTATTACATCCGACTATATGCAGCACTCCTTCGAATGGTCCTCGACGATGACAGGGCTGGTACCTTCCTTTGTCTTTATTTGGTTTCTTTTTCTTGCGATTCCTTGCGGGAACCTGATGAACCGGATCGGGCGCAAGAATACGGTGATGGTTAGCTTGACCATCACCGTCGTGGGTATGTTCTTGCCCTTGGTGAGCTATGATAGCGTGACCTGCCTGCTTGCCTATATGCTACTTGGCATAGGGAATGCCGTGCTCCAAGTGTCGCTCAATCCCCTGCTTCAGAATGTCGTGACCAATCAAAAGCTGATGGCAAGTAGCTTGACGGCAGGGCAAGTCATCAAGGCAATTTCATCCTTGTTAGGACCGGAATTCGTGGTGTTAGCAACGACCCACTTTGGCAATGATCATTGGTATTATTGCTTTCCCATCTTGGGATGCATCACCATCGTCTCAGCGATATGGTTAGCCTTAACCCCTATTACGAGAGAGACAGGCGGTAGCCAACACTCATCTGTGACCGGTTCGTTGACTCTACTGAAGAGGCAGACAGTCCTTTTGCTCTTTTTCGGTATTTTCTTCATTGTAGGCATAGACGTAGGTACCAACTTCATCAGCTCGAAGATTATGGCATCCCGTTTTGCGTGGGAACCAGAAGAAGTAAAGTTCGCTCCACAAATCTACTTTTTATGCAGAACGGTTGGTGCGATGTTAGGCGTTGTTCTCCTTGCCAAAGTAAAGGCGTCTCAGTACTTTAAGGTAAATATCATTGCGACGGTCCTTTCCATTCTCCTCTTAGCTTTTGTCTCCCATCCTACGTTCGACATGGTATGCATTGGCTGTATTGGATTCTTTGCATCGTCCATTTTCCCCATCATCTATTCCATGGCATTTGATGAATGTCAGGATCGGATCAATGAGATCTCCGGGCTGATGATGTCGACAGGAAAGTAATATGCTATACTTT
>CAJLYG010000115.1 GCA_905210845.1 uncultured Prevotella sp.
GCTGGAGTTCATCAGGCTCTTCCATCCTTTGCTCATGTTGTTATACCAGGCCAATGAATATTCGTCAAGGAGAATATCGCTCTCCCAGATGCTTTCTTCAGTAAGTTTGTCAACCGGTTCGTCTTTGAAAATACTGTCACAACTGCAGAACATCCATGTTCCTAATGTTAGTAAAGCCGTATATATATACTTTTTCATTTTTTTTCTTTTTTAATGTTTTTGTTTAGAAACCAATATGAAAGCTTGCGCCGTAGGAACGTTGAATGGGGTATCCTAAGTGAGACTCAGGGTCCATGTGCTTCAGCTTACTCCAAGTATGGAGGTTACCTCCGGAAAGGGTGAGAGACAGGGAAGTGATTCCCAAATGTTGTAGATATCGCCTGGGAACTTGATATCCGATGTTCAGGGAACGAAGGCGTATAAAGCTATTGTCTCGTAGCCAAAAGGAAGAGGATTTCCTGTTGTTGTCCGCTGAAGTCGCCATCTTAACGCGAGGATATTCTGCATTGGGATGATCAGGCGTCCAGCAGTCTGTTAGGTGATAGTCCTGGTATTTTACAATACTGCCATTCTCCAAAGTGTAGGATTCTGAAATGTATTGTTTATATCCAGCAACTCCTTGGAGCATCATATTAAAGAATAGTCCTTTCCAATTGAATCCTAATTTTAAGCTCCCTGTAAAGTCTGGATAAGCACCGCTTTTATAAGCAACAAGGTCATAGCGGTCAAGAACGCCATCCCCGTTTTGGTCCTTATATTTAATATCCCCAGGCTTGATGGTCAGGTTCTTGCCTTTTCTGGATTGGTCTTGATTCAGCTCATAATTGTCAATTTCTTCTTGTGATTGGAATAATCCCAGTGCTTCGTATAACCAAATTGTTCCTGTGCTGTGACCTTTATATCTCAGGTTTTCCAACTCTGCTGATTCGTCTCCATAGTCGAGAATCTTATCCCTGCCTAAGGAGAGAATGAATTGTGCGTCATAATGGAAATCCCTGATCCCATTGCGATGGGTTATCGTTAAGTCGTATCCCCATGCTTTGACCTTGCCAAAATTCATATAAGGTACGCTCCCATTGGTACCTGTCGAGTAAGGATAGAGATAGCTTGGGGCACTTTGTAACATATTCGTGCGATAGCGCCAATAATATTCGAATGTCAATCCAAACCTGTTGTTCCAGAATCCAAGGTCAATGGCAAGGTTATAGTCCCTGCTTTTTTCCCATTCCAAGTCCTTATTAGGATAATTACCGGTAGCGACGACAACTCCTGGAGTATGTGTGCCTCCAAGGTTATATCCGTTGTTGGAAGAATAGATATATCGGAGCAAGTAGGAATAATCACTGATGCCCCCGTCTCTTCCAAGCAAACCTGTAGATGCACGGAACTTGACATTGCTCAAGACTTTCTGCTTCCAATTTCTAAACCAGCTTTCCCGAGAGAGGATCCACGATGCAGAGAAACTTGGAAAGAAAGCCCATCGATGGTCTGGATGGAACTTTGCAGAGCCATCCTCACGGAAATTGAATTCGGTAAAGTATCTATCACTGTAACTATAAGTTGCGCGACCTACGAGCGAAGCTCTTTGTACCTCACTTTCTGCTCCATGTAAGGTAGCAGTTGTAGAAGAGCCCAGCACTTCAGGGTAAACGCCAGGCAAGTCGCTGTTGGTTCCATCCATGGATTTGTTCTTATAGTCTTGGTAGTTAGCGACAAGCAATGCCGTTACATGGTGTTTCTGATCAAAAGTCTGATCATAGTTGATTCCCGCTTCTAATAACATGTTGTCTACGAAACGATCCATCTGATAAAGGGAAATCTTTGCCTTGGGATAAATCGTATTAGGGTCAACGACGATCTCATCTTTCTTCGTGTCATACATATACAGGGCCACGGGCTTGTCGAATCTCTTGTTGATGGAGTTGTTGTTGTCCATTGTGGTGCGGACATAAACGGATAATCCTTTGATCCAAGGGAGTTCCCAATTAAGCTTAGCCGTAATCGTGTTCATCTTGATGGTGTTCTTCGTGTACCCTCCTATGCCATATACAGATGTCAGGGGGTTGCTCCCATTGATGCTTGCCAGTTCTCCATTGGAGAGGACGAGGGGCTGTACTGCAGAATAGGAATAAGCTTGGTCAATAGTGGCGTAACTGGTATTCTTGTTAGAGGATCTAACCCCACTGAAATCAATGGAAAACGTCAATCCTTTCAGAAGGGTGGCATCCATGCGTGCAGCATAATTGAATCTGTCATTTCCAACTCCACTATATAATCCCATGGTCTTGGTATATGCTCCTGAAAAATAATATCTGAGAAATTGATTGCCACCGGATATGTTTAAGGAATGGGTTGTTGAATAACCATGGTTTTTCAGGTAATCAAGCATGTTCGAGTTGGCGTATTCATCAGGATTGGATTGGGTGCGTAACATTTCCAGTTCCTCATCTGTATAAGGATGGACATTAGGTTGTCCTTCAACTGCCTTGTTATATAGCTTCGCAAATTCATAGCTATTGAGAAAGTGAGGGAGATGGGTTGATTTTTGAATGTCATACTCACCCCGGTAGTTGACTCGTACCTTGGAGTCCCCTTTTGCTCGCTTGGTCTTGATGAGAAGGACACCATTGGCTGCGCGAACGCCATATACGGCTGCAGCAGCAGCGTCTTTGAGTACAGAAATACTCTCGATATCATCCGGATTGAGGTCACTTAAGCGTTGTTCTCCATCTGATGTGTATTCCGAGAAGCGCGGTACTCCATCAATGACGAGCAGAGGGGATGCGTTTGCGCCCGTAACGGCACGGATGCGCATGGATGCTTCCTTAGGTGATCCTGGATCACCCGTAGAGGACATGACAGATAATCCTGCTACTTGGCCTTTGAGGGCTTCGTCCAGGTTTGGGGTAGGTACCTTGATGAGATCTTCACCTTTAACAACTTCTATGCTACTGGTCAGGGCAGATTTCTTTTGAGTACCATATCCAACAACGACCAGTTCGTCAAGGCGATGCTCGTCTTCTTTTAAGATGATGCGAACCAATTTGTTGAGAACAGCCTTAAAATGGGTATTTTCATATCCAATGCTGGAAACAGTAATGTCCGAATGGCTATTGGGCACTTCGATAGAGAACTTCCCATCCACGTCTGTGATAGCACCTGGCTTGGTTTCTCCATTCACTCTGATGACTGCTCCGATGATGGGCTCACCATTTTTATCCAAGACTTGTCCTGTCATCTTACCCTTTTTGACTTTTAATGTGATAAAGCCATTCCTGATGCCGTAGGTGTATCCAAGTTGTCCGAGCACTTGATCCAGCACCTTGCCTACGGGCTGGTTGGTCACATGAACGGTAACCTTTCTGGAACCAGATGGCTGTGCCTCGGAAGACATGATGAAATCAAGCCCTGTTTGTTTCCTGATTTGCTCAAAAAACTGGACGAGTGTGCCTGATTCCATGTTAATCGTCACTTTCTTTGTCTCAACAGCCTGTGCATTTCCTAAAAGAGGAAGGCAACATAGCAGAATCATTAAATAGCATTTCATTGCTTTCTGTGTTTGTTTGAGGGGATCTTTCATAAAGCTTTTATTAATTATAAGTTCTAAATAGAATCATCTATAAATAGTGATCGTGCGATCGTTCTTGCTGATCTTGAGCCCTGTTGCATATTGAATGGCTTCAAGAGCTGAGCTCAGCGGCTTGTACCTGTCGATGCTTCCTGTGAATTTCATCTCCTTAATCTCATCTGAGCCAAAGGTGATTTCTTGATCGTACCACATGCTCATCACGGACATCAGCTTCTCAAGCGTACAGTTCTCGAACTGATAGTATCCGATATTCCAAGATGTGAAAGCTTTGACATCGACCTTGTTGATAGAGATGTCCCGTCCTTGTGACAGCATAGCCATTTGCCCGGGCTTTAGAAAACGTTCTTTCCCTTGGCGTGTCGTTACGCTGATACTGCCTTCAACTAATACAACTTGTGTCGTGCCGTCCTGAACAGTAGTGTTGATGTTGAAGGTAGTGCCGTACTCTGTGATCATGCCATTGTCAGTGATGACGTGGAAGGGTCGCTTGGAATCCTTCGCAACCTGGAAATAAGCTTCCCCATGCAGGTAGACCGTACGGTCTGAATTGTCAAATTTGACGGGGTACTTTAATGTGGTATTATAGTTAAGGTGCACACGAGTGCCATCTTGTAGCGTAACGTAAAATTCGTGTCCACGCTCTGTCCTTAGTTGATTTTGGTATTCTCCATCTTTTCCGCTTTCGGAAAGGATGGCTTCTGTGCTGTCATCTATGCCTTGTTCTGAGACTAATGTGATCTTCCGCCCATTGCCTAATGTCAGGGTGGCACCATTCTTGCCTTCCTTTTGTGACATTTCCCTTGCAAGCTGTTCTTCTGATGTCAGTTGTGGCAATGGGGTTCTTTCTGTATGCCGATGTGTATAGAAGATTGCCCCTCCTATGATAAGAATGGCGATTGCGGCTGCTGTACGCAATGGATCCTGAAGGTGATACCACCATGGTCTGGCTTTGTTTGCTGCTTCTCCCGAGGGGTCAAAGGAGCCTCCTGGGCTTTGAAGGCCTTGGGGATCCAGGGAAGCAGGAAAGTTCTTGTGTCGGAATCTCATCCAACCTTTTTCCGTATCAAAATGTTCGAAAAGAGAATATCTCTGCTCGAAATCATCTGAAGTTAAGAGCTTATCCAGCATTTCTCGGTTGCCTTCTTTCTCTCGCGCCCATGATTCAATGCGGATCTTTTCTTCTTCAGAAGCCTGCCCCATGAGGAGCTTCCGTATCCATGTATTGATGGAATCCTTCCCTTCTGTCTTCATCTGTTATTGCTTTTATAGCCTTAAATCGTAAAGGGGCCCAAAAAGGATGACAGGAGATATGCAATAATTCTAAAAATTATGGAAATAATAGAAGGAGCAAGGTGAAAGTTTCCTGGTGTAGCTTCTTTTTCAATGTGTTGAGCGCTCTTTGCCTGAGTGTCTTGACGGTCGATAGGGAGATTTCCAGTTCATGGGCGATATCCTTATATTTCTTGCCTTCCATTTTAAGGATGAAAATCTCCCGCTGTCTTTCTGGCAGTTCATTGATGGCAATAAAGAGTTGACGGTATATTTCTTCGCTGAAGAATTCTTCTTCTCCATCTGGGTTGAGGTGGAAAGGCATGTTGTTTTCCATTGCTGTGTTCATATATCTTTTTTGCGAATGGCGATGCCTGATAATGTCTATTGCTTTATTCCTGGTCGTGTTATAAAGAAAAGCCTTTAAGGCAGCAAGATTGTCGTAATTGCCTTTATTTTCCCAAAGTATAGCAAACACGTCCTGGGCAATGTCCTCTGCCGTTTCATCAACGCCTACAAATTGATAGGCATAACTCGCCAGCGCCTTATAATATTGTCTATAAAGCTCATGGAATGTGTTTTCGTCCCATTCTTTTGGCACTATGATCGGTGATGAATTGTGAGAGGCCATGTTGGATTACGCGTTCTGTAGCAGCAAAGTTAGCGAATTCTCTCAATTCTAACAATGTTTTTTGCTGAAAATGCTTTTGTTTTTTCCGTTTTAAGGGTGATGTTAATGTATTTTTACTATTTTTGCAGGCAAAAAGTAATAGACGATGAGTAGTTGCGCCTGGGCGGTGGGTCCGTTCTTGAAGAAGTATCATGATGAGGAATGGGGTGTTCCTGTTCATGACGAGATCAAGCATTATGAGTTCCTGGTTCTTGAGGCCATGTCTTGTGGCCTTAGTTGGGAGCTGATGTTGAAGAAGCGTGAGGTTTTCCGCAGCGTGTTCGCTGACTTTGACTTCCGGCAGGTAGCGAAGTTCACCGACGCGGATGTTGAAAGGATCATGGGCGTGGCAGGCATGATCCGCTCTCCCCGTAAGATACGTGCCATGATTCATAACGCCCAATGCTTCATGGGCATCGCAGAGGAGTTCGGTAGCTTTGATCACTATATCTGGGGATTTACGAAGGGAAAGACACTCGTCTACCATCGCCATCAGGAAGAAGGAGACTGGGAAACCCATAATGAGCTCTCGGATGCCTTGGCAAAAGACATGAAGAAACGTGGATTCAAGTATTTGGGATCCGTGATCCTCTATTCCCATCTGCAGGCCATCGGGATCATCAATGACCATGAGCGGACTTGCCCCCGTTATCAAGAATTGCTGAAAGTAACAAATGTCGAGTACCGATAAGTATCAACTGAGAGGAAATCATGGAGAAAGAAGAGAAATATGAATTGCTTTGCCAGCAAATCACGAGCTTGGTCAGTGGGGAACACCAGACAGTAGGCGTGATGGCCAATGTGAGCGCTGCCCTGAAGGAAATTTTCCCGGAACGCTTCTTCTGGGTGGGATTCTATTGCGTCAATGATGGAGAACTGCAACTGGGACCTTTTCAGGGAAGTGTCGCCTGCATGCATATCCAAAAGGGGAAAGGAGTCTGTGGGACGGCCTGGGAGCAAAAGCAGACGATCATTGTTCCTGACGTGGAACAGTTCCCTGGGCATATCGCCTGCTCCTCTTTGTCACGGTCAGAGATTGTCGTCCCGCTGCTGAATCCAGTCGGTGAGGTCTATGGGGAAATCGATATTGATAGCAAGGAGTTGGATGCTTTTGATGCTGTTGACAAGCGATATCTCGAAAAGATTGCTAAAATTATATCCAATCAGTTGGCATTTTAAAAATTAATCCCTAAATTTGTAGGACATAATATTAATACCAAAAATATGTTAGACGTTAAATCAACACTAAAGGACGCAGGCGAGCGCATGGAAATGGCAGCCATGTACCTTGAGGAGCAGTTGGCGCGGATTCGTGCTGGCAGGGCCAATATTGCCATCTTAGATGGTGTCAGAGTGAAATCCTACGGATCTATGGTTCCCTTGAATCAGGTTGCGACAGTGTCTACCCCTGACGCGCGTACCATCGCGATTCGCCCATGGGACAAGAAGCAGATCAAAGATATAGAGAAAGGTATCATGGACAGTGACGTAGGGATCACGCCGGAGAACAATGGAGAGGTAATCCGGCTCGCTATTCCGCAGCCTACTGAGGAGCGTCGCCGTGAGCTTGCCAAGCAATGTGCCAAGATCGCCGAGCGCAGCAAGGTGGAAGTGCGTAATGTCCGTGGCGAGATCAAGGAGAAGTTGAAGAAGGCAATCAAGGATGGGCTGTCAGAGGACAATGAAAAGGATGCCGAGGCAGAACTTCAGAAGGCACATGATAAGTACATCAAGAAAATTGATGACCTGATCGCTGCCAAGAATAAGGAAATCATGACAGTGTAAGGCGTGAAAGGACTTGTCATTAAGAATACAGGTAGCTGGTACACCGTCCAAACGGATGATGGACAGGTTATCGAATGTAAGATCAAGGGCAATTTTCGGCTAAAAGGCATCCGCAGCACCAATCCGGTAGCTGTGGGTGACCATGTCGAAATATTGATAAACCAGGAGAATACTGCGTTTATTACGGCAATTGAGGACAGGAAGAACTACATCATTCGCAAGTCGCCTAATCTCAGCAAGCAAAGTCATATCCTTGCCGCCAACCTTGATCAGGTGTTTCTTGTGGTGACAGTGAACTATCCGCAAACCAGCACGACATTTATCGATAGGTTCTTGGCAGGTGCTGAGGCTTATCGTGTACCGGTAGTCCTTGTCTTCAATAAGATGGACATGTTGGATGCAGAAGAATTGCATTATGAGCAGATGATGATGACGCTCTATGATACAATCGGATATCAATGCTTTGAGGTGTCTGCATCCACGGGAGAGGGGATCGACAAGATCCGTCCTTTGTTGAAGGATCAGGTGACATTGCTGAGTGGCAACAGTGGCGTGGGCAAGTCAACCCTCATCAATCTCTTCCTTCCAGGGGCCCATCTGAAAACGGCAGAGATCAGCGATGCCCATAACACGGGCATGCATACGACCACGTTCAGTGAGATGCTATCCTTGCCCGAGGGGGGATTTGTGATTGATACCCCAGGCATTAAGGGATTTGGGACCTTTGATATCGAAAAGGAAGAATTGACAAGCTACTTTAAGGAAATCTTCCACTTCTCAAAGAGTTGTAGGTTCAACAATTGCACGCATACTCACGAGCCCGGCTGTGCAGTGCGAAAGGCGGTGGAAGAGCATTATATAGCAGAAAGCCGTTATCAGAGCTACCTTTCTATGCTTGAGGATAAGGATGAGAACAAGTATCGTGAGGCCTTTTAAGCATCGCTACCTTGTTTGTTTTTCCTGTTTTCGTTTTTTTCTTTTTGCTTTTTCGGTAATCGTCCATTCTTGCGCAGCGCTTCCGTGATGATCCACTGCAGTTGTCCGTTCGTAGAACGGAACTCATCAGCAGCCCATTTCTCAATGGCTTCCATCGTTTCGGAATCGATGCGCAAGATGAAACTTTTCGACTTGTTTTCCTTTTCTTTCATGTATTTACAGTTGAGAAACGTCTATTGCCCTCATGGCTTACATGTTTAATGTTCCCGTGTTGACGACAGGTTGCGCGGTATCATCTCCGCAAAGCACGACCATGAGATTGCTTACCATAGCTGCTTTCTTGTCGTCATCCAAGTCAACGACATTCTCATCAGAAAGTTTTTGAAGGGCAATCTTTACCATGCTGACCGCTCCCTCCACGATCTTTTCGCGTGCGGAGATGATCGCTGAAGCTTGCTGTCGACGTAGCATGACGGCTGCGATCTCTGGCGCATAGGCAAGGTAGTTGATACGGGCTTCCACGACTTCGATACCAGCCATGGCCAGGCGCTCGTCGAGCTTGGCTTCCAGTTGCTTGTTGATCTCATCTCCACCTCCACGTAGCGTCAGTTCCTTGCTTGAAATATCCTCTTCGTCGTAGGCGTACATGCCCGCTACTTGTCGAAGGGCGGCATCACTCTGTACTTTGACGAAGTTTTCGAAAGCTCTCATGATCGTGTTGACATCACGCGCGATCGCATTTGTACTTTGTGCCATGGTTTGGGCATCAATTTCAAACATGGCCTTGTACGTGTCCTTTAGTTTCCAAACCATGACCAATCCAATCATGACCGGATTCCCGATCTTGTCATTGACCTTGATAGGCTCTGCGTCTAAATTGCGTGCGCGCAGAGATAGTTTTTTCGCATTGATAAATGGATTGACCCAATAAAAACCTACAGCCGTAAAAGTGCCACGATATTTACCGAAGAACATCATGACTCGTGCCTCATTGGGCTCTTGTTGGATGAATCCTTTGAAGCTGAATAGGACAGCAATCACGATGAGGACCCCAAGAACGAACACAGGGATTCCTACCAGATAGTTCTCGCTGTCAATTGTATTTCCTCCGAAGATTGTGCAGGCAATGCCTAAGAGTCCAAACACGATCAGTAGTGTCAATGCAGAGAAGCCATTGATGGTCATCCCCTCAAACTTGAATTCTTGATTTTCCATAATCCTTGGTATTAATGTTAGTGTATAATATGATATCACTTTGATATCGCAAAGATATAATAACGAACCTGAATATACAAGAGCCAAGGACATTTTTTATGAGAATTTAACGATGTCCTTTTATGTATTTGTATTCATCCCTGTCATGATGACTAATGAATAAACAGGAATAAATTCGTTACGAAACCTGCAGAGAGGAGAGGGAAAGAAGGGATAGGAAGCTATAGAAGAAATATAGGATGCAATAGGAAGCTATAGGAAACTATAGTGAGGAATAGGATGCAATAGTGTAAATTGTAAATAGCAAGCAGCAGAGCCGTGCAAGCAAAGGGGTAAGGAAAGAGCAAGCAAAGGGGGCAAGGGAAGAGCAAGCAAAAGGGGAC
>CAJLYG010000116.1 GCA_905210845.1 uncultured Prevotella sp.
AAGGTCGCTTCCTGAAAAGCCAAAGGAAAGCCCTTTCCTGGTATTCTTGAACTGTACCTCCACAAGATCCGTAGACAGCGTATTTCCTGGTACGTCAGCAAGCCAGTCATAAGTGTTCAATTGCTTGTTCTGTCGTCCACAGGCAGCACGGCAGAGACCGCGGTCACAGCCATTGCATATTTTGAATTTCATATTTTTGTAATCCATATCTGTATCTTTATTATATATTGTAGGATTCCTGTCCTATGTGCAGGATTCTCCTGGTTATTTCCTCATGATGTAAATAATCATTTTCAATGTTAAGTCGAAAAAGACAATCTTTCCATTGGCATTTTGCCCGATATCTCTTTGCGCTTTTTCCAATAGTTCAGTAATCTCAATGACGTTGGATTCGTTGACGAACCGAGCGAAGTTCCTTGAAAAGTTCTCTTCTTCCTGCGTCATATAGATGAGGCTAGGCTGGTGGAAGTTGAACATGAAGTTTTCACGGATCATCCGTGAGAAATAGCTGAGCATGCGCTTCTGCTTCTCCCTTCCATATCCAGCAGAGACCTCCGACCATTTCTTCAGTTCCCTGATATCACGCTTGTAGGCGAGTCGCATGAGCATCATAAACATGTCGAGAAAGCCCCTGTTCTCGTTTGATGCGTCCAATTGGTTGATGGCCTGCAGCCAATTGCCGTTTGCCAGTCGGGCTATCCGTCGTGCATTTTCTTCATCAATGCCCCGCTTTTGTACCAAAGCCTGTTGGATGGAATCCTCGCCAATTCTCTTGAAGTCAATCCGTTGCGCCCTACTCAAGATGGTTTCCAATAATTTTTCCGGTTCCTCACATACTAACATGAAAAGCGTCTGCAGGGGAGGCTCTTCGAGTAGTTTCAAAAGCTTATTGGCACATTCCTGGTTCATCCGCTCAGGAAGCCAGATGATGCAGATCTTATACCCACCTTGGCTGGACTTCAGGCTCAACTTGCGGATAATGCTATCGCTCTCCCCTGCGCCAATGATTGCTTGTTGGGAGGTCGCATTCATTTCGTTCAGCCATTGATCTATGGTAAAATAGGGCCCCTGGGAAAGTAGATGGTTCCATTCCTTGGCGAAATCGTCACTGATCATCTTATGTTCTGCCGACGTGCCTGCAGGTCGGATGACTGGATAGATGAAGTGAAGGTCGGGATGCTCCCATTTCCTGAGCATGGCTGTTGCCTTGGGATCACCATTCTCCCTGTCGCCTAACAGGTAGGAGGCGAAGGCAAGAGCCAATGCCATCTTGCCACAGCCCATAGGACCACAGAACAGCATCGTATTGGGGATCCTGTCCTCTTCCGTCATTTGTAGCAGTCGCTGCTTGACGTCTTCTTGCCCTATCACGTCATCGAATCTCATCTTATAAAAGTCGTTTAGCCACCTCTGCGACAGAACTTACTGCCGACATGGTATAGAAATGGATGTTTCTTACGCCTGCCTCGTACAGTTCCTTGCATTGCTGGGTTGCCCATTCTATTCCCAACGCCTTGGCATCCTCGTCGGTCTTACATTTCAGAACCTCTAATGCTAAGTCTTGGGGAAGGTCGCAATGGAAGGTACGGGGAACGACAGTCAACTGGGATAGTTTTGCCAAGGGCTTAATGCCCGGGATGATAGGGATGGTGATGCCCATGTCTCTTGCCCTTTTCACAAAGCTAAAATATTTCTGGTTGTCGTAAAACAATTGGGTGACCGCATAGGTGGCTCCCATATTCTGTTTCCGTTTTAAGAATTCCAAGTCCATTTCCATGTTCGGCGCTTCTTCATGTTTCTCCGGATAAGCTGCTACCCCGAAGGAGAAAGGCTCCCCTGGATGCTTGATAGGAGTCCCATCCATAAAGAAACCCTTGTTAAAGAGATTGACCTGCTTGATCAGGTCCGTGGTATGGATATGCCCGCCTGGGGTCGGCGTGAATACCCTGTCATCTTTTGCTTTGTCCCCTCGCAGTAAAAGTACGTTTGAGATTTCCAGGAATTGTAAGTCGATCAGCTCATATTCAATGTCTTCCTTCGTCACGCCACTACAGATGATGTGGGGAATGACTGGAATATTAAACTTATTTTGGATGGCGGCGGCGATGGCAATGGTTCCCGGTCGACGCCGTATGCGTTGCCTTACGAAGTGTCCGTCTTCCAATTCATGATAAACGTATTCGCTATGATGGGTAGTGATATTGATGTAATGAGGCTTAAACTCCTTCAACTGCTCAATCGTAGAGAAGAGGTTTCCTGTCCCGTTCCCCTTCAAAGGAGGAAGGACCTCAAAAGAGAATCCCCTTTCCTGTGTATCTTGTTTGATGATATCGACAACTTTCATCCTTTATTCCTATGGTGCACATTTGGATGCAAAGTTACGAAAAAAAAGTGTCATATCCTCATGAAGGGGAATTTATTTGTGCTCTTTTCTTCTCTGTGATCCTTACGATGACAATACTACTTTCGTAAAGCAACCAAATCGGAAGGGAAACGATGGCAAGGGTAAAGACATCGGAGGTGGGGGTGATGACTGCGGCGATGATGAGGATGACGACAAAGGCATGCCGTCGGTATTGCTGCATCCAGGATGCCTTCAAGAGTCCGAATAACGCAAGTAGCCAACTAATAATGGGAATCTCAAAGACGATCCCAAAGACCAGGCTCATGAACAGAAGTGTGTCCATATAGGATGCTAAGGTGAGCATGTTTGCTACGTCGCTGCTTACTTGATAGGTTCCCAAGAACCTTACGGTTAAAGGAAAGATCAGGAAATAGTTGACCAGTACTCCAAAGAGAAACATCATATAAGCACTGCAGACAATGCGCGTGGCATAGTGCTTTTCATTTTGGTAAAGGGCTGGGGCAATAAATTTATACAAGACATATAGAATATAAGGGGATGCGACCAAGATGCCAAAGCATAAGGCTGTCTTCATGTGGATCATGAACTGTTCTGTCAGTCCAATGTTCATTAAGTGGATATCGAATCGCTTGACGCCTAAGAGCCGATAGGTGATGAATTGACTGTTCTTGGGAGCGAGTACAATCTCGAAGAGCGTCTCCTTGAAGAAAAATGCCAATAATCCACATGCGACGGTAACCACCAAGATCTTGATGATACTGTCGCGCAAAATGTCAAGATGGTCCCAAAAGGATAGTTCAGGGTCTTGTGGATCTTCTCCCATCTGCTATATTTTCTTGGTATCTTCTTTGTGGGTATCTTTGGGATCGGGGTTGAGGTCGTTGTCAATGCCATTCATCCCATCCTTGAAACTTTTTACGCCTTTGCCTAATCCTTTCATCAGCTCGGGAATCTTTTTGCCTCCGAACAGTAAAAGGATAACAATGCAATGATGATGATTTCTTGTGTTCCTAACATATTTGCTTGTTTTTATGGTTCGTTTTGTGCAAAGATACAGCAAACTGGGAGAAATACAAAATAAATGTCGAAAATTTTATTTCCACAGGCGAGACATCACAAGAGAATGCCCCTGTACATCGTTAAAAAAGAATTAATCGCAAGTTCCGTAAGTCTTGCTCGAAAATTATTTGTACCTTTGTATCATCAATCGGAGTTCATATAAGATGTGTGAAGGTATGAAAGGATTATGGAAGGCTTTGCTTGTCGTGTGCATCCTCTTCCCTTTGGAAGGACGGTGCACAGAGAATCTGGATGACTTGTATCGGGAATTGAATAAGTCAATGCGGAATTTTCCGCAGTTAGTGGAGAAAAAAGAATCCGAATTGGCTGCCCTGCGTTTCCGGTATCAGCACAGCTCAACCCGTATGGACCGTGTCCATACTGCCTTTGCGCTTTATGCGGCTTATGACTACTATCAAAACGATTCCGCCATGTATTATTTGGAGCAATGCGTAACCTATTCTGAGGCATTGGAACGGTGGGATTGGATGAATGCCTGCCTCATGGAACTCGCTTATCGTGCAGGTTCCAATGGCTATACAGCGGAAGCGAATCATGCGCTCAATCGGATTGCAAAGGACCAATTTAGGACAAAGAAAGAATGGTATTCCTATTACCGTTCTTATTATAACTTATACTCTCAGCTCAGTGTCCATTCTAATCTTCCTGAATATCGGCGTGCCTATCGTGAAAAGACCCGCCAATATTGTGATTCCATGCAGGTCTATGGAGATGACAATATCCTTTCGTTCTTAGACACGAAGATGCAATTGGCGATGTCTGACAAGAATTTCATGGAAGCCAAGAGAATCGTGGAGACGTGGATCAAGAAAGTAGGAGAGGGGACACATGACTATGCGATGGCTGCCTATAACTATGGCGTGCTATGCGATTCCTTGCATGATTTCAGAGGGGCGCAGTATTGGACGCTGAAATCTGCCCTGACCGACTTACATGGAGCAGCCATGAACCAGGGCGCCCTCTTCCATTTAGCACAGATGTTCCAGGAAAAAGGAAATCTGAAACGTGCTTATCGTTATGCTCATTTTACTTGGGAGTGCAACAAAAAATTTAATGCACCACAGCGAAACTTGGACATGTACCAATGGTTAACGGACATGGATGAGGCAAACAGGCAAGAGATACAACACTCCAATCATATCTTGACGGTATTGGTCATCGCCATTAGCGTCTTGGTCCTCTTCCTTACGATCACCTTGTTCTATTTGGAGAGAGGGAAGAAGAGTCTTGCCAATGCGCATTTGGACTTACAGGACGTGAATGGACGGTTGAAAGACTTGAACCTGCACCTGAATGAGCAGAATAGGATTAAGGAAGAGTATATTGGGAAGTTCTTGGGAATCTGCCGACTCTATGTGGACAAGATTGATCAATACCGCAAGAATGTGTCAAGGAAAATTAAGGATGGGGATAGTGAGGAACTCCTGCAGATGATGAAATCACCTGACCTATTGAAGAAAGATCTTGAAGAACTCTATGCCTATTTTGACTCCGTCTTCTTACACCTGTTCCCTAATTTCGTCGAAGAGTTTAATGCCTTGTTGCTGCCAGAGGCGAGAATCAAGGTGAAGAATTCTACGTCACTCCCTACGGAAATCCGAATCTTTGCCCTGATCCGGTTAGGCGTGGAAGACAGTTCCCAGATCTGCAAGTTCTTGCATTATTCTTCTTCCACGATCTATAATTATCGTTCTAAAGTGAAGAGCAATGCTTTGGGAAATAAAGAAGATTTTGAGAAGAAAGTGAAGGAGATCGGTAGATAAAAGCTTTTTTTTAGCGGATAAATGCATCTTCATATCTTCTATGTAATCTACTTTTTTAAGATTTGTTTAAAAAGTCAATTACTTGATATTCTGCAATTTACACTTTTGTATTCCTTTGTTTTGTCTACTTTTTGCCTATATCGGCTTTGAGGAGATCATTTTTTGTCGTACCTTTGCATCACGAACCTATTAGAAATCAACTATGCCTAATCTAACATGCAAGATAAAGTAGTTTGCTGGAATGCAAATGAAAATACTTGGTGTGTCGATAATTGTTAATAAAATAGCGAAAAGGGTGACTGTTCGTGAGAATAGTCACCCTTATTTTTGTTTCTAATCGCTTCTCTGTTTTAGCTTGTTTACTTCTCTGTTTTCAGAGAAACATGCCCATCGATCGGGAATGGCTTTCCGCTCCATGCTTTCTGAGATGTCCATGGTTCTGCCGGGTCTGTCCAGAAAGGTGCGTCCGCTGGCAGTCCTAAAGGCATGAAGACGAGGGAGGTCATATACAGGCTTCCGTTGTCGGTATAGGAATTGGCAAGATTGGGTTGATGGCCAACGAAGCCTAAGCGCAGGAATCCTTTTTCGTCGAAGTTGCCGTCAACCTTGAACATGTTCTTCATGACAGCGGTAATGGCACTGCGTACCTGTCCATTGCTGATATTCTTTGGCATTCCAAACCTCCATGCTGCCATGGCGAGTGTTTGGAAGGCTCCCATGCGATAGACCAATGACCGTCCATAGCCAGGATAGGTGCCCTCTGGGGATACCAGTCTCTCCATGACCGTGTTGTAGCGTTGCATCCTTTGAATGGCTAATTTTGAGCTGACGGGCGTCCAGAACTTATGTTTCTCGCATTGCTCCAATACTTCTATGTACATTGGATGGATGACATAGGCGTTGTAATAATCGAATGCCATTTCTGGTCCGTCGGAATAGTAGCCATCCCCTAAGTACCATTCATTGATCTTGCAGCATGCAACCCTGAGCACGTACATATCAGCCTCTTCGCCAATGGAGAGGAAGAAGGCTTCAATGATAGCCCGGAAGAGGAGCCAGTTGTTATAGGCAGGGCGGATGACGCGCAATCCCTTGAAGCATTGGATATATCGTTGCTGCGTCGTCTTGTCAAGTTGATACCAGGTAGACTCCGGGGCACGTAGGAAGCTCTCTGCCAAGTAGGCTGCGTCCACTAAGATCTGGAGCTCTCCTTTCCATAGAAGATAATCAGGACTCTGTGGGTCCACGGCATTCTTGTAAGAAGCGATGGCCCAGTCATGCAGTTGCTTGCGTTGCTTTCCCTCTGGTGTCCCGTCATCTGGCAAGGCCAACCAGGGCGTGATACCTGCCATGAGTCTGCCGAATGCCTCTAAGTAGGATACCTTGACATTCCTGCCATCCCAATGGGGACTGAGCTCAAGGGTCATGTTCTTTTGCAATTCCCCTTTGCTCATGTTTTCCAAGATTGGTTGCGCGATTTTGTAACATAATCCTGCCCAATACTGCCTTTCGGTCTGTGGGAGGTTCTTCACTTTCTTGGCTGAAGCGCTTCCTGCCAATACAAATGCCATGATGGCAATCATCAAATACTTTACTTTCATGATACTTATTGTTTAGATAGATAATGATTCTCAATAGAGAGCTGTTCCCTCTTTGTACTGGTTTGAAAGCAGTGGACTTGTTGGCTGGATCTGCCGATCCCTCTCCATTGCTGGTTGCAAATATAGTGATTTTATCGATATAACATATAAGAATCTCAGGAAATCTATCCGAGATTCTTATATGTCATCAGCTTTCGCGGGCGAATCGCGGATGTATCCTCGACTCTGTACTCCTTCACGGTTTTATTTTACGGTTGGACGGGACAGTTGCTTAACGAGCCAGTCTAAGAAGGGGCGCAGCACCTTGGCAGAAGGATTCGCCTCTTTCTGCGAGAGCTTGATATCTTCGCCCATCCCGTTGAGCACCTTGAATTGATATTTAGTATTGGTATCGATCGCTTCTACTTTCTTCACGATTGCATCCATGTTGGCACTGTTTCCATGGGAAAGGGCTTCTACCAGGGCTTCCGCATAGCGGCACATGTCACCCACCTTGTCTGTAAACGGCTGTATTTCACGCCACAGCAGACGGTCGGACGCTATGTCCGATTGTCCCATCTCAGCCAATGTGTCGCAGGCGTTGGCAAGTGTTTTCAGCTGTTGTGACAAGGCTGAGGCGCGTTGCTGGCAGGTAGGGGCAGCCTTGTACTGTCTGATCAGGTCGGACAGCGCTGTGGATTGGTCGTAGGTGCTCAGGTTGGGCAGCAGGCAGAATGCCGATTGCCAGCGATGACCAAACACCGCACGAAGCGAGGCCATCCATGATTGCTCATTGTCGAAGTCCGTCCTGTTCCATCCATAGTCGCCTACGCTAAACAGAGCCACCTTGCTGGCTTCACCTTGTTGCATAGGATTGCTGATGAGCGTCTTGACGCCCCGCAGGTTCGTCTCCATCGTAGCGTTGCGGTCGATATGTGCCTCATCGTCGAAGTTGCGGTAGGTGTCTAACATAAAGAGCTTGTCCATGTCGTTGTCGTTGCAGGGGTAGTTCCACCACCAAGCCACGTCGCGCCCGAGCCATGAGCTCACCTTTTCTGGGTCTTTGCTGTTGGGCACTGTCCAGACTGCCCTGCCCGTGATATAGATATTGATCTTAGCAGGTGTGTTGCTCAATGACTTGAAGAAATTCACAGCCTTTTTCTCATTCACCCACGAGTAGGCGTATAGTTGGGGGACGTAGTGGAGCGGCTTCACCGTGTCGGCAGGGTTTGCCTTTTTCGTGTTCCACCGTTGGTCAATGCGTTCTTGCAGTTGGGTTAGCCTGTTGGCTCCCAACCGGAGCGTAGGCTCATCGTCGGGTACGCCGACATCATCCACGAAGACACCGAACTGTCGTACGCCGAGCCGATGCATGTCCTCGTATTTCTTCATGATCTTGTCGAGGACGTCGGTCTTAGTCGAGTCGGTAAAGGCCTGTCCTGGATGGATGGCCCAGATGAAGTTGACCTTGCATTGGTGGGCGACGTCGGTCATGGAGCGAAGCATGTCCTGTGACAGGTAGCCCAATTCCTTTTCTTGATCCGTGATCGTGGTTGGATAAGGCTTTTCCCAGTAGCGTGAATGATAAGGGTCGCTTTTGGCACCATACATGTAGGTGTTCATCTTGTAACGGGCCATGAACCGGAAGAGGTCTTCCGTCACCTCCTTGCTGTAAGGCACTCCGTAGTATCCCTCGATGACGCCTCTGTATTGCGTGTCGGCATAGTCGTAGATCCTCATCTTATGCAGGCTGCCTTTCTGCTCGCTGAGCATCTGCTCAAGGGATGCCAGTCCACAGAACACGGCATCGGTATGTTCTCCTAAGATGACGACCTGCGCAAGGCCTGCGGCATCGCCTGTCACGGAGATCGCATGGCGGTCGTACTTGGGCTCGGAGAACACGGAACGTGCCAGGGATAGCTTGGCTGCGGTCTTGTCGGCCTTGTCTCCGGATCCATGAATGCCGATGATGACCGTCATCCTTCCTGCTACAGCCTTTTTGCCCACGATGGGAACGATACCGTTCTCGGTGAGCACAGACTTTGCTCTATTGATGGTGTACGTGTCGCAGCCGCGCCCTACGATGAGCGTAGCCTTGGCTGTGGTTGCCACGCTTCCCCCTTCATCAAACTGATGTTGGGGTACTGGCCAGATGTGATAAACCTGGTCTGAGCCATAAGCAGGCGAGACCGTGAGGGACAAAAGCGAAAGAAGGCACAGCATTGTGGCTTTCTTCGTAAGGGCTTTCGGGTTTTGGAGTTTCATGATGATACTTTTTAGATGAATTGTTTAGGGATGCCATAGGGATTGCGATGAGGGGTAAGTCACTCTCTTCCGGCCCTTTTAGGTCTCTGTGGGCCGGGCTTACATCTTCTTCGATAAGGCTTTCCTGACGGGCAGGTCATACCATTTCAGGCAGAGATAGGCAAGGATGACGCTGAGCGCCATGGCACTGACCGACTCTATCCATGTCTCCGTGAACGTGTACACCTGGTTCTTGATCATCCAGGAATAGAAAAGGTACATGATGGGATAATGGACCATATAGAGCGGATAAGATATATCCCCTAAGAACTTGCAGATTCTGGTAGAGCGCGTGTCGGTGGTCTTGCCCGATGCCCCTAACCATACGAGAGCAGGGAAGATGATGACGATGCACGCCGACTCATAGAGTCCGTTCAGACAGCAGGTACCTAACGGCTGGATATACGGCACGGCGAACAGGACGAGCAGTATGGCTGAACAAATCCAGAACGCACCCCGGACCTTCACCGGGTGGAAGATGCGCGAGAGGAACATGCCCATGGTATAGGGGAAGAGCATCCGGAGCATGCCACCCCAGAAGTTCATCGTGTCTAAGGTCCAGCCTACGCCAAAGCTTCCATAGCCGGAGACATCAGCGACATTGAACCAGATCAGGATAACGCCTAATACCGCGGCGAGGATACCCAATACCTTGGTAGGCAGCCGATG
>CAJLYG010000117.1 GCA_905210845.1 uncultured Prevotella sp.
GCACGAGAGAACAACTTCTTGTCAATAACTACACCGCTCAATGATGGATTTGCCTTCAATGAAGAATCCTTCACATCACCAGCCTTATCACCAAAGATAGCGCGAAGCAACTTCTCTTCTGGTGAAGGATCACTTTCACCCTTAGGCGAAATCTTACCAATCATGATATCACCTGGTTCAATTCTTGCACCAACACGCACGATACCATTATCATCAAGATCCTTTGTAGCTTCCTCGCTGACATTAGGGATATCAGATGTGAATTCCTCTACTCCACGCTTAGTTTCACGGACATCAAGAGAGTATTCGTCAACATGTACAGATGTCAATACGTCATCACGAACCATACGTTCAGAAATAACAACAGCATCCTCATAGTTGTAACCCTTCCAAGGAATATAAGCAACAAGTAAGTTACGGCCCAAAGCCAGCTCACCGTTTTCTGTTGCATAACCCTCAGTCAGGATATCGCCCTTCTTTACACGCTGTCCCTTGTTACAGATAGGACGCAAGTCGATGGTCATATTCTGGTTGGTACGACGGAACTTAGGAATACGATACTCTTTCAAAGCTGGTTCGAAGCTTACAAACTCATCGTCTTCTGTGCGATCGTAAAGGATACGGATAGTTGTAGCATCAACATATTCGATAACGCCCTCACCTTCTGCAGTAACCATAGTACGTGAATCCTCACAAACTTGCTTCTCAAGACCAGTACCAACTATTGGTGCATCATTATGAAGCAATGGTACAGCCTGACGCATCATGTTACATCCCATCAACGCACGGTGACCATCATCATGCTCCAAGAATGGAATCAAACCTGCGGATACAGAAGCAATCTGCTGTGGAGAGACGTCAACATAATCAACTTGATCCGGACCTACAACAGGATAATCAGCATCCTGACGACACTTTACTACATCACGAATGAAAGAACCATCAACAGTCAAAGGCGCATTACCCTGACCGATAATCTTAGACTCTTCATCCTCAGCAGTCAAGTATACAACATCCTCATTAGCCATATCGACCTTGCTATCATTCACCTTACGGTAAGGAGTAACAATAAAACCAAGATCATTAATCTTTGCATACATACAGAGAGAAGAAATCAAACCGATGTTTGGACCATTGCGACACAAAGGTGAACAACATGATGTTCGACAAGGAAGGGAATGTGCTTTGCGTCATCGACCTGGATACGGTCATGCCCAGTTTCGTCTTCTCCGATTATGGGGATTTCCTCCGTACGGGTGCTAACTTCGTGGCAGAGGATGACCCGGACATCGAGAAGGTGGGCTTTAATGAAGAGATTTTCGAGTCGTTCACGAAGGGATACTTAGAGTCGGCAAAGTCCTTCCTCCTGCCGATAGAGATCGAGAACCTGCCTTTCGCCGTGGCACTCTTCCCCTATATGCAGTGCGTGCGCTTCCTGACGGATTATATCAATGGGGATACTTATTACAAGATCAAGTATCCGGAGCATAATTTGGTACGTACCAAAAACCAGTTGCAACTGTATCGCAGTGTCCGTCAGCATGACCAGATGATGAAGGATTATATCAAAAGCTTGCTTTAAGATGAAATTGCTCGTTAAGAAGTTATCTGTTCCGGCTGTGCATGCCGAGCGTATCCCGGAGTTGTTGCAAGCAGCTGGCGTGCAGTATCATGGCGTGGACCATGTCAACTGGCACGAGGATTTTCCCTATCATCCCGTGATGACCTTTGGGATGGCCCATACGGATGATGCGATCTTGATCCATTACCGGGTGGAGGAGGATTGTATCCGTGCGGTGGCTCCTCATGATAACGGTCATGTGTGGGAAGATTCTTGTTGTGAATTATTCCTCTCGCCAGTGGATGACGGTTCCTATTATAATATGGAATGCAACTGTGCAGGCACCTTATTGGTAGGATATGGCAACGATCGTAATGGGAGGGTGCTTGCTCCTCAGGATGTCCTGGACCATGTCGACCGTTGGACGACACTCGGCAGGTCGCCTTTCGAGAGTCGGGAAGGGCATTGTCAATGGGAGATGGCATTGGCAATCCCGTATACCACCTTCTTCAAGCACGACATCAAGACCATGGACGGCGTGGTGGCAAGAGGCAATGTCTATAAGTGTGGCGACCAAACCGCACAGCCTCATTTCCTCTCTTGGAACCCGATCGACCTTCCAAAGCCCGATTTCCATTGCCCAGCTTTCTTTGGGGAAATGGTTTTCGAGTAAACATAAAAAAGCCGCAGAATGATCATTCTACGGCTTTTTTATGTACGCTTGTTCAATAGTTGTATTTGTCGTAAGGGTCTTTTCCCTTCTGGTCCCATTTCTCCTTGTTTGAATTGAACAAATCCTGGAACCCTTCTACAATCCCATAGATCTCACTCGTGATGCTGGAAATGCCATTGATGACCCCAGTCTTGGCTCCTTGGATCATGTATTTGGCGCATTGGCCTTCCAGCACGCCGATCTTATGTCGCTCCGCTGGGGTGTAGTCATAATGACTGATCTTCTCCCGGAGCTTGCCAAACGTCTCCACGCGGTCCTTCCAGTCGTCTATGGTATAGTACGCACTGTTGTCGCGTAAGTCGTTCGACAACCGTTCCAGTCGCGTGATGCAGGATGAACTGGTATAGCAAGATCCTAACATCAGGATGCTAAAGAAGGCAACGATTGTTGCCAGAATATACGATTTCCTTTTCATATACTTTCATTTTATAGCTTATATACAGCATGTTTCCGGAGGCAAATATAGGGCATTTTTTGCTCAATGCTCCCATCTGATAAGATTTTTTATAAATTGATCTTGATATTTCCTCCAGCCATGATCCATAATCCGGGCTGCTTCACGGCGGTCAGGTCATAGTACCGGTGGCAGGTCAGGTTGTCTGCCTTGACATATAGAGAGTAGGAAGGCATGTCCCAACGTAGCTTGCAGTCGATCTTGGCGTAGGGATGGTAGCCATTCATCCGTTGCTGCCATCTCAAGGACCAGTTGGCGGAAAGATGGCTCCAGATCCGATGGTCTACCTCCGCAATAAACTTATGCCTCAAGTATTCCAAGGCGTAAAGTGACTTGTAAATCTCCGCTGTGGTCTCATGCTTCTGATGGATAAAGGCATATCCCACTTTGATCAAGGTAACGGGACAGTCGTTGAGTATTTCTTGTGGGTGCAGTGCGGCATCCACGGAATATCCCATATTGTTTAACTTTCCAATATTGAGGGCATGGTAGCGCGTGGCTGTTGCCGACTCATACACCCAGTCGATCATGTCCGTGCCTTTGACATAGAACCCACTGACAAGGATTTCCACACCTTTTGTTCGGAAACGGGTACCTGCCTTAAAGGTGGAGTTCTTCTCCGGTTTCAGGTTCGGGTCTCCCTGTTGGGCCACATTGCTCGAATAGAGGTCGGTATAGGTAGGCATGCGGAGTGCCTTGTTCCAAGAAGCGTAGAATTTCCAATTGTCGTCTGGGCGGTAACTGATGTCTATTCCTGGGTAGAGACGGAAGTCCCCATCCAGTCCTGTGTTCTTGTTCGCCAACATGCCTGCCGACAAGGTGAATCCGCCCACCATGATATTGTGCTCCAGGAACAGGCTTGTATTCGTCCTTTTGCCCCTTTTCGTGTATTGCCGGTCACTGCCTTTGATGTCCTGATAGTCATTCTCGTCAAGTTCCTTGCCATAAGCCGTACTGTATATGTTCTCATGGCTGATCTCACCTCCTATGGCTGTCGTTCCTAATTCCCACTTCAGATAAGCGTTCAGCGAAGCCCCGTAGACCTCTAAGTCATGGTAGTTCTCGCCTTTTTCCGCCCCTTCCTGTCCTCGGATAAGCTGGTAATGGTCGAGGAATTTGTTATAGTACACTCCGGGCTTGATGGCCCATCGTTGTCCTTCTGCATCGTGATAATTACCGTTCAAGGACGCAATCAGGTGTGATGTGTTCTCGTATTGGTTGTTGTATTTCGCGCTATAAAAGGTGTTGGCGCCATAGTTTTGGTGGCTCCATCCTAATTGACCCCCGAAGTCGAAGCGGTTGGAAGGAGTCAACAACAAGCTTGAGAAGGCATGCCCTTTCTCGAAATCACTGTTGTCGGTGCCACCATCTGATCGGGAATAGCCCCCGCTTCCCGTGACATTCCATCCCCATTGCTTCTTTCCTCCGTTCTCAAATCCCATCTCTGCGCCGAAGGATCCGAATGATCCACCTTCCGTTTGGGCACGCAGAGTGCTCCCTTGGGCATGTTGGCGGGTGACAATGTTAATGGCGCCGTTGAAGGCCGAGGTACCGAACACACGAGCCGATCCACCTTCAAGGACCTCGATTCGCTCGATATCAGAAAGGGAGACGGGGAAATCAGAAGCGTTATGCCCTGTCTGTGGGTTCGATATGTTAACCCCATTCAGCAGTAGGGTAATCTGGTCGAACGTGCCACCATTGATGGAGATGTCCGTCTGTACACCAAAGCCACTGCGCTGACGGACATCCACGCCGGTAGCTAATTTCAAAACATCATTGATCGTCTGTACTGCGGCACGATGAATATCATCCTTCGTGATGACAGCCACGATCTTTGCTGACTGCAGGGCAGTCAGCGGCGCTCGGGACCCGGTAATCTGTACCTCGTCGAGCTTCACTTCCTGATGTCCTAAGGAATCGAGGACAAGAGAGGGCTTGGTACTGATGCCGTCGGCCTTGGCATACGTCAGGGTAGCGACACTAAGCGTTCCAACTAAAACCTCTTTTCCCAGACAAGAGAAAAGTGCATAGCCATGGCGGGTGAAATGAGTAAACCGCAAGGCTGAGCGCTTGTTGAAAGTTTTCTTAGACATAAAATAAATAAAATTGATCTGCTCTACAGCAGAATGGCTGCAAAAGTACAAATAAAAGACGAGAAACTTTGACGTTTCGGAAATATTTTATAACTTGCGAGCCAAATCCGAAGATCATGAGCAAGAATAAAAAGAGACAGTCCAAGGAAGTAAATCATCAGAGTTTCAATCAGTTCATTCAACAGAGTATCCGCAGAAACTGGAACCAGGACGCGTTAACCGATTACAAAGGATCCACCTTGCAGTACAAGGACGTGGCAGAGAAGATGGCAAAGCTCCATATCCTTTTTGAAAGTATGGGCATTCGTCCTGGTGATAAGATAGCCCTTTGTGGCAAGAACAGCAGTCATTGGGGCGTTGTCTTTCTGTCCACCCTCACTTATGGGGCAGTGTCTGTCCCCATCCTAAGTGACTTTAAGTCGGATAACATCCATCATATTGTCAACCATTCCGACTCTGTCGTGTTATTCGTAGGTGATCATGTCTGGGAGAATCTTGATGAACAAATGATGCCTCATCTGAAGGGGATTATCCTGCTAAATGACTTTTCCATCCTTGTCTCGCGGAGTAAAGGCCTGACGAAAGCCTATGAGAATCTCAACATGCTAATGGGACAGAAATACCCTAAGGCATTTAGCTCTTCGCATCTTGCCTATTACCATGATAAGCCAGAGGAATTAGCGTATATCAGTTATACCTCTGGCACCACCAGCTTTTCTAAGGGCGTCATGATACCATATCGTAGTCTGTGGTCCAATCTTCAGTTTGCTTGCGACTCATTGCCTCTCCAGCAGGGTGACAACCATGTGTGTATGCTCCCCTTGGCGCATGCCTTCGGCTTGTTGTTCTCTTTCCTCTTCGAGTTCGTCAGAGGCTGCCATGTTTACTTCCTAACGCGCACGCCAAGTCCGAAGGTCATCTTTTCCGCGTATGCTGAGGTAAAGCCAAACCTGATCATTACCGTGCCCCTGATCGTGGAGAAAGTGGTTCGGAAAGCTGTTTTCCCCAAATTGAAGACGACACGGATGAGGTTGTTCATGCATCTTCCTTGGATCCGGGAGAAGATCCTGCAGGGGATCCGGAAGAAAATAGAAGGTCTTTTCGGCGGCAACGTCTTGGAATTGGTGATTGGTGGCGCTGCCTTGAGTGAGGATGTGGACCGGTTTATGCAGATGATCCACTTCCCTTATACGGTGGGTTATGGCATGACGGAATGCGGGCCTTTAATCTGCTACTCTCCTTCTTCCACGTTCGTGAGAGGATCCAGCGGTCGGCCCGTCGACCGGATGAGTATCAAAATCCTCTCTGACGATCCCTTCCACCAGGTAGGTGAGATCATGGTGAAGGGCATGAACGTCATGATGGGATATTATAAGAATCCTACGGCAACCCGGGAAGCCATGACTCAGGATGGTTGGATGCACACAGGAGACTTAGGTACGATAGATGAGGGGAAGAACCTTATGATCCGCGGACGAAGCAAGAACATGCTGTTGGGCCCGAATGGACAGAATATCTATCCCGAGGAGATAGAAGAGAAGTTGAATACGCTCCCCTATGTGGCAGAGAGTATTGTCGTACAGAAAGGCGGGAAAATCCTTGCCCTCGTCCATCCCGATTATAATCTTGCCATGGAACATGGCCTATCCCAAGAAGCAATCGGCAATCAAATGGAGGAGAATCTAAAGACCCTGAATACGATGATTCCCAAATATAGTCAGGTGGCAGCTGTGAAAATCTATCCGGAAGAATTCGAAAAGACCCCGAAACGCTCCATCAAACGATATCTCTATATGTAAGAAAGGTTGAGGGAGCGGACGGGAGGAGCTTGTAACGCTTCTGAACTCATGGCTATAGGGCAGGGCATGCTAATAGTTGATGATGGATGCCAAGACCCGATGCTGATACCAGGGATCGTCGATTTCCTTTAAGAGTTCTCCCATTCTTTGGGTAAGCTTGCCGAATACCTTAGGTTGCTCTTCCGGTTTGAGGGGATGCATCTGATAGGGATCTTGCTCATCATGGAAGAACAGTACTTTTGTCAATTGGTTCTTTTTGTCGATATATAGTGCGAGCGTATATCCAGCGGTCTTGATACCTCGTGCAGACGGGAAATAGTCATGCACCTTCTGGTCTGCTCCTTTCTCCCCATTGATATTTTGCAGGTACAGTGCGGCATCTGGGCGCTTGATCTTCGCCTGTGGATTTAGGAACAGGGCAGAATAGTCTTTCCCTTGGACGTTTCTCGGAATCCTGTCTCCCAATCCTGCTAATCCTAACAAGGTCGGCATGATGTCTGGTGATGACAACAACAAGTCATCCACATGAGGACGGATCTTACCCGGATATCTCACGATGAAAGGAATGTTCATCGACTCCGTGTATGGAGAATTCTTGGGATCTTCCGTATTTTGACTGCACATGGTCTCGCCATGATCGGATGCAAAAACGACAATCGTGTTCTTCTCAAGACCGGCTTCCTTTAAGGCTTTTAAGATCTCCCCAAAGGCTCTGTCCACGCCTGTGACAGACGCAAAGTAATACCTTACCGAAGGTGCTTTAGCCAGATTCTTGTTGACATTGGGCCGAATCAGCAGAGAGTCAATGGGAGTATGGGCATACCTTTCGTAGTCTTCTTGCATGCAGTCATTCAGGGAACGATATGGAGAATGGGGAGGGTTCATCCCTATCATCATAAAGAAAGGTTTCTTCCCGTCTCTTTCATGATCCTTATTGTTGATGTAGTCGATTGCCTTTTTCGCCTCGTGTAAGGGAGACCACTCATGGGGCTCATGCTTATGTCCCTCCGTATCCCAATAGTGAGGATTCTTATGCTCGTCAAAGGTACCATAGGAATACCAGTAGTTAAATCCATGCCGGTGTTCCGGAGCAGTGTAAGCATCCCATGCAGGGTTGCGATCTTCCACATAATGCCCAGGGCGTTCAGGATCATTTGGGGTAGGCGTTTCTGCATGTAGCTTCCCAATATAGGCACAGTCATAACCTGCCTGGCTCATTACGTCGCTGATCCATTCGATGTCATTCCTAATACTGCTGAACGGGCGATCCGAGTTGCAGTTGAGGGAGACCCCACTCTGGTTGGGATACATGCCTGTCAGCAATGATCCTCGGTGAGGACTGCTGAGAGGGAAGTTGCTCATGGCAGATGTCAGGACAACAGATTCGTGGGCGAACTGATCAATGTTTGGGGTATAGGTAGGGTCAGCCTGAAAGCGGACATGTCCCTTATACTCCGGTTGGTTCCAGAAATTCAGCGCACAGTTGCGGAACTGGTCGGGAAAGACATAGATCACATTAGGGTGCTGTTGTGCCATCATGTTCGTGGCAGCTAATGCCAATGAACTTAAGATAATACCGGATTTCTTCATTTTTTTGTTTGTTTTCAGGTTAGGGCAAAGTGCTTTAAGTAACCTTGTCAGTGATGGGGAATTAGGCAGGTCGGTAGTCGACGCTTTTCCTCGTTCATGTTGCAAAAGTAATCTTTTCCTGTCATTTATGCAAGTTTATCTGCATAAAAATCCTGATGGAAAGGTATTCTTCGCCTCAAATGTCCTGTATACTAAGTAGGGACCGTCTGCCTGGATAGAAAAGGTGGTGCCGACAGCTTCATTCAGAGTGCCTTGCCACCATTGCTGATAGGCGTAGCTGTCCCATCTCAAGCCATCGCTCTTGATGTCCTTGCTCCCGAAATTGAAAATGCTGACTTGCTGGCGGGGGAAGGATGCGAAGGATCCCTGTCCCTGACAGGGTACGAAATAACCATAGTCGGTGACTAAGGTGGGGCGGATGTGGAAGGTAGTAAGGTAGTAAACCATTAAGGAGATATTGCCGAGGGTATGGTCCTCGCGCTTACCTGTTGTCCCGAGGTAGGCGATCTCCTTACATCCGTTCTGGATGCAGTAAAGCGTTGCCTTGGTCAGATCATTGCTATCCTGCTCAGTAATGGTATGAAGGATCTTGTGATAGGTAGCTTTCAGGTCATTGGGCAGGGAGTCTCCGTCCCCTATAATGGCATCGGGCTGGAATCCATGGCTGACTGCAGAAAGAGCAGCTCCATCGCAGCAGCATAGGAATATCGCATGTCGCAGGATCTCCACCGTAACGGGATGGACCGGGAAATCGCCATCTCCTAAGATGACGGCATCGAAATTACGACTTGACTGTATTCGTATCAGAGGATATTCCATCTCTCATCATCCTTTTCCATTTGAACCATCCCATGATGGCAATGATCACGTACAAGCCGTAGAGACCTGCTTTGAAGGGAATGCCTTTGCCTACGTATAAGTAGCAGGATACTGCATCCACGGCAATCCAAAAGATCCATTGCTCAATGTATTTCCGTGCCAGAGCCCAGAGCCCCACAAAACTTAAGGCGTTGGTGAACCCATCCAGGACGGGAACGGTCGAGTTGGTGTAGTTGGCTAATATATAATAGGTGGCACCCCAGGCGGCAAGAAAGAAGGCAAAAGTCGGCAAGATCAGTTTCTTTCGAAAATGAGTGATGGGCATTTCCTCTCCTTCCTTTTGGCCATGTTTCCTTCCGAATTTCCAAACGGCATAACCATAGATGGCTGCTACGGTGTAGTAGACTGCCATGCCCGCATCGCCATAGAGTCCATGGCTATAGTACAAGTATACGTCCAAGGCAGGCATGATAATGCCGATGACCCATAAGGCGATACTGGCACGATACTCGAGCACGATGTAAATGAGCCCGAGTATCGTGGTGAGTATGTCCAGCCAGTGTTCTGCGAGGAAGTCCATAGCCTTTCTGTCTCCTTAGAACCTAAGGGTGATATTGCCCATCATCGTAAATCCAGCCATGGGGACGAACCCAATCTGGTAGTGCTCATTATTCTTTATTAAAAT
>CAJLYG010000118.1 GCA_905210845.1 uncultured Prevotella sp.
TTGGCCGATAGGCTGTAATGATCCTGCCGCATGGTCACCTGCAAGGCAGTCATGATAAAGGTCATGGGAATATACTGGGCGATGTACAGGCAGAAAAAGGTCCCGATATTCATCGCCGTGAAATTCTTTTTCGTAGAGAGTTGCTCTTCCATCATGTTCTTAGAAATTAATGGCAAGTGATGTACCGAAGGTCAGAGGCTTGCCGCGCTGTGCATAATTGCCTGTTGATGACTTGAAGCCGTATGTCATATACTCGGTATCCGTGAGGTTCTTCCCCCAGAGTTCCCACGTAAAGATGCCTTTCGTTGCACTGACCTTGGCATTCAGCACTGCATAGAAATCCTGGCACACGGCATTGTCTTCTGCCCAATAGATTTTCCCTAAGCCGGTCAAGCCCATGCTCAACACGAGCTTATCGAGCCAACCGTGGGGAAGGACGGTATAGCTGCCATTGATACCCAAGGTGTTCGAAGGTACCATCGGGAGCTTATTGCCTGTGTAGTCGACATCCTCACTCTTCTTGTAGCTCAGGAAGCGCGCATAGGTATACCCGTAACTGACTTGGAAATCGAGTCCTTTCACAGGACGGCAGTTCAAGGATAGCTCAAACCCCTTGCTGTCCGTATGTCCAGAGTTCGTCGTCAGATTGCCTTCTCCCAGTACGGTCGTGGTAATCTGCATGTGGCGCCAGTCGATATAGAAGAAATCTGCTTCTAAGGTCAGCAACTCTGGCAGAATATTCAAACGGGTGCCTACCTCATAATTCCAACTGTATTCCGGGTCATAATCACGATAGGTGTCCGTAACGAAGGAGTTGTTGAACCCTCCGGGCTTGTAGCCACGTGTCACGTTCGCATAAAACAGGTTCTTCCCCGTTGTCAGATATTGCAAGGTAAACTTCGGGGTGACCTGGAAGAAGTGGTCCTTGCTGACGAAGTCGGTCACATGCGTGAGGGTATTGGTCTTGAACACCAACTTGTCTCGATAATAGTCGATCTTAGCATGCTCATAGTCCACTCGCAAGCCTATGGTTGCCGACAGTCCTTTCCAGATATTGTAGGAGCTCTGATGGTAGAAGGCAAGAGTCTGGAGCGGTTCTTTAGAAGTAGTCGGTGTCGCATACCCTTTCGTGTTGACATTGTTCTGCGTGAACTTATGCGTATGGAATAACATCCCGAACACACCCGTCACCCATTGATAACGACTCATGTGGTTCGATTTCAGCGTCAGTTCCTGAGAGAGCATGTTCTGATGGTAGTCATTGTCCACAAAGGACTTGTCCTCAGGGGTGAAGTCCTGGTCAATGCCCTGATGACTCTTGATGAACTGATAGGAAGTCTGGCTATTCAAGCTGAATCCCCTGCCATTGTATCGGACATTGAATCCATTGGTAGAGACCAACCGGCGGAATACGCTGTATCTGTTATAGCTGATCTCAGCCAAGACGTCTTTCTCCGTATCATAAGGGGCATAAGGATAACCCCCTTGGTCGCTGTAGCTCAACGAACTGGTAAGTCGCAACTGCCAGTTCTGCGCGGGTCTCCAATAGAACCCGAGATAACCCTGCCCTTCGTCCATGTCATCTACTTTCTCGCCTAAGAAGGCATTCTTGAACATGCCGTCATTATGATGGTAAGTAGCAGAGGCGTGGACCCCGAACTGCTGGCTGATCTTGGTGAAAGTGGAAAACTGCGTGATCACGTCGTTATATTTGCCATATCCTACCTTGATACGGGTCTTCTGATAGTCCAAAGGGTTATGGTTAAAGACGTTGATGATTCCTCCGATGGCATTTCTGCCAAAGAGGGTGCCTTGCGGACCGCGCAGGACTTCGACAGAAGCGATGTCGCTCAGGTCAATGTCAAAAGCCGATGGCTCGTTATAAGGCACGCCATCCACATAGAAGCCTACCGCAGAGCCTTTGGTCTTGGCACCAATGCCACGGATATAGACAGGGGTACTCGACCGCGACCCATAATCCGGCATATAGAAATTAGGCAGGACAGCCGTCAATTCCTTTAAGCTTGTAATTTGCTGGTTCTGAATAAGTTTCTCATCTGCCGTTGACTTGGCAGTTGAAGTCAGGTTACGCTTGTTCACTTTAAAGTCAGTAACCACGACTTCATCGATCTTCTCCGTCTTATAAATACTCGTGTCCGCAGGTTCAGGTACCACATCACCTAAGGTGACAACAGCCAAAATCAGGGTATTCAAAAACATCATCTATTACGTCTTTTAATTCTTGTTTGCAAAAGTACGCAAAAGATAAGATCCCTACAATCCCTATTTATAAGGAAAAAAGCGAGCCATGACCCTAGAAGTCGCAAGAATACCAAATAGAATCAAGCAAGGAATAGGAAAGGGAAAAGCTAAAACCGAAAAAGCCCCACACTTTCACATGTGGGGCTGCGATGCTTTATTGCCACTAAAAGCCATCTATTTCATGTGCCCATGCCGATAAATATCTAACGGATGAGCGACATGTTGTCGTGCTATGAATTATGTCCGGAACCCACAATCTGATTCATATCTTGCAAATATCTGAATTCTTGAGGGATTTATAGCTATACGATTAGGAACAATATTTGTCTTTTCAGGAACTATTCTATATTTTTTAACTTTCAATGACTCATTCCCATATCTTTTTCTTACTTTTGCATTCGATAATAAAAGATCACAGATGATGAAGGATAACCAACGCCCGCTACGGGCTCATCTTAGTATGTTTACTGCCGAATTGTTCTGGGGACTGATGTCTCCTTTGGGCAAGGATGCCATGACCCATGGCATTGATGGCATCGATATGGTCTCTTTCCGTGTCCTGGGGGCTGCCCTACTCTTTTGGACAGCGTCCTTGTTCACCCGGAAGGTGCACGTGCCCAAACGGGACATCATGTTCTTTGCCGGAGCGGCTGTATTAGGAATTGTCACCAACCAATGCCTGTTTACCATCGGACTGAGCATCACCTCTCCCATCAATGCCAGCATTGTCACTACCTCGATGCCGATCTTTGCCATGATCCTGTCATTCTTGATCCTAAAAGAGCCCGTCACTTGGAAGAAAGCCGGTGGCGTATTGATCGGTTGCATGGGGGCTGTCATCCTGATCCTGACCAGTGCGTCTGCAGCCAATGCAAAGGTGGGCAATATCTGGGGCGACATGATGTGCCTGTTGGCGCAACTTTCCTTTGCCTTGTATCTTGCCCTTTTCAATCCTCTGGTCCGCCGTTATGACGTAATCACCGTCAACAAATGGATGTTCCTGTGGGCTTCTATCCTGATTCTTCCCTTCTCCACGGGACATGTGATGCAAATTGCATGGTCAAGCGTGCCTGTGCGCACATGGATGGAGACCGGGTATGTGATCCTTTTCGGTACCTTCCTGAGCTATCTGCTCAGCATCGTGGGGCAACGTACCTTGCGCCCTACCGTTGTCAGCGTATATAACAATGTGCAACCCATCGTGGCCGTCACAATCTCTGTTTTGGCAGGGATCAGCATCTTTACCTTCCCGCAAGGGCTTGCCATCATCTTAGTCTTCGCTGGCGTATGGTTGGTCACCAAGTCGAAGAGCAAGCGCGACATGGAAAAGGGCATAAAATAATGGGAAAGATTTATGAGATTATGGCGAAACTGCATTTTATGGTTTGAAGATGCCCGTGATGCCAAAAGAAAGATTATCTTTGCAGTGTGATTGCCAAAAGCATCACATCACTAAATCAAGGAAATAATGACAAACAAGACTTTTCAAGTAAATGGAATGAAATGCGTGCATTGCAAGGCACGCGTAGAGAATGTGCTCCAAGCATTGGATGGCGTGTCCAAGGCTGAAGCCAGTGTTGAGAACAAGAACGTATGCATAGAGTACGACGAGACGAAGACGGATGAGGCTGCCTTTAAGAAGGCAGTTGAAGATGCCGGTTATACCTTCGGTGCGTAAATACGGTCAACGTCAACAAATGGATTCGCTTATGGCAAAAGTATTAGTGACAGGTGCCAACAAAGGCATCGGATATGGAATCAGCAAGTTTTTGGGCGGTAGCCAGTTACGACTCAAACATCCAAGATGTCATCGATACCATACAGGTCAACTATATCGGGACCTTCCTCCTGACCCAACTGTTGCTTCCCTTATTGGCTGAGAACAACGGGCGTATCGTCAATATCACGGTTCCTTCCGAGGTCAGTCCTTACTGGCATCCCATGGCTTATGTTGCAAGCAAGTGCGCCCAAAATGCGATGACGAGCATCATGGCGATGGAATTGGAAAAGAAAAAGGTACCCGTTGAGATCTTCGATATCCACCCTGGTGCGACGACAACCGACCTGAACCATCATTATACAGGACCAGGGTCGCATTCTGTCGATGTCGTCGGTGAGAAAGTGGCAGCTGTCATCAATGATGGGAAAAGCCACCAAGGGGAGTTTATCGAACTCTATCCTATCGTCGACGAAGGCAGGGAATAAGGGACTATCGATAGGTATAAAAAAATAAGTCCGAATCTCGCGACCCAGACCTATTCCTTACAAAACTAAATTAACCACTAAAAAAAATATTGTATAGACCGTGCGCTCCGGTCTCTCAAACCTTATTATTCTTTGCAAAGATAATGCTTATTGTTGACACTTCCAAATATTTTTGAAGGAATTTTAAACATTATTTCCTGCTTTTCTCCATCCTTTGGTCTGCTTCCTCTTGGCGCTCTCCTTCCTCCATCCTTTTTAGATGGCAGAAGAGAAGCTTTCCATTCCCATCCCGGAGGTGCATTCCTCCCCCACGGCAATAACGGAAATACTTGCAGGATGCGCACTCGTCCCTTTTCATCCAATCCCGGTTTCGGTACACTGCATACCGGTTTTCCCAGGCATCCATGAAATCATCTTGATAGATATTTCCCTGATGATAGTCAGCTCGGATGCTGGGGCAAGCAGAGATAGCACCATCCGCCAACACCGACCCGACGATCACGCCTGCCTGACAAGAGAACAAGCGGTCGCGAACCTCCCCTTCTGCATTACCGAGGAATCCCTCACAACCATAATCGACGTGGATTCTGCCTTCCTCCCGCGTTCTCTTGATATAGTCGAACAGTCCCCGAAATTCCTCCGAGGTGAGCTTCATCATGGGATCCTTGGCTGCCCGCCCCACGGGGAAGACTGAGAAAAGTCGCCATCGTTTCACGCCTTTCTGGATCAGAAATTCCTTGATGTCGTCTAAATGATGGTAATTGCGATGGGTGGCACAGGTCACGATGTCGAAGAGGAATCCTGGCGTAGCGACTAACATGTCTATGGCTTGGCTCACCATCCGGAAGCTATGGTCGTTACCTCGCATCCAGTTATGATCGGTTTCCAGTCCATCCAAGCTGATGGTCATCGAGCGGATGCCCGCGTTCATAAGCCGGACATAACGCTGGGGCGTAAGATGCAGGGCATTGGTCACCATTCCCCACGGGAATCCTTTCGCTGTGATCGCCGCGCCACAGTCCTCGATATCCTGTCGCATCAGGGGTTCCCCTCCCGTAATGATCACGAACACCTGATGGGGATCGGTCTTGCGCGCGATGCCATCAAGAACTCTTAGGAAGTCATCCTTCGGCATATCCTTCGTTGCCGGTTGCATCTTGCAATCGCTCCCACAATGGCGGCATTTCAGGTCGCATCGCAACGTACATTCCCAAAACAGTTGACGTAATGGATGTTCGCGCCGCTGCAAATCCTGTTTCTGGCGCCATAGTTCCAAGGCTACCTTCTTTTTCAGTGTGAGCGGTGTGACTTTCATTTCTTCTTCAATTTGACATTGGCATTGATCTCATAGTCACCCCTATCCCAATTGCCATTCCCATTCGAAATTTTCTTAGGCGTGAGGGCTGAGACATTGACTGTATCCGACTGGAATTCCCCGCCATTCTTCTCACCATCCACGTCTTCCACGATGAGCTTGACTCCTTTGAATTGCAATACTCCCTGATTGATCTTCATGAGATAACTACCTTGACTATCGGTCTGAGTAGAGTCAATAGGCTCATAGGGATTGCGTTCTGTTTCCACTTTCAGGGTGACCTTGATGCCTTGAAGGGCAGCCCCGTTCTCATCGGTTATAGTTCCCTTCATTTCATACCGAGCTGTCGGAACGCCATATTCCACAGGGGTTCCATACTCATCAGGTCCGTCGGAGCAACTATATCCTAAAAAGGCTAAGATCGCACCGAGCAACGCATTGTACCAACGATAAAATCTGATTTTCATAAATCTTAAGTTTAAACTACTATTTCTTGAATACAAAAGAAGGTAAAAAATTGCACATGTCCATCCCCATTAACAAAAATTAGCAAGGAAAGATACCGCCGGAAAAGTACGAGTCCATGAATCACTGGGCCGATGAACTGTTCGGAAAGCAGAAACGGGTAAATTTCGAAATGAAAAACTTTATTTTGAAACTGCTTTGTTTTGAAAAAGGAACCGATCAGAGTTTTGGGGAAATTCTTGCAACAATGGAATGGTTAAAGATACATAATGCATTTTTGTACATCTATGAGGAGCCGGTCATTCATCTGAATCATGAATTATTTCAGATGCCGGAGCAGCTGCTGCTGAAAGCCAGTGAACTTCATGGAAATGTAGAAAATATACCCGCCATTCATCAGAAAAAAAAGGCAAAAAATATTTTCCGGTTTTCCAGGCTGGGAATGTCTGACCGGGCATGGATGGTAACGCTTCCTCTGTATGCCAATGAAATGCTGTATGGAATTTTAGTGTGTGATCTGACCGATGAAGTGCTGGAATATGGAGAATTTTTAAGTAATCAGATTTCGGCAGCAGTCAAGATGCTGAATCTTCTGAAAAACAATGAGAATATTCAGAAACAGTTAGAGGAATCTCTGTATGTCTTAAAGGAAAACAATCTGGAACTGGAAACACTTTCAAAGAAAGATCCACTGACCGGGATCTGTAACCGGAGAGGATTTTTCGAATATGCGGAGCCTATGCTGAAAAAAGCATAACGGCAGAGGAGATGGCATCGCAGATGCTTGCACTTTACCAGAAGGTCATCGACTCCAACTGCTATCCGATGATTAGAGAACCGCAACAGGATGCCTTGGCTTCTCTGCTCTTAGCAGGCATTGACGAGGAATCGTGGCAACGCCTGAAGGCAAAGGATAATGAATGGGTCAACTGCTTGCGAAAGTTGGAACCTGACGACTGGCGACACTTGTTCATCTATGCCTTCAATGAAGGTATCCTCGTGGACATTCGCCATGGCTTAGAGGCTGCCAAGCAACCCAAGCCCACGATCGACGTGACCAGCATTGACAGGTTCCCCATTCCCTACCCCGTCAATAAGGAGGAACTGGAATCGGAGACGCTGATCTCCAAGAACCCTATCCTGAAGAACAAACTCAATGAAGTTGCCACGGAAAAGCTACAGGAAGAGAAGAAAATTTGCATCATGGTGCTCAACATACGGTCGCTGATCCGCCAGAGAACCATGTCCATGCGCCATCTGCTCGATTTCTACCAGGAAATCAGGTTCCGGCAATATGATGAGGAAGAACTGTCCTTGATGCTGAAAGAGTTGGGGTACTATAAGTTTGCCTCCCGACTGATTTTCATCCTACATGACGTGATCGGACTCTCTGAAGGGTTCATGCCCATTGAGCCGACAGACGATCATGAAACAGACCAACTTCGTAAGAAAATAACAAAATTACAGTAGTGCGAATGAAAACGACTCATTACGACATTGACAACGACCTGCATTACCTGCAGTTGCTGTCGCAATCCTTTCCTACCGTTGCGGATGCAAGCACGGAAATCATCAACCTGTCGGCTATTCTCAATCTCCCCAAGGGGACAGAGCATTTCTTAGCTGATATCCATGGGGAATATGAGGCTTTCCAACATGTCCTGAAGAATGCGTCGGGAAATATCAAGAGAAAAGTCAACGAGCTTTTCGGCAATACCTTGCGGGAATCGGAGAAGCGGGAGCTATGCACGCTGATCTATTACCCGGAGCAAAAGTTGGAGCTTGTCAAGGCAAATGAGGAAGATATCGACGACTGGTACCATATCACCCTCCATCAATTGGTCAGCGTATGCCGGGATGTATCGAGCAAGTACACCCGGTCGAAAGTGAGGAAAGCACTCCCTGCCGAGTTCAGCTATATCATCCAGGAACTTCTTCATGAACGGACTGAGGATACGAACAAGACAGCCTATGTCAACGTCATCATCGATACGATCATCTCCACCGGACGGGCTGACGACTTCATTATCGCTATTGCCAATGTGATCCAACGGCTTGCCATCGACCAATTGCATATCTTAGGGGACATCTACGACCGTGGACCGGGTGCCCATATCATCATGGACACCATGGAGAACTACAATAAATGGGATATCCAGTGGGGCAATCATGATGTCTTGTGGATGGGAGCCCTTGCCGGCAATGATGCCTGTATCTGCAATGTGATCCGCCTGTCCTTGCGGTATGCCAACTTGGCAACGCTCGAAGATGGCTATGGCATCAATCTCGTCCCTCTTGCCACCTTCGCCATGGAGACCTATGGGGATGATCCCTGTGAGGAATTTATCCCTCACATCAATGGAGGCGCAGGGAAAATGGATGAAAAGACCACACGACTCACGACCTTGATGCACAAGGCAATTGCCGTCCTGCAGTTTAAGACAGAGGCTAAGATCTATGAAGCACACCCCGAATGGGGGATGCAAGACAGGGAACTGTTCAACTTCATCGATTATGACAAGGGAACCATCACGCTCGATGGAAAGGTATACCCGCTCAAGAGCAACCACTTCCCTACCATCGATCCCAAACGTCCCAATGAACTGACCTTTGAGGAGAAAGTCTTAATGGGTAAGTTGCACCATTCCTTCAAGGTGAGCGAGAAGCTGCACAAGCACATCCGGCTCATGCTCCGGCATGGATGTATGTATGCGGTCTACAATAACAACCTGCTCTTCCATGCCTCTGTCCCCCTGAACGAGGATGGCAGCCTGAAAGAAGTCCAGGTATGGAAAGGCAAAAAATACAAAGGACAGGAACTGATGTACCAGACAGGGATGCTGATCCGCACTGCCTTTCAGAATGATTCCGACCCTGAGGAGAAGAAATATGCGATTGATTACTTCCTTTACCTCTGGTGCGGACCTGACAGTCCGCTTTTTGACAAATCGAAGATGGCAACCTTCGAGCGGTATTTCATCGCCGAAAAGGAGACCCATCATGAAGAGAAAGGCTATTATTTCCAGTTGCGTGACAATGAGGAGATCGTCGACCGGATCTTAGATGCCTTCCATGTCCCGGAACCCAACCGCCATATTATCAATGGGCATGTGCCCGTACATGTGATGAACGGAGAAAACCCAATCAAGGCAAACGGGAAGCTGATGGTCATCGATGGCGGTTTCTCACAAGCCTATCATAAGGAGACGGGCATCGCCGGATACACATTGGTCTATCACAGTCGCGGTTTCCAGCTCGTTCAACACGAGCCCTTCACCAGTCAGGCGGATGCCATACAGAAAGGCACCGACATCAAGAGCACCACGCAGATCGTCGAGATGTCAGCCCATCGCATGTTAGTGGCGGATACCGACAAAGGCAAAGAACTCAAGCAACAGATCGCCGACCTGGAAGCGCCGCTGTGGTCAAATACCGATGCAAAGCTC
>CAJLYG010000119.1 GCA_905210845.1 uncultured Prevotella sp.
GTTCCTGCATGGCTTGCAGGCGTGCGGCAAGACCCGACATCTTTCTTGGGTTGTTCTTGTTTTCCTCATAATGGGCTTCCAAGATGGCAAGCAACTTAGGCTCGTTGGTTGTATGCCGTAATGTCCACATGATCGCTGCAGAGAAGAACAAGGATACGAAATAGTAGAAGTTCAGTCCTGCAGAGTAATCATTGAAGATAAAGAAGAACATCAATGGCATCAGGTACATCATCCATTGCATCATCTTCATCTGTTCTGCTTGCTGTCCCACCATTTGGTCTTTTTGCAACTGCATGGTGAACCAACTGTAGATCAGGTTGGCTCCGCAGAAGAGAATACAGGTCAGGCTCAGGTGGTCGCCAATCAGCCACAGGTTCTTTCCCCATTCGATGATGGGGTCGTACGTACTCAGGTCCTTGATCCAAAGGAAGCTTTCGCCACGCAATTGGATGGCATTCGGCACGAAGTTAAACATCGCGATCCAGATTGGCATTTGGATCAGCATCGGCAGGCAGCCTGACATGGGGTTGACACCGTACTTCGCATACTCAGCCATCATAGCTTGTTGCTTCTGCATCTGGTCTTCCGGCTTGTTGTATTGTGCGGTGGCAGCATCGAGCTTCGGTTTCAGCACACGCATCTTAGCGGAGCTCATGTAGCTTTTCTTGACTAACGGATAGGTGATGACCTTCAACAGTAGTGTGATCAGGATCAGGACAATACCCATGTTGATGTTCATCTTGGTGAGCCAGTCGAAGACGTATAGGGTAAACCAGCGGTTGATGATACGGAACAACGGCCAACCTAAGTAGACCAACCTTTGCATCTGCAAGTTCTTGCCGAACGTGCTTTCTTTCTCTACCTTTTGCAACAGACGGAAGTCGTTGGGCCCAAAGTAGAAGTCAAATTCCGTCGGTGTCTTGCCGGAAGGGTCGAAGTAAGCCTTCATCTTCGCCTCATAATGTTTCAGATATCCTGATCCTTTCTGGTCAGGGATACTGGTCATCAGGGCATTCTTCTGGAAATTGTTCTTTGCGATCATCACGGCTGAGAAGAACTGGTTCTTGAAAGCGACCCAGTCTATTTCCTCTTCCACCGGTTCGTCAGTCTTCTCTTTCATCTCATTCAGGTAGTCCGTTCCTCCCTCTGCCTTATGATAGGTGAGGGTGGCGTATCTGTTCTCGAAGGAGTAGCCGCGTTCCTGCTGGCGACAATGGTCTTTCCAGTTGACATCCATTGTCGAGGTATTGGGCGCGAAGAGCCCGCTCATCCCCTTGACATATATCTTCGAATGGAGCATGTAGTCCTTGCCTAACAAGTATTCAATGCTGATGGTCTTGCCCGGTCCTGCCTGGGCTGTCATCGTCACTGTCGTATCCGTTACCTGTGAAGGAGTGAAGAACAGGTCGCCGGTACTGATGTTGGCCTCTTTCGCCACGAAGGTATAGTTCATGCTCTGATCTTTCTCATCGAAGAGCGTTACGTTCGGGTCATCTTTCGCATGCTTGTCTAAGACATGATGGCCTGCGTAGTGGTTGATGACAGCCTTGACGACTGTCCCGCCTTTCGTGTTAAGGGTAAGCTCCACTTTGCCGTTCTTCAGCACGATCGGCTTTGCCGTGCCCTGAAGGGCATCATGGAAAAGGGCAGTCGTGTCCTCCAATACTTTTTCCTTGGCAGCTTTTTGCTTGGCCTTTGCCATCGCCTTTTGTGCGTCCGCAGCTTTTTTCTTTGCCACTTGGGCAAGGGAATCCTGAACGAAGGCAGCTCTTTGCTCTTCTTTGGAAGGTTGTGACCACCAACTGAATCCAATGAGGATGACGGCGATGAGAACAAAGCCCCAAATACTATTCTTGTCCATTATTTCTTTTGATTTTCTATTGCAGTCTTAACGAAGTTCACAAACAAGGGGTGTGGCTTCAGGACGGTACTCTGGTATTCTGGATGAAACTGAGTGCCGATATACCATTTCAGGGTTGGGATCTCGACGATCTCCACCAAATTGCTTTCAGGGTTGCGCCCTACGCATTTCATGCCCGCCTTTTCGAATTCAGTCTCGTAGTCGTTGTTGAACTCGTAACGGTGACGATGGCGTTCCTGGATATGTTCTTGCTTGTAGATGTCGAACACGCGGGACCCTTGTCTTAGGTCGCATTCATAGGCACCGAGACGCATGGTGCCGCCCATGTCGGTGATGTTCTTCTGTTCCTCCATGATGTCAATGACATTATGGGGCGTCTTCTCGTCAATCTCCCTACTGTTTGCGTCTGCGTATCCCAAGACGTTGCGTGCGAATTCAATCACCATCATTTGCATGCCTAAGCAGATGCCAAACGTTGGGATATCATGCGTGCGCGTGTAATGGGCTGCTACGATCTTGCCCTCAATGCCACGCTGCCCAAATCCCGGGCAGATGACGATGCCGTCTTGTCCTGACAACTTTTCTGCAACGTTCTCCTCCGTGATCTTTTCCGAGTTGATGAAGGTGATCACCGTCTTATGGTCGTTGTATGTACCGGCTTGCGAGAGACTCTCGCGAATGCTCTTATAGGCATCCTGCAAGTCGTATTTCCCAACCAATCCGATGTGCACTTCCTCCGTGGCTCTTTTTTGCCGGTCTAAGAAACTCCTCCAAGGACCGAGCGTGGGCTTGGGTCCCACTTCCATGCCCATTTTCCGTAAGATGGCTGCATCCAGACCTTGGTCCTGCATGGATACAGGAACCTCATAGATGCTGGGCAGGTCCTCGCTCTGGACGACACAGTCGAGGTCTACGTTGCAGAAGTTTGCCACTTTCTTGCGCACCTCATCACTCAGGTGCATTTCCGTTCTCAGGACGAGAATGTCGGGTTGGATGCCGACGCTCTGCAATTCCTTGACACTATGCTGGGTAGGCTTCGTCTTCAGTTCCTGTGCAGCCCTTAGGTAAGGGACATAGGTCAGGTGTACGTTGACAGCCCGTTTGCCAAGTTCCCATTTCATCTGCCGGATGGCTTCCATGAAGGGCGCGCTCTCAATATCGCCAATGGTACCCCCAATCTCCGTGATGACGAAGTCGAAATGGTATTTATCGCCTAATAGCTTGATATTGCGCTTGATCTCATTGGTGATATGGGGAACGACCTGGATGGTCTTGCCTAAATAGTCGCCACGGCGCTCCTTGTCGATGACGGATTTGTAGATACGACCGGTGGTCATTGAGTTGGCCTTGGTCGTCTGGATACCTGTGAACCGCTCGTAGTGACCGAGGTCAAGGTCGGTTTCCATACCGTCAACGGTTACATAGCATTCTCCATGCTCATAGGGATTCAACGTGCCGGGATCAATGTTGATATACGGATCAAACTTTTGGATGGTGATATTGTAGCCTCTTGCTTGAAGAAGCTTTCCTATCGAAGACGAAATAATTCCTTTACCCAGTGAAGAAACCACACCGCCTGTGACGAAGATATACTTTGTTTCTGCCACGATTTTATATATTTGAATTGATTTACTTTACAACAACGTGCAAAATTACAATAAAAAACTGAAACCCACAAGGAATTAAAAATAATAATCTCTGTTAATATGCATGTTCTGTGAACAAAAATGCTTATCTTTGCCGACGCTAATTCTAAAGAATATGAAACTCAGATATTGTTTGTTGGTCGTTTCTTCACTATGGATCGTGTCGGCCCATGCCTGGCACCATGAAACTGTGACGATCAATCAACCCTTCTCCTCTCGGTATTTGGATTCCTTGAAGCTGTTTAAAAGTCGGATGGACAGTATTCCTGTTGGTTCTTTCCAAGAGAGCAGTATCTATCAGGACCTGACCAGGAAATATGGGAACAACGCTTTCCTCGCTTCTGATTTCTCACGGCTTTTCCTGCCGATGACCTTCTACCATTCTCCTGCTCACGACTTGCTGAGTATCCAGAATGATTATGAGGATAAAAACGTTGTAAAAGAGAATGTTGACTTGGCTTTGATGAATGTCTACTTAAATCATCCGGAGTGGATGGAGAACACGGAGAGTGCATTGGCGAGAGTGGACACGAGAATCTCAACGGAGCCCACGCGGCAAAGGGCAAATCTCGATATCGTCAAGCAGGTGGCTCCTCGTCCACAGGACGTGGATATCATTCCTTTTGACGTGATGGTGAGGAAGCCTAACTTCTGGACCTTTGGAGGGGATTATTATATGCAGTTCCTGCAAAACTATGTTTCCGGCAATTGGTATAAAGGTGGCGAAAGCAGTTATTCCATGGTGGGGAGCATTACCATGCAGGCAACGTATAACAACAAGCAGAAGGTGAGATGGGACAATAAACTGGAGCTGAAACTGGGATTCATTACCAGCAGGGGGGATTCTCTTCATAAGTTCAAGACTTCAGAGGACTTGATCCGATACACGGGTAAGCTGGGACTGCAAGCCTCAAAGAGGTGGTATTACACGTTCCAGTTGCTTACCTATACTCAGTTTACAAAGGGATATAAGAGCAATCAGAGCAAGGTCTATTCCGATTTCATGTCTCCGTTTGTCGTCAACCTCTCCCTGGGTATGGATTATTCTCTGTCATGGTTCAAGAAGCATCTCACCGGGACGGTCCATCTCGCCCCTTTGGCAGGTAACTTCAAGTACGTGGGGCGGACAGGACTGGAGTCTTCCTATGGCTTAGATGAAGGCAAGCATTCCTTGACGGATTACGGTTCTGAGTTTACGGCCGATCTTACTTGGAAGTTTTCTGACAATATCTCTTGGAAAACGCGATTATACGGATACACTACCTATAGCCGTTCTGAATTGGAGTGGGAGAATACCTTCTCCTTTAAGTTCAACAGGTTTATCAGCAGCAATATCTTTATTTATCCTCGTTTTGATGATAGTACGTCCCGGGATGACCATCATGGCTACTGGCAATTTAAAGAGTATGCCTCATTAGGTTTCTCCTTCTCATTCTGACCTGTGAGTGGGAGATCAGCTCTTAGGCTCTGGTAGATGATCTTTTAAGCAGCATTAGATGACCTTTTGGGCGGCGATAGATCACCTCTTTGCTGATGATAGGTTACCTCATTCCAGGGCAACGAAAAAGGGAGACGCAAGCAACCTGCATCTCCCCTTTTTATCATTTATCCTTTCTTATTTCGCTTCAGTCATGTCTCCTTCAATGTACAGCCTGGTCATTTCCGTCACGCCATTGGTACGGACCGTGATACTTTTCTTGAAATGCCCGGGGAACTTGCCTTTTCCATTATAGGTGACTTTCAACTGTCCTTTCTGACCTGGCTTAATCGGTGTCTTCGTATAGGTAGGCACCGTGCAGCCACAACTGGCAACAGCCTGGTTGATGATCAGGGGGGCACTTCCTACATTGGTGAAGGTAAAGGTCGTTTCCTGAACGGGATTGCTCTCACTGAATGTGCCGAAATCATGCACAAGCTTGTCAAACTTGATTTCTGCCTGTTTTTGCTGTGATTGGGCTACTGCATATGTCATACCCATCAACAACATCATTGTCATTATCAGAATCTTTTTCATTGTTTGCTTTTTTTGATCAATTTGGTGCAAAGTTAAGTAAATTCCTTCACATGGTATTTTAAAGCCATTGTTTTTGACTTATTTTAACCCCGTTCGGTTTCTTCAATCTTGTTTTAAGATTCTTTTACTAACTGAATGCTGCTTTCTTACCCAATATAGGTGGGAAGGCTTAGTGCTGCACGACCTTGATTTCAGCGAAAGAGTCATCTACCATACCACTCACATAAAGTTTCCGTTCTTTCCCTTTGTGATTAGGCTGCGCTGTTATTTTTAGTTGTGGACCTGTAGATGGCTTATATGTAACCGTTAGCCACTGGTATGTGACGATCACCGAATCGTTTTCGCCCTTAACAACATCTATGGAAGCTGATTCTCCATCTCCATTGTAGTTATAGATTTCGACAGTATAACAACTGCTCGTGCCCGAGCATATCTTGCTTCCTCCCTCTTTCCCAAATGTTATTTTAGAGGGATATCCATAATTATCTGTATTCCAACAAGAGCTGAGAAGGCAAGATAATGAAATGGAGGTTATCAAGCATCGTATGAGATGGAATGGGATTCTGCCTGTACCTTTTAGTTTATTTTGATTCATATCTGTTCTGATGATGTGGTACTACTTCTCGACGAGTACCACGTTCTTCTTCTCGTATTTCTTGTCCACGAAGATCAGTGACATGGGCTGCATGGAATGGGAGAGCGACTTCCCTCTTGTTACCTGGTAATACAAGGTCAGATTATCCTCGTTTGCCTCCAGTCTTCCCACGTTGATCTTGGTTTCCACGTTGGTGACAGGCAGCACAAGGGCAATGGCAAACTGTTTCTTGAAGTCGATTGGGGTAGGGGTTCCATTCTTGCCCATGACGGCAGCCATGCCAAATAGTTCCTCGAACCGTTTCTGGGTTCGAACCTTTGCGTCAGTCGGGATTTGCTGGTCGTTATTGAAAAAGTAGTGTTGGGCTATTGTGTAGGGAATGTCCTGTTGGGTCTGCATGTTTTCCTGTGACCGGCAAGCATTCAACAAGAGAAGCGCCATGATGGCGATGACGGGCAGGATCGCCCTTGTACATTTCTTCATATTCTTTCTGTTTTATACCTGTTTGCTATATAAAGACCGTCCTTTTGGATGCTTGCATGCCCGACTTTTACTTTAACAGATATTAACGAGTAAGCGATTGCAGTCGGGCAATGTATTTGCCGAGGATGTCGAATTCGATATTAACGACAGACCCGATTTGCATATCGTGGAAATTCGTGTGCTCCCGCGTGTAAGGAATGATGGCTACCTTAAACGTATCGGCTGTTATACTTCTGAGCACCCCGTTTACGGTCACCGACCCTTTGTCGACCGTGAAATAGCCGCGTTCTGCCATCTCTTTCTTGAAAGGATATCGGAAAGTGAAGTAGGTAGATCCCCCCGCGTCTTCCATGGCGATGCACGTTGCTGTCTCATCCACATGCCCTTGCACGATATGACCGTCCAGCCTGCCATTCATCGGCATTGAGCGTTCCACGTTGACCGCGTCACCCACTTTCAGCAGACCGAGATTGGAACGGTCGAGGGTTTCCTTCATCGCTGTCACCGTGTACTGGTCACCCTTGAGGTCCACGACGGTCAGGCATACGCCATTATGTGATATACTTTGGTCGATCTTCAGCTCATGCGCGAATGGGCATGTCAGCGTGAAGTCGATATTTTCGTGATCTTTCTTGATTGCCACGACAGTGGCCATTCCTTCAACTATTCCAGAGAACATACTGATTTGTGATTTGATGTAAAATAGGGTAAAAAGAAAAAGGGAGTATCGATGATGTGATGAAAACTCCGAGTCCAATATGATTTGAGAACTCCCTGCTTTTGTAATCCACCGGCCTTGCGGCTTAGCTCCGAAGAGTTTATATGGCCCGCCATAGGCAAGAGAGTATTCCCGGTTTTTCGATTTTATTTGATGAGTATCCCGATCGAATCGATACCGCCCTATTTCTTTCTCCTTTCATTTGCAAAGGTACATGATTATCCGTATCATACCAAATATTTTCGGTTAAAAAGTGCGATCACGCCGTCTTTTATCTTTCCTTTTCTTCCTGATAAATCTTGTCGAAATATTTCCGGAGCTCTTCCTTTGCGCTAATGATCTCGCGTATTTGCTTGAGTTTCCGCTCGTTGGGTGAGTTCTGTATCCACAGTCGTATGTATCCATGTTCAGAGTACTTCTCTTCCATGTGGTGCAGGAAGCGTTCCCATTGCTCTTCTTCCTTTTTTTCAGGATAGTGGTCGAGACCATACTCGATCGCCCTACGGAACACCATTTCCGGTTCCAGATCCCGGTCTGCCTCCGCGATGATCTTCCCATAGATGCTCCTGGGTGCATGGGAGGCTGAGGCTCTGTGGTCTTCCACTGCCTCTTTCATGATCCTCAACTTCTCGGGTGAGAACCACTTTCGGAGCCTGACGTCTGCTGATAGGATCTTCCCACTGGTCAGGTGATGGATCGCGCGTGGACCTTCCAGTCCTAAGTCATGGTATGCAGCGATGGCATATACCATGTCGATGTCTGCGCCAGTTTTGTGGGCGAGCTCTATGGAGCTCTTGATCACCCTCGACACATGGGTCAGGCCATGAGCCTTGTCAAATTGATTATATCTGGGGAGGATGTTCCGTTCTATGAACTCCATCAGGTCAAGACTAACAAACTTATCTATCATCATGCTCATATTTTTTGCAAATATACCGGATTATTTATAATTTTGCAAGTATTATGGCAAAGAATATAGAAACAAACTCCATGAAGGCTTGGTTGTTGGCGGCAAGACCCAAGACCTTAACGGGTGCCGCCGTACCTCTGATGTTAGGCACTGCCTTGGCTTTGAAGGAAGCCGGTGGGCAGATTCGCCTGGTGCCGACTGTGTTGTGCTTTCTTTTCGCCTTCCTGATGCAGATCGATGCGAATTTCGTGAACGACTATTATGATTTCGTGCGTGGCAACGATGATGAGACGAGGTTGGGTCCTGCCCGTGCTTGTGCCATGGGTTGGACCACGTTGGCGGCGATGAAGGTGGCAATCGTGCTGACCACAGGCGCAGCTTGTCTCGTCGGCTTGCCCCTTGTCTTGTTTGGGGGATGGCAAATGGTGATCGTCGGAGCGGCCTGTGTGCTGTTCTGCTTCCTTTATACGACTACCTTGTCCTACTTGGGGTTAGGTGACTTGTTGGTCTTGCTGTTCTTCGGACTTGTCCCCGTGTGCCTGACCTACTATCTGGCGATGCCTTCCGAGCTACCAGGGTTTACCTGGGAGGTGCTTGTCACTTCCCTTGCTTGTGGGTTGGTGATTGATGACTTGTTGATCATCAATAATTTCCGGGACATCGATAATGACCTTCGGGCAGGCAAGAAAACGCTGATTGTCCGGTTGGGACGGGAGCGTGGCTTGTACCTATATCTGACCGTGGGCTTGGTAGCTTGGTTAACGAGCGCGATCTACCTCTTCGAAGGGCACCCCTTTGCCTTTGTCTTGCCCCTTGTCTATGTGGTGTTGCATGTCAAGACCTATCAGGAGATGCGGAAGATCTACCAAGGGAAGGAATTAAACCGGATCTTGGGCAAGACAGCCCGTAACATGTTCCTGTACGGTCTGCTTACCTCCTTAGGGTTGCTGATTTGATCGGGATCAGTCAAAGAAGTTCCAACTCAGTCCAAAGCGCAGGATCCTGCCATTCAATGGATAGTGCGGGGTGAAGAAGTATGCCTTGGACCCCATGCTTGCCGTCACATTGCTCATAATGATAAAGAAACGGGTGTGCTGGAGATGGAAGTTGGCATACACGTTGACGATAGGGCAGTCGCCTACCTTTGTCTTGTAGTTGCCATCTTGTACTGTGTATTGCCCTAATGCCGGACTATAGTCCGGGGCGTAGTATTTCGTGAAATAGCGGGCATCGGCTCCGAAGTCGCATTTCAGGACGCGGGCAATCTTGAACCTCAAGTAAAGGTTCGTGTAAATATTCAGGTCGGGCACAGGAATCACGTCTTCCTTACTTGATTTCTGGTAGGTAACGACGCTCTCCCAGCT
>CAJLYG010000120.1 GCA_905210845.1 uncultured Prevotella sp.
GAAAGTGATCTTGAAACGGCAATCATATCTCATATACGTGGCTTTCTGATGGAGATGGGACGAGGTTTTGCGTTTGTTGCCCGTCAGCAACACATAGTCACAGAAACGGAAGACTATTATATAGATCTTGTTTTTTATAATATTGAACTCAAGTGTTATGTACTGATTGATTTGAAAATGGGTAAGATTACGCATCAGGATGTCGGGCAGATTGATATGTATGTGCGGATGTATGATGATTTAAAGTGCAAGCCGGGGGATAATCCGACCATTGGCATTTTGCTCTGTTCAGAAACGGATGAGGATATTGCAAGATATTCTGTATTGCACGATAACGATCATTTGTTTATGTCAAAGTATCTGACCTGTCTTCCGACAAAAGAACAACTGAAAGTCGAGATAGAACGCCAGAAAGAGATTTTCTATATGCAGCATCCGGATGCAGGTGAGAATGATGATGGGGAGGAGATTGAGGAATGAGCCATTCAGAAATAGTCAATATTGCTGTTTCAATCGTTTCGATTATCATTGCACTAGTTGCAATATTTCAAACGAAACAACAGATTGCTTTGAGCAACAAACAGCAATTATTCGATAGACGGCTTTCGTGTTTTCTTGAGTTTAATACAATCTACAAATTATATGTATCAAATAAGTTATATTTGAAAGATGAAAGCACATTTTATCACACAAACGATTTGGTTTTTTCTTGGCTAACAAACTGTATTGAGTTAGAAGAAATGACACTCGCTGTATCAAAACCGTTACATCAAGAGGAACAAAAAATGCTGCTCACAAAATATGAGAAGCTAAAAAATTTAGCCATTGAAATTTCAATGATATTTGATGGCGAGACTGCTCGGATAGCAGGCGAATTTGTTTCATCATTTGCGGATTTACTAAAATCTATGTATCAACAGCAGGTATATATTTCTAAGTTAAAAGAACAGGAAACAGTAGATAGAATACCATTGTATCTTGATGACTACGAATCGAAATGTAGAAAAATGGTTGAAAAACTTGGAATATTTGACATGCGTGACAAACTTGAGCATCTGGATCACGAGATGGCTCAAAAATGTGTAACTGACAGTTTAAAAAACAGTGTATGTCTGACGAGGGTGACAAAAAATGAATAAACTTGATAAATTGATTGAAGAATTCTGCCCAGACGGGATGGAGTATAAAGAATTATCTGAGCTTTTTCATACAAGAAATGGATATACTCCATCTAAGGGAAATAAAGAATTTTGGGAAAATGGGTCGTAAAAACGACATAGAAGAAGTTCACATCAAATGAAAACATTTCTTGAATACATAGCCGACGACCTCATCAACAAATATGGGAATGACCTGTCGCACATCGCCGTCGTGTTTCCTAACAAGAGAGCATCCCTCTTCTTGAACGGATACCTGGCCCGGAAGGTGAGCAAACCGCTCTGGAGTCCTTCCTATATCACCATCAGCGACCTGTTCCGGCAGCACTCTTCCTTGACGGTCGGCGATCCGATCAAGTTGATCTGCGAACTGCACAAGGTATTCAACCACTGCACAGGGATCAATGAAGACCTCGACCGATTCTATGGATGGGGACAATTGCTTCTGACCGACTTCGATGACATAGACAAGAACATGGCGGATGCTGACAAGGTATTTGCCAATCTCAAGGATATCCATCAATTGGATGACATCTCCTACCTCACCGACGAGCAAAAGGAAACCTTGAACAAGTTCTTCCGCAATTTCTCGGAAGGAGGCAACAGTGAGCTGAAGGAGAGGTTCCTGCAACTCTGGCAGCACTTCGGGGATATCTATCACCAGTTCAACGAGAACCTCGAAAAGCAGCAACTTGCCTACGAGGGCTCGCTCTACAGGAAGGTCGTCAGCGACGACTCCATTGCCTTCAAATATGATACCTATGTCTTCATTGGCTTCAATGTCCTGCAAAAAGTTGAGCAGAAACTCTTCTCAAGACTGCAAAAAGAGGGAAAGGCGGTCTTCTATTGGGATTTCGACAAGTATTACATGGAGGGTGAAGAGAACGAGGCTGGGCACTATATCAGTCAATACTTATCCAGCTTTCCCAACGAGCTCGACCGTAATGACCCTGCCATCTACGATCATCTGAACGACAAGAAGGACATCACTTATATCTCTTCCACCACCGAGAACATGCAGGCAAGGTATATCAGTCAATGGCTGCGTGAGCACCATCGCATTGAAGACGGGCGGAAGACTGCCATCGTACTCTGCGACGAAGGACTGCTGCAGATCGTCATCCACTGCCTTCCACCCGAGGTGACAAAGGTGAACATCACGACCGGATACCCTCTCTCGCAATCCCCAGTCGCATCCCTTGTCCGAGAGTTGATCGACTTACAGACAAACGGACATACGGAAAACGCAGAGACATACAGGCTCCATGAGGTTAGCAAGGTCCTCAGACACCCGTACGCCCCAGACATCTCCCCAAACGCTCAGGCTTTGGCCAAGTCGCTGAACGACAGGAAGGATTATTATCCAAACCGGACAGACATCGCTACCGACGAGGGTTTGCAACTCCTGTTTAGGAATTTCAAGGAGGGCGAACCTTTCCTCCTGCAACTCTCCCAGTATCTCCTTGATATCCTGAAACTCGTAGGGCAGAATGCCAAGAATACGCCCGATCCCCTCAAGGAGGAATCCATCTTCAGGATGTACACCTTGATCAACCGGGTGCATGACCTTCAGGAGAATGGCGACCTAAATGTGAATGTCATCACTTACAGGCGTCTCATCACCCAATTGATACAAACCACGAGCATCCCCTTCCACGGAGAACCAGCCATCGGCATCCAGATCATGGGAATCTTGGAGACCCGTAATCTCGACTTCGACCACGTCCTCATCCTCTCCTGCAATGAAGGTAACATGCCTAAGGGCGTCAACGACTCATCCTTCATCCCCTATTCAATCCGCAAGGCGTATGGATTGACCACTATCGACAACAAGGTGGCCATCTATGCCTACTATTTCCACCGCCTCTTGCAACGGGCTGGAGATATCACCATCCTGTACAATAATGCCACGGAAGATGGGAAGACAGGGGAGATGAGCCGGTTTATGCTGCAACTGATGGTGGAAAGCAAACAAACGATCCGACAGCAAACGCTGAGGGCAGGGCAAAAAACGATCTTGCTCCAGCCGCAAGAAGTGCAAAAGACTCCTGAGATCATGGAGGTTCTTCACAGAATGGAAGACCTCTCCCCTACTGCCATCAACAGGTACTTGAGATGCCCATTGGAATTCTATTACAATAGGGTCGCCGGGATCAAGGAGCCGGAGGAGAACGATGAAGACGAGATTGACAACCGCATCTTCGGCAATATCTTCCACGCGGCAGCACAATCCTTGTATGCGTCTTACATCGGGAAAGCCATCAACAAAAAAGAGATCAAACAACTTGCAAAGGATGAACAGGGACTGAACAGGATCGTGGACGAGGCTTTCAAGAAAGAACTATTCCATGCTGAGGGCAAAAGTTACCAACCCCGATACAATGGATTGCAGACCATTAACCGGAATGTCATCCTCCACTATCTCAAGCAACTCCTGACGATAGACGAACAATTAGCGCCGTTCACCATCCTCGATCTCGAAAAGGAAGTAGACCGTACATTGACCTATACGACCCATGAAGGAACAAGGACGATCTGCGTGGGAGGATTCATCGACAGATTGGACCGGATCACGGACCAAGAGGGAGAGCGCATCCGCGTGATCGATTACAAGACCGGCAAGCTCCCCCAAATGAAAACCAATGGCATCGATGACATCTTCGATATCCACAACCGACAGAAACGGCATGCCGACTACTACCTGCAAACCTTTCTCTATGCGCTGAACGTGAGGAATTCCTCTGACTTTAACAAAGGAGGGCATCCCGTAAGTCCGGCCCTGCTCTTCATCCAGCACACACAAGGCAAGGATTATGACCCTACCCTTTTCATCGGGAAGGATAAAGTTACTGATATCAAGGAGTATGAGGAAGAATACCTGGCAAAGCTCCAGCAAACCATCAGTGACATTTTTGAGTCCCAACTACCCTTCAAGCCCACGGACGACAGGAGCCATTGCCAGAACTGCCCTTACCGTCAGGTTTGTGGGATTTGACCTCCCCGATAGTCGCGACCAGGTTCCCCAGTTCCATCACCCACTCGAAGGCATGATGCAGGAGACAAAGAGGATCCCCTTCGGAAAGGAAGACGATGATGGTAACAGGCATAAAAAAAGAATGCTCCCCTCTTCACAGAGGAGAGCATCAATCTCAATAGGTATTAGCTTTTCTTTTAAGGTAAAAAGATTGTATTCAGGATAACGATGCAAAGGTAACATGATTTTGACAACTGTGCAAACAATTTTACATGTTAAAAAACATATTTTAATCTTTAATTTAAAAAGAAAGCCTGCCCAATGGGTCAAAGAGAAAAATCATCCAAAAGATCCCAGAATCCTATGAGTGGCCTGATAATCAACTCTTTATCATAAATATATTCTACAAAGTCCCTATACCCTGCCTCCAATAACAATACATATTATTTAACAATATCAGGATTATCCTCGTGAAAGCTTTGTGCCAAGAATGCGCCCAGTGACCTTTCACATTACAGGAGATGAACTATTGAACGACAGGAGATGGCCTTTTGAACGTCAGGAGATGGCCTATTAAGCGACAGGAGATGGCCTATTGTAATCCAAAAGGCTATCTCTTAGAAATTTTGAAAAAAGCGCTTTTCGTCACGATGGTTTCTCCGGATCCCTTCCCACATGCGGGAAGCGAGGAAGGATGGAGGAAGGAGAAGATGAAAAAAGGAAGAATTCTTTTTGTATTTCGCGTGAATTACTGTATCTTTGTATCCTATTAATAATTATGTATATGCACTATGGCAATTGAAGAGAACACGAACGAAGAGAAAAAGAGTGTCAGCTTTGTAGAACAACTCGTTGAAGAAGATCTCGCAGAAGGCAAGAACGGCGGGCGCATCCAGACGCGTTTTCCGCCAGAGCCGAATGGATACCTGCATATCGGACATGCCAAGGCCATCTGCATGGACTTTGGTGTCGCAGAAAAATATCATGGCGTTTGCAACCTGCGTTTCGATGATACGAACCCCAGCAAGGAGAACACGGAATACGTTGAGAATATCCTCAACGACATCAAGTGGCTCGGATTCCAATGGGGGCACATTTATTATGCTTCTGATTACTTCCAGAAACTATGGGATTTTGCCATCTGGATGATCCAGCAAGGTCATGCCTACGTTGATGAGCAGACCTCGGAGCAGATCGCACAGCAGAAGGGAACGCCTACGGAACCTGGCACGCCTTCTCCCTATCGCGACCGCCCCATTGAAGAGAACTTGGAACTGTTCAAGAAGATGAACACCCCTGAGGCTGTCGAGGGCAGCATGGTGCTCCGCGCGAAGCTGGACATGGCCAACCCGAACATGCACTTCCGCGACCCGATCATCTACCGGATCATCCAGACCCCGCATCACCGGACAGGCACGAAATGGCATTGCTACCCGATGTATGACTTCGCGCATGGGCAAAGTGATTACTTCGAAGGGGTCACCCACTCCATCTGTACCTTAGAGTTCGTCCCTCATCGCCCTCTTTATGATCAGTTTATCGACTTCCTGAAGGAAATGGACGGTACGGCAGACAACCTCCATGACAACCGCCCAAGGCAGATCGAGTTCAACCGCCTGAACCTCACCTACACCGTGATGAGCAAGCGCAAGCTCCATACCTTGGTCGACGAGAAGCTCGTCAATGGGTGGGACGACCCCCGTATGCCGACACTCTGCGGCATGAGGAGGAGAGGATACTCCCCAGAAAGCATCCGCGAGTTCATCCGGTCAATTGGTTATACGAAATATGATGCCCTGAACGATGTCGCCCTCTTGGAGGCAGCCGTCCGCGAAGACCTGAACAAGCGCGCCTGCAGGGTATCGGCAGTGCTCGACCCGGTTAAGTTAGTCATCACCAACTATCCCGATGGGCAGACTGAGACGCTGACTGCCATCAACAACCCAGAGAACGAAGCCGATGGCACACATACCATCACCTTCTCCAAGAACCTGTGGATAGAACGTGCCGACTTCATGGAAGACGCCCCGAAGAAGTTCTTCCGCATGACACCGGGGAAGGAAGTACGACTGAAGAATGCCTATATCGTGAAATGTACCGGATGCACGAAAGACGCAGAAGGACGGATCACCGAGATCCAGGCAGAATATGATCCCTTAAGCAAGAGCGGCATGGAAGGGGCCAACCGGAAAGTAAAAGGAACCCTGCACTGGGTATCTGCCGACCATTGCGTCAACGCTGAGGTACGAGAGTACGACCGGCTGTTCTATGTCGAGAACCCATCCGCCGACGAAAGGGATTTCCACGAACTGCTGAACCCAGACTCTTTGCATGTCCATACGAATTGCTATGTTGAGGAGTATGCGGCAGGCAAAAAGCCCGGAGAATACCTTCAGTTCCAGCGGATTGGATATTTCATGGCAGACCCAGACTCCACACCGGAGCATCCGGTCTACAACAAGACCGTAGGACTCAAGGATACTTGGGCCAAACAAAACAAGTAAAATAGTCAACTGTGGCGGGGGAAAGCCACGCGCTGCCACAGTACCCTATGAGGAAATATAATGGAATATTACGACGACTATCTTAGTTCAAAGGAATTCAAGGACAACCTTTTGAAGTACGAAACAGCCCGTAAGCATGGGGATTCCATCTACATGGAGCCCGATGACCTCACAGACATCGCCGAATATTATCATTCAAAAGGGAATTGGAAAGAGGCGCAGACAGCTGCAGAATATGCTGCCAACTTGTTTCCGGGATCTACCAGTCCCTTGGCATTCCTGACCAGACTGGCACTGTACCGCGAGCATGATATTCCCAAGGCACAGCGATATGCCGACCAGATCACCGACAAGAGTGATATGGAATATGATTATGTGCAAGCCGAGATCATGATCGTGGACAACCGAATGGAGGAAGCCAACCGATACTTAGAAGGGCGTTATGCCCAATTGGAGGATGAGGACAAGAAGGACTTCGTCATCGATGTGGCTGATCTTTATGCCGACTATGACATGCCAGCGTTGGCAAGCAAGTGGCTGGAACGGTCGGATGAGAAAGATGACGACGACTATCAGGAATTGTTAGGTCGTATCCGGATGGAACAGGGCAATTTTGAGGAGTGCGAGAAGATCTTCAACGACCTGATCGACAAGAACCCTTACTCCAGTCCCTATTGGAACCAGTTAGCTTCATCCCAGTTCCAACGCAATGACATCAAGGACTCCATCGCCAGCAGTGACGACGATGCACCTTCTTATAGCAAGGGAATGGGGCAGTATTGGAAATAATTACGTGAAGGCATCGGTTGGGAAACTACGAGGAAGCCCTTGAATATTACAAGCGATATATTCGCCTGTGCCCCAAGGATGAGGCAGGAGAGCTGTACTTCGCCACGACGCTTCTCAACATGAACAGGCTGCAGGAAGCACTGATCCACCTCAAGAAGGCAGAGCAGATGGCAGACAGCAGTTCCCCAAATCTCATTGAGATCGACCAGGAAATGGCGTTCACCCTTTCCCGATTGGGGCATTTGGAAGAAGCCCTCGACTATGTAGGCAAGGCAGAAGCCCTGAACGGGACGGACGTAGATGACATGATGGTGCTCAGAGGGCATCTTTATTTGGAACACGACCAACAGGAAAAGGCGCAGGCATGCTTCCAGAAAGCGATCCATCACTCAAATTCCTCGCCCCATATTTTCCTGAGAATCGCTGTCTCCGTCTATGACAACGGCTATATAGAATTGGCATACAGGATGTTCACGGCACTGTTGGGTGCCGTCGATGAGAAATGGAGCGAAGGCTATTCCTATCTGGCCGTCTGCTGCCATGCTTTAGGCAAGAAAGAGGAATGCCTGAAAGCCGTCAAGAAGGCATTGGAAGTAAACCCGCAGGAAGCTGAGAATGTGCTGAGCGATATCATCCCCAAGGGCGTTGACGTCGCTGATTATTACCTTTATTTAAAAAACGAATAGATGTTTTCTTTATCTTCACTATTGTCCAACCTCAACTATGGTACCATCTTTTTCCTGATGTTATTAGAGAGTACCGTCATCCCTGTACCGTCGGAGTTGGTCGTGGCACCTGCAGCATACCATGCGGCAGGAGGCAACTTACATATCGTCTTTGTCATCATAGCCGCTACCTTAGGTGCTGACTGCGGAGCAACCATCAACTATGCCGTGTCCTATTACGTCGGACGACCATTGGTATATAAGTTTGCCAACAGTACTTTAGGCAGACTGTGCATGCTCAACCAAGAGAAAGTGGAAAAGAGCGAGAAGTACTTTGATGACCATGGCATCGTCGCCACCCTCACCGGGCGTCTCATCCCAGGCATCCGCCATTTGATTTCAATACCTGCCGGACTGGCAAAGATGAAATACTGGCAGTTCCTTCTCTATACGACCATCGGCGCAGGGGTATGGAACTGCATCTTAGCTACACTGGGATGGTATCTCCATTCCTTTGTCGATGAAGACCAACTCAATGACAAGATCCTGGAGTATGGAGAATACATCAAACTGGTTATCATGCTTCTCGTAGTCTTAGGTCTGGGGTTTTTCTTCGTCAAATGGCTCATCCGCAGGTACAAAAGATACCATACAGATGACTACGATCCTACCAAACTAAGACATTAAGTCGGGCCTTTAAACATACAGGGAGGACTGCCAAGTGCATGCCCTCCCTGCTTTCGTTTCATCAGGCATGTCCCCGATCCTCATCAGGGCATATACCCGGCATCAGCAACTGCCATGTTGCTTTTTCCCTGTACTGCGGTATTTGCAGCAACCCGGCAATGAATTGTAAGCCTTGGTGGTCGCCTTCACGTCCTGCGTGTCATGACCAGCAGCGGCAATTTTTGCCTCGATCGCCTTCAAGGAAGTCTGCTTGTCATCAAAGACAATAGCCATCTTCTTCGACTTCACGTTCCAGTTGGCAGAGATCACGCCCTTAACGCTTTTCGCTGCGGTCTCAATGCGCTGCTCGCACATCTCGCATTCCCCACTCACCTTGATCACTTTCTTCACTGTCTTTGCCTGAGCAGTGCCCATCATGAGCACGGCTGCTAAAAACAACATCATCTTTTTCATATTCATTTCCTTTCTTTTAAAACGATACTGATTATACCATATTCTATCTCTCTTTATTGATTCATCATCGACCGCTTCCCCGCCAACTGCGCGCTGGCATCGATTGCGAAGGCACCATTGGTGACTACCTCCTCTCCTTCTGCAAGACCATCGGTGATCACATATCCATCGGGAAGGGAGGGACCTAACACCACCTGACGGAGATGGAAGGTCGGTTGGTCTTCCATGTCATCCTTCACATACACAATACTTCGTTGTCCTGTCCACAACACAGCGCTCTTGGGTACCACGATTTGGGAACCGGCAGTCCCCAAGCAGTCACCG
>CAJLYG010000121.1 GCA_905210845.1 uncultured Prevotella sp.
GATGCAGCGGCAACTGTTCCAGCTGCCCGACATTAAATTAACGCCAGAAGTAAAAGCAGCTGGTGGTCTTGCGATCATTGGCACTGAGCGTCATGAAAGCCGCCGTGTAGACCGTCAGCTTCGTGGTCGTGCAGGACGTCAGGGCGATCCTGGATCTTCCGTCTTTTACGTTTCTCTTGAAGATAAGCTGATGCGTTTATTTGCTTCAGAGCGTATTGCCAGTGTCATGGACAGACTAGGATTCAAGGATGGAGAACGTATCGAGAGCCCAATGATTTCAAGGAGCATCGAACGCGCTCAGAAGAAAGTGGAAGAAAACAACTTCGGTATCCGTAAACATTTGCTGGAATACGATGATGTCATGAACAAGCAGCGTACGGTGATATACGAGAAACGGCGCCATGCATTGATGGGTGAACGAATCGGAATGGACATTACCAATATCATTTGGGATCGCATCGTAAATATTATTGAAAAGAATGACTATGAAGGGATCAAGGAGCAATTCCTAAAGGTTCTTGCCATGGAATGTCCGTTCACTGAACAGGAGTTGATTGACGGTAATAAAGGTGAGCTTGAAGAACGCAGTTTCCAGGATGCGATGGCAAGCTTCAAGCGCAAGACTGACCGTATCCAAAGCATCGCCTGGCCTATCATCAAGCAAGTACAGGAAAATGAAGGAGATAGGTTCGAACGAATTGTCGTACCGATCACAGACGGAAAGCGTGTGTACAACATTCCTTGTAAACTCAAGGAGGCTTATGATACAGAATGTAAATCTGTCGTTAAGCAGTTTGAAAAAGTAATTCTTCTTCACATCATTGATGATGATTGGAAAGAGAATCTCCGTCAATTGGATGAACTTCGCCACAGCGTTCAGAATGCTTCCTACGAGCAGAAAGATCCTTTACTGGTGTACAAGCTTGAAAGTGCAAAGATCTGGGATACCATGATTGATGATATGAACAACCGTATTACAAGTATCCTTATGAGAGGCCAGATTCCTGAAATGCAGCAGCAAGAAGTACAGGAAGCCGCTCCCGAAGAGCATAGTCAGCGTTACAACGAACAGAAAGCCGACTTGAGTGATCCTAATCAACAAGCTGCAGCTCATCGCGACACACGTGAGGGCGCACAACAAGTCAGCCATGTCCCATACAGAGCTGAGAAGATGCCACGCCCAAATGATCCTTGCCCATGTGGAAGCGGCAAGAAATTCAAGAATTGTCACGGACGGAACATCCGATAAACCCAAGATGGAAATAATCATTCATAACTTAAAAAAGAATTTCGGGGAGAAAACTGCTGTTCATATCCCCGAATTCTTCATCAACTCAGGTGACATCTTAGGACTTGTTGGAAACAACGGAGCAGGAAAAACAACCTTATTTAGGCTGATGTTGGATCTACTGAAGGCTGATGAAGGCAATGTGATCTTCCAAGGAAAAGAAGGGGCAGAAATTGATCCTTCTACCAGTGAAGAATGGAAGTCATCTACCGGAGCTTATATTGATGAGGGATTCCTCATTGATTTCTTAACGCCGGAAGAATACTTCGAATTCATCGGAAAAGTAAATAATCTGCCCCTGGATGATGTCCACTCGTGGCTCCAAGGCTATGAACGATTCATGGCTGATGAGATCTTAGGACAAAAAAAGCTCATCCGTGATTTCTCCGCAGGGAATAAGCAAAAGATCGGCATTTTATCTGCGATGTTAAACCATCCTAAACTGCTGATTTTAGATGAGCCTTTCAATTTCCTTGATCCCTCAAGTCAAAACATATTGAAAAATATGCTCGTTGAATACAATAAGTCCACTGGTGCCACGATTCTGATCAGTAGCCACAACCTACAGCATACAGTGGATATCAGTACGCGTGTTGCATTGCTGGAACATGGGGAAATCATCAAGGACCTGTCCAACCATGCCGGGAGTGCAGAACAAGAATTGAATTATTATTTTAATGTATAGTCCAGAATAGGATAATAAAAAGAGGGCGTATCAAAATTCTGATGCATCCTCTTTTTCATATGATTTATCAAAGCAAAGAATATCCTCATAGTGCAGTTGGCTGCCATTGCCACTCTCTGGTATCAGATGCAGACGCACGTCACAGTTGCTGCTTTGTGCTGACCAAAGGTCTTTCATGTCAGTTTCTTTTCCTGAACGTTTTCGTTAAGCCAGATGAGCAGAGCCAAACTTGCTTGAGCTCTGCCATGGCGAGAAAAGGTGGGCGAAAGCCAACAAGTTTATATTCTACAGTGATTTTTTTTGAGAAAAGGTTGACAGGTTGTCAAAACCCAGTGATTATCGGGCTTGCAACCTGTTTTTAGGTTGTCAAAGGTTGACACGAGGTTGACAGGAAAAGCACATCTTTTGATAAATTCTCTCGAGAATTTATTGGAGCGGTTATGCTTTTGCAGTGCGAAACATCCAGGATGGGATCAAATTCTCTCGAGAATTTTGCATGATAGCTTCCCTTTTCATATACGGATCATGATATTGATTGAGATGCGAACCTATTCGTCAAGCCAAACGAGCAGAGCCAAGCTTGCCTTGTTGAGCGCTGCTATGACGAGAAAAGGTGACGCGAATGCAAAGAAATAAGATGTACTATTAAATCGAATGATGATACATCCTCTATTTCTTAAACCGGATTATCTCCAGGATCATTGGTGAAAAGATCGTCAGCCTCTTTCATCTCATCGTCGTCGAACCACACATGCATCTTCGCCTTTGCCTTTGCCTTCACTTCATCAGAAACTTTTCCCCAAACTTTATGAAGGACATAAATAAGGACTGCGATATCATCACTTAGACCTGCAATAGGAATCGCATCTGGAACAACATCCAAGGGACTGATCAAATATCCTAAAGCACCAATAATAATGGCTTTCTCCTTAATAGATACCTTATCACTCTCTAAAGTATAAAATAAAATTAGAGCTGCGTATACCATTTTAGCCCCTGCCCTTTTGGCAATACGAGAAATCTTTTCGACAAATCCCTTAGGAGAGTATTTGTCTTTGTATTTCATAAAATCGGGTAATTGAGATGTTTCCATTTCTATTTATTAAAATCAAGTACATCTTTGATAAACTTCTCAAATCGATCTTCCGACATTTTCTTGAGGCGCAATTGAATTGAGAGTTTCATGAATGCTTTATAAAGGAATCCAAGCAAGATTCCTATCGCTATGGAGATGAGCAGTCCACCCTCAAGTCCACCAGGTAGCTTTTCAGGAGGAAACGCGGAACAGATCAATACAGGGAGGACAACTAAAATGCCAAAAACGGTATATTGGCTTTTTTCCGATCCCTCGCTATCAAGAATAGCCTGCTTGTCAAAAAGATAGTCATCAAGTTCACGCCGTGTGAAGCCGTAATCTTCAACGACAGGAAATCCCTTCACCCCAATATTGACCTTCATCTTTGAGGTGATTGTATGTTCATAATCAAGTATTTCCTTTTCAATATCTTTCATGTCCTATATAACGTTTTAAACCATCAATTATTATTTATAAGCTAACAAAAACTCAATTCTATTTCACATCTTTGCGGCCCAATTCCTAATATTGGGTATCACACGCTTTCATCATCCATTATCATCTAAGAAAAAAAATGAAAACAGTGCTCCTATAAGCCGGGTTCCGTCCCTCAGTCACCTTTCGATGAATGAAGTGCCTGCCATTTATCTACGCCGTGAGTCACCCCACGGCTCAAGCATTCTACCCTCCGTCGTACTTGCGTGTCGGACGAGCAGCCCTCAAACGACGGTATACGCGAACTTGCAGCCTCCAGCCAGCACAGCCTGGCGATCACCCGCCAGCTGGTAGTCTCTTACACTACCTTCTCACCCTTACCCCTGTGGAGATCCCAAGACCAGATCAAGTCCGACCGAGGAATGCAAAACACAAAGGCGGTTCTTTTCTTCTGCCGTCACCTATTGTTACCAACAGCTTCTACTTTCGGAAGTGGAGTGCTCTATGCTGCCCGGACTTTCCTCTTGCACCACCAGGATGCCAGCGGCAGAGCCAGAACACTGTTTCCAGCTGCAAAGTTAAACAAAATCATCAAATATTGTATAGGATTTCCCTAAAAAAGATCACAAATATCACGCTATCGTATGGAAGCGAACCTGTCAGTCCTCATAGACCCTTTGCATGATCATGACAACCTACTACTTTAAACGCGATTTGCCCAACCTTCCAGACCATCAAATAATCGAAAGGAAACAAGAGTCTAAACAAACTTAAAAACAAAAACAGTTCTACTTAAGAGCCGTTAATGTGTTAAATTCAAGTGTTAAAATGGGATAATAATATAGGACAATGTGACAGATTAACAATTTTTGCGTCTATATTTGCACATGCCAATTTAAACGAATTGATGAGGGATTCGTCAAAGAGACAAATGTTGAATCAAAGAACAATTAATTATTTATAGAACAATGAAAAAGTATTCTCAGTATCTGCTTGCAGGTTTTTGCGTTGTTTCAATAGCATTTTCTGCAGGTGCTTTTATGAAAGTTCAAGCTGCTACAGAAGCTGCACCCGTTGTCACGCAACCTGTTGACTTAACGTACGCAGCAGAGAAAGCAGTACCAGCTGTTGTACACATTAAATATGTACGGAACTCAAAGACTCAAACGGTGGATGTCCAGGACGATGACTTCTTCACAGATCCATTCAGTTTCTTCTTTGGCAATCCTAATTCTGGGAATGGTGGCACACAGAAGCGAAGGATACAAACTCCCAAGAAAGAGGCTACTGGATCCGGCGTCATCATCTCCTCTGACGGCTACATTGTAACTAATAACCATGTGGTGGACGGTGCTGACGAATTGACAGTCACCCTGAATGACAACCGTGAATTCTCTGCCCGCATCATTGGTACAGATAAGGCAACAGACCTCGCCCTGATCAAAGTAAACGCAAATAATCTCCCGACCTTGCCTATAGGAGATTCTGATAAATTGAAGATCGGAGAATGGGTCATCGCCGTAGGCAATCCATTCAACTTAAATTCTACCGTAACGGCAGGAATCGTCAGTGCCAAAGCACGTGGTCTTGGGGGCGGTAGCGAGAATGGACCTGACATTTCAAGTTTTATCCAGACCGACGCAGCCATCAATCCTGGGAATTCCGGAGGTGCATTAGTAAACACAAGGGGAGAATTAGTTGGTATCAATGCCATGCTCTACTCTCAAACAGGTTCTTTCAGCGGATATGGTTTTGCCATTCCAACCTCTATTATGAATAAGGTTGTGTCCGACCTGAAGCAGTATGGTACAGTACAGCGTGCTTATTTAGGCATACGAGGAATGGATGTACACAATTATATCGACTTACAAAAAGAGCAAGACAAGACTGTCCCCGATTTCGGCACAAATGAGGGAGTCTACGTGGATCAGGTGACTGATAACGGTGCTGCAAAGGCTGCCGGTGTACAAAAGGGCGATGTTATCATTGGCGTTGATGGCAAGACGATCAATAAGATGTCTGAACTACAGCAGTACATGAACAGTAAGAAACCGGGTGATAAGCTGACCGTTACCTACCTTCGTCATAAGGATAAGATCAGCAAGACCGTTACTTTAATGAATGCGCAGGGTAATACCAAGATTATCAAGACAGCCGACCTGGATGTCCTTGACGGAACCTTCCGCCCCATCACTGCTGAAACAAAGAAGAGCTTAGGTATCAGCTACGGACTTGAAGTCATGAAAGTAAACAACGGTCCATTAAAGAACGCAGGTATAAGCAAGGGCTTTATCATTCAGGAAATCAATGATATGCCAATGAAGACTGTCAATGACCTTCAAGATGCCGTAAAGAGTGCATCTACATCCAAAGACCAAGTACTCTACTTCAAGGGAATGTGGCCTTCAGGAAAGAAAGGTTACGGAGCCATCCAACTTGACAATTAATAGAACATGGTATAAAGAGGGGGATTCCCTCTTTTAGCTAAACAAGAATAAACCTCGAAGTAACCGCACCCAAGCAATAAATGAACTCAAGTGTGGTAACTCCGAGGTTTATCATTTGAAATAAAACAAATAATGGGCTAAAAATTTGCAGATGTGGATATAAAACTTTAAATTTGCATTTGGCATAAATATGTAACGCTTAATGAGACAACTGAAAATCACAAAATCGATTACAAATCGAGAGAGCGCATCACTCGACAAGTACTTACAGGAAATAGGTCATGAAGAGCTTATATCCGTTGAAGAGGAAGTAGAATTGGCACAGCGCATCAAGAAAGGTGACCGCAAGGCATTGGAAAAATTGACTAAAGCCAATTTAAGATTTGTGGTTTCAGTAGCCAAGCAATACCAAAACCAAGGATTAAGTCTCCCAGACCTGATCAATGAAGGCAATCTTGGACTGATCAAGGCTGCAGAGAAATTCGATGAGACAAGAGGATTCAAATTCATCTCTTATGCAGTATGGTGGATACGCCAAAGTATCCTACAGGCAATTGCAGAACAAAGCAGAATCGTGCGGTTACCCCTCAACCAGGTCGGATCTGTCAACAAGATCAACCGTGTCCTTAACAAATTTGAACAAGAGAATGAACGTCGCCCCAGTGTAGATGAGATTGCAGACAAAGTAGACTTGCCAGAAGACAAGATTGTTGATGCACTCAAGGTAAATGGGCACCACGTATCCGTAGATGCCCCTTTTGTTGACGGAGAGGATAACAGCCTCTTGGACGTCATGGCTAACACAGATTCTCCCATGGCAGACAAAGAATTGGTAATGGAATCATTGCGTGATGAAATATCGAGGGCACTCTCCACGTTAAACGAGCGTGAACGCAATATCATAGAAGCATTCTTCGGGATCAACCAGCCAGAGATGACATTGGAAGAAATCGGGGATAAATATGGGCTCACTCGTGAGCGTGTACGCCAAATTAAAGAAAAGGCTATTCGCCGTCTGCGCCATAACACAAAGAACAAGATGCTCAAGTCATATCTTGGGCAATAAGAAAGGATTATGAACTTCAAGAAATATATAACAATGTTTGCAGTCACCTTGGCTTTGATAACTGCCACAACAGTGTCAGCCAAGAGTAGACCTGCCAAAATCTATGCATTTGGCTTCGCTGCATCTTTCAACGATTCTACTGTATATTTTACTGATATTCAGGAGATTGACTCTGCGTATATAACTTCAAAGAATAATTTTCTTGTCAGTCGGGAAAATTATTCTTATCAGTTAAGGGATTATCTCTCTGGCTTAGGAGAGCAACACCGGACTTGTACAATTACCTATGCCCTTGACAGAAAGAAACTTGAAAAGAAGTATTTCTCCATGCGGAAGAAATATATATCTAAGGGGACCTTTAACGTGAAGTATCTAAATGCTCCAGATTTTCATTTTAAACCAGTCACAGATGTCAATACTGAGGATGAGACGCTGACACCTGTCAAGAAGGTTAAAGACAAAAAAGGAAAGAGAAGACGTGGAGAGATGATCCCACAAGATGGACATGGGGGTGGTCCTGAGGGGAGTGGGCACGCACCACAAAGATAAGGACTATGGAAGAAATTCACAAGTTTAGAATAGCAGAACACAACGTGAGCATTCTTTTTAAGGATAACAGCAAAAATAACATGTCGTTGTTACCTTCTTTTGAACCGTTCAGAGCGAATCCGATCTCTGGCGGTTTGTTTTTTTCGCTCACAGTTGATGACCAATTGCGCCCCATCTCGAAAGAACATAGGGAAAGAATCCGTAACTTTGACACGGGGAATGGGAATACAATTGTCGACTTGCTTGATGATGGCGGGTATCAATTTATCATTAAGAACATCTCTGGGGGAGACTGTTGCTTGCTTATCGCCAACAAAGACTTTACATCATGTACTTGTGCTCTTAACGGCAATGAATCCATGCGCAGATTTGGATTGAATAATGCCCTGATGATGATCTATGCCTTTGCTGGCAGTAAGCAAGACACTTTATTAATCCATGCGTCTGTCGTACGGTACAAAGACAAGGGGTATGCTTTCATCGCAAAAAGTGGGACTGGGAAAAGTACGCAATCCAGCATGTGGTTAAGGTATATCCCAGGATGCGACCTGATGAATGACGACAATCCCATTATCAGGGTATTACATGGAAAAGCATATATCTACGGGAGTCCATGGAGTGGAAAGACACCCTGCTACCGCAATGTGAAATCCGAGTTGGGAGCAATTATTAGGATTGACCGTGCCCATGTAAACAGCATAGAGGAACTGCTGCCGGTACAGTCCTTTGCCTCCTTCCTCCCCTCTTGCTCCTCCATGAAATGGGATGAGGACATCTTTGAAAATATCTGCGATATTATCACAAAGATCGTAGAAACAAATCATTTTTATATTCTTCATTGCTTACCAAACCGGGAAGCAGCAGAACTATGTCAGAAAACAGTCGCACAATAAATACCATTCAGGTATCCAACGCGGAGTTCATACCTAAGGTCATAGAACTCCTTGAAGAGGGGCATACCGTTACTTTGCCACTTAGAGGATATAGCATGCGCCCTTTCCTTGAAAATAACCGAGACAAAGGGCTTTTGGAAAAGACAGTACATGTTCAAGTTGGGGATGCGGTCTTAGCCGAGGTATGTCCGAAGAAATATGTCCTTCATCGGATCATCCGCATCCAAGGCAATGAGGTCATCCTTCGGGGAGACGGCAATATAGGTACTGAGCGTTGCCAAATAAAGGATGTAAAAGGCTTGGCAATAGGCTTTTATAGAAAAGGGAGGGAACATTTAGACCGTACCGATGGCATGAAATGGAAAGTATATTCGTGTGTATGGACATCACTCTTCCCAATTCGAAGATATTTATTAGCATTTTATCGCCGTATATGGCTTAGATTTTTCAAACCAATATAATATGAAGACAAAGAAAGGATTCCGCCTTCGTGAAGTCTGTGGGGAACAGATGATTGTAACAGAAGGCAAAGAAAACATTGATTTTTCAAAGATCATCAGCATGAATGAAAGTTCTGCTTATCTTTGGAAAGCTGTTGAAGGGAAGGATTTCACGGCTGAAGACCTTGCAGATCTCTTGACTGAGCAATACGAGGTTACAAAAGAAAAAGCCTTGGAAGACTCCAAGGCTTTACTTTCCCAATGGGAAGAAGCGGAAATCATTGAACCGTAATCTGTAGCGGCGAATGAAGGGCATTGAGGAACTCATCGATCCTCAACTGCCATTCTTGCTGCGTTCTTACATCATACGCACTCCACGCACTCCCGAAATAATAAGTGTACTTTTCCTTGTCCTTCAGTCCTTTAACGACTCCGATAGCATGACCCTCAATGCCATTCTCTGGCTTTGCATACATTAATTTACGAGTCTGGGCACCATTGGGGAACAAAGCAGCCACATAAATTTGGAAATTATTGACCCAGTCGCG
>CAJLYG010000122.1 GCA_905210845.1 uncultured Prevotella sp.
GAATGATCTGGTGGAAGTATTGCAGACCATTTATGCGGAAACGAAACGCGATGGATCCCCGCTGGGCAGAACTTGCAAAATTGAAATTGGAAGATTAAAAATTAAAGATTAAAGAATTATGGCACATCCTAAAAGAAGACAATCGAAGAGTCGTACACTGAAAAGAAGAACTCATGATAAGGCAGTAGCACCGACATTGGCAGTATGCCCGAATTGTGGCGCCTATTATGTTTACCACACTGTTTGTCCATCTTGTGGCTATTACAGGGGTAAGGTGGCTATTGTAAAGGAAACAGTTGAATAATGGAGAAGATCAACGCGATAATCACTGGTGTTGGCGGATACGTTCCCGACTATATCCTCACAAATGAGGAGTTGTCGCGAATGGTGGATACCAGCGACGAGTGGATTACGACGCGTGTGGGCATCAAGGAGCGTAGGATCCTGACCGAGGAAGGTCTTGGAACGAGCTATATGGCCCGGAAGGCTGCCAAGCAGTTGATCCAGAAGACAGGCGTGGACCCTGATACGATAGATGCACTCATCGTGACGACCACCACCCCTGATTACAAGTTCCCTTCCACCGCTTCTATCGTGCTGGGCAAGCTTGGACTGAAGAATGCGTTCGCATTCGATTTCTCTGCTGCCTGTTGCGGATTCCTTTATACCTTGGACGTTGCATCCAGCATGATTCAGAGTGGTCGCTACAAGAAGATCATCGTTATCGGCGCGGATAAGATGTCTTCGATGGTTGATTATACGGACCGTGCAACCTGCGTGCTTTTTGGAGACGGCGCGGGTGCAGTCTTGGTAGAAGGCACGACGGAAGAGAATATCGGGCTTCGCAATTCTTATCTCCGCACGGATGGGAAAGGATTGCCTTTCCTTCACATGAAGGCGGGTGGATCTGTTTGTCCTCCTTCTCATTTCACTGTTGATTTCCGCTTGCATTATCTCTATCAGGAAGGGCGTACAGTGTTCCGCTATGCTGTGACTGATATGAGCAATGACGTGGCAGAGATCATGAAGCGCAACCAGCTGACAGCAGATCAGGTACAATGGGTGATCCCTCATGAGGCCAACCTGCGTATTATTGAGGCAGTCACCAAGCGCGTCGGTATCCCGATGGATCATGTGGCAGTGAACATCCAGCATTATGGAAACACCAGTGCCGCGACGATTCCTCTTGCCCTGTGGGATTATGAGGATAAGCTGAAAAAAGGAGACAACATCGTCTTCACAGCTTTTGGAGCGGGCTTCGTGCATGGCGCATCCTACTATCGGTGGGCATACGACGGGGCTTCTGCAGTGGCAAACAAATAAACTCTATTGATAGTTCAGAAAAAACGCATCCTTCCTCAAAAAAGAATGCGTTTTTTTATTCCAAAATAAAGATGTATGCATAAAGCCGGTTTCGTAAATATTGTAGGGAATCCCAACGTGGGAAAGAGCACGCTGATGAACCAACTCGTCGGTGAGCGGATTTCCATTGCGACCTTCAAGGCACAAACCACACGCCATCGTATCATGGGCATCGTCAATACAGATAACTGCCAGATCGTGTTCTCGGATACCCCGGGCGTGCTGAAACCCAATTATAAGTTGCAAGAGTCGATGCTTGCCTTTTCTGAGTCGGCCCTTGCAGATGCTGATATTCTGTTATATGTGACGGATGTCGTGGAGAACCCGGAGAAGAATCTGGATTTTCTTCAGAAAGTAAAAGAGATGACCATCCCAGTTATCTTGCTGATCAACAAGATCGACCAGACGGATCAGAAGAAGTTAGGTGATCTGGTTGAGAAGTGGCATGCCTTGCTTCCGAACGCAGAGATTCTGCCTATCTCGGCACAGAATAAGTTTGGCACTGATGTCCTGTTGAAGCGCATCCAGGAATTGCTTCCCGACAGTCCTCCTTATTTTGACAAGGAGCAGTTGACAGACAAGCCGGCTAAGTTTTTCGTGAGTGAAATCATCCGCGAGAAGATCCTGCTCTATTACGACAAGGAGATACCTTATTCCGTAGAGGTCGTCGTGGAGCGTTTCAAAGAAGATGAAAAGAAGATCCATATCAATGCAGTCATTTACGTGGAGCGTGACAGTCAGAAAGGTATCATTATCGGTCATCAGGGGGTTGCACTGAAGAAGGTGAGCACGGAATCGCGCAAGGCTTTGGAGAAGTTCTTTGGGAAGAAAATCTTCTTGGAAACCTTTGTTAAAGTTGACAAGGACTGGAGAAATTCAGATCGGGAACTGGATCATTTTGGATATAACCCCGAATAAATTATTAAAGAACGTATGGCAAAATTAGTAGCAATAGTAGGTCGTCCGAACGTGGGGAAGTCTACGTTATTCAATCGGCTAACCAATACCCGTCGCGCGATTGTCACCGACGAGGCTGGTACCACACTTGACCGCCAGTATGGCAAATGTGAATGGAATGGACAGGTCTTCTCATTAGTGGACACGGGAGGATGGGTTGTCAAATCAGATGATATCTTTGAGGATGCTATCCGCAAGCAAGTGATGGTGGCTACGGAAGAGGCTGATCTCGTCTTGTTCCTTGTCGATGTGACGACGGGTGTGACGGATTGGGACGAGGACGTCGCACAGATCTTACGCCGCAGTAAGCTGCCGGTGATCTTGGTGGCAAACAAGACGGATAATAACGATCAGTATTACGAAGCATCGGTCTTTTATTCCTTAGGATTGGGCGATCCGCAGTGTATTAGCTCCGCTACTGGGAGTGGAACGGGTGACTTGTTGGACCTGATCTTGGAAAAGTTAGGTCCTGAGGATCCTGAATCCGTGGAAGAGGATATTCCCCGCTTTGCTGTCGTCGGGCGCCCAAATGCCGGGAAGAGCAGCCTGATCAATGCCTTTATTGGTGAAGACCGCAATATCGTTACTGAGATTGCTGGTACGACCCGTGACAGTATCTATACGCGGTTCACGAAGTTTGGTTTCGACTTCTACCTTGTGGATACCGCAGGGATCCGACGCAAGAATAAGGTGACGGAAGACTTGGAGTTTTATTCGGTTATGCGCTCCATCCGTTCTATTGAGAACTCGGATGTCTGCATTCTGATGTTGGACGCTACTCGTGGAATAGAGGCACAGGACATGAATATCTTCCAGTTGATCCAGAAGAACAACAAGTCGTTGGTCGTTGTGGTCAACAAATGGGACTTGGTGCAAGACAAGTCGCAAAAGGTCATTGATACTTTCGAGAATGCCATCCGCCAACGCATGGCTCCCTTTGTCGATTTTCCTATTATCTTCGCTTCTGCACTGACCAAACAACGTATCTTCAGGGTTTTAGAGACAGCTAAGCAAGTGTATCTCAACCGGAAGATGAGGATCGGGACGACCAAGTTGAACGAGGTGATGCTGCCTATTATCGAGGCAACGCCACCACAGTCGATCAAAGGAAAATATATCAAGATCAAATACTGTTCCCAGTTGCCGAATACGCAAGTCCCCTCTTTCGTGTTCTATGCCAATCTGCCACAGTATATCAAAGAACCTTACCGACGGTTCCTGGAAAACAAGATCCGCGAGAACTGGTCCTTGCACGGTTGCCCGATACGAATTTTTATCCGACAGAAATAGCATGAATAGATCTTTTGTGGCGATTCTTATAGGAGGGGCATTTCTCCTCCTTGCTTGTCAACAGGAGCCCGATCAGGGAGAGCTTGCTGCGCAGGCGGCAAGACTCTACTATGAACAGTTGGTAAATGGGAAGTATGACACCTTTGTCGATGGCCATTTCCAGCCCGACAGCATACCTGGTAACTATCGCTCCCAGCTGATTGAGAATGCGAAAATGTTCATGGGCCAGCAGAATGAGGAACATCAGGGAATCAAGGGTGTCCGCGTTGCTGGCGTGAAGGCAGACACGGCACGACATGTGGCAAACGTCTTCTTAGTCTTCCATTATGGGGACAGTACCCATGAAGAAATCGTTGTCCCAATGATACGCTACAAAAATCTCTGGTATATGAAATAGATAAGCGGGCTAATGTCCCGCTTTTTTTGTGGATTCTGGCTGATGGTCCTCATGGATTTCCACTTCTTTCACTTTCCTGAAAAGGTCGGAAGCAAATACTAAGTCGTTCAATTTCTTGTTGGTAGAACTGATCACCTCATCCTTGGTGCCCTGCCATTCCTTCCGTCCATGATAGATAAACACAATATTTTCACCAATGCCCATCACCGAGTTCATGTCATGCGTGTTGATGATGGTCGTGATATGATATTCTTTTGTGATGCCAGATAGAAGCTCATCAATGACGAGAGACGTCTTCGGATCCAGTCCGGAATTCGGTTCGTCGCAGAACAAATACTTAGGGTTCATGACAATGGCGCGGGCGATAGCCACACGCTTCTGCATCCCTCCCGAGATCTCTCCGGGGAATTTGTCTTGTGCGTCTAACAGTCTCACTCGTTCTAGGCATTCTTGTGCACGCTTCGTTCTCTCTCTATTGGTCATGTTGGAGAACATGTCTAAGGGGAATTTGACGTTGTCTATCACCGACAAGGAGTCGAATAAGGCACCTCCTTGGAAGATCATGCCCATCTCTCTGCGCATCATCACCCTCTCTCTTTTTGACATGCCAACAAAGTTGCGCCCGTCATAGAGCACCTCTCCTTGGTCAGGGTCCAAGAGTCCGACGATGTTTTTCATCAAGACGGTCTTCCCCGATCCACTCTGACCGATGATCAGGTTGGTCTTTCCCGTTTCAAAAGTGGCTGAGATGTCATCCAATACCACCTTGTCATCGAAGGATTTTGTCAAATTTCTAACTTCTATCATAACTAAGAAAGTAACTGTGTGAGGAAAACGTCGGAGAAAAGGATAAGGACAGAACTACAGACTACGGCATCCGTGCTCGATTTTCCTACTTCCACGGATCCCCCTTCCACGGTGTAGCCGAAGAACGAGGAGACGCTGGTGATGATGAAAGCAAAGAAAACGCTCTTAATGATGCTCATCCAGAAAAACCAAGGTACAAAATCGTGCTGCATACCTAAGGTCAAGTCGTCCGGTGTAAGGATATGCCCTATATAGGCAGTAGCATAAGCACCTAAAATACCTAAAGCCGTACTGAAGATGACAAGGAAAGGCATGATGGTTACCAGTCCAAGGATCTTCGGGAGAATCAGATAACTGGCAGAGTTGACCCCCATGATGTCCAAGGCATCAATCTGCTGGGTCACGCGCATCGTACCCAACTCTGATGCAATGTTGGAGCCAACCTTCCCGGCAAGGATCAGACACATGATACTGGAGGAAAATTCCAACAGCATAATCTCACGTGTCGTATACCCCGATACCCATCGTGGCATCCATGGGCTTTGGATATTCAACTTCATCTGGATACAGATCACCGCACCGATGAAAAAAGAGATCAGCAAGACGATGCCAATCGAGTCGACACCTAATTGTGACATCTCCTTCACGTACTTTTTCAGGAACATCCGCATACGCTCCGGACGCTGAAAGGTGTGACCCATCAGAATCAGATATCTGCCAAAGGTGGTAAGCCATTTATACAATAACATGCTATTCTTTGTCTTTTATGGATGCAAAAGTAACCAAATTCCTCTAAAAAACTGCAATTAATTTGATAGTTTTTCATTATTATAAGTGTTATTAGGGAGATTTTTGCTAATTTTGTAGAATAATCGACATATAGAAAGAATGGACGAGAAAAATAATAGAACGGAAGAGTCTCTGCAAGAGCAGGACTCCAAGGAATTCCCAGAGGTCGTAGAGGGTAAGTCTATGGATGAAGAACCAATGGAACATACTTCTGAGGTAACCCAAAAAGACAAGACCGTGAGCAGTTCACATGAACCATTGGAAGTCCATACGGCATCCCAGGCTGGTACCGGGGAACAGTCTGGCGGGATGGTCTTGCGTACGGAAGGATTGGTCAAGCGGTATGGGAAGAGAACGGTAGTCAATAATGTCTCTATTAATGTCCGTCAGGGAGAGATTGTCGGACTGTTAGGGCCTAATGGAGCTGGGAAGACCACCTCCTTCTATATGACCACGGGACTGATCGTCCCCAATGCCGGTCATATCTATCTGGACGACAAAGATATAACAGACTATCCTGTATATAAGCGAGCCCGTGCGGGCGTAGGTTACCTGCCTCAGGAAGCAAGCGTCTTCAGGAAGATGAGCGTGGAAGACAATATCATGTCCGTCCTCGAAATGACGGGCAAGCCCCATCAGTACCAATTGGATAAATTGGAAAGTCTGATCAATGAGTTTCGCCTAAATAAAGTGCGCAAGAACAAGGGTGACCAGCTCTCGGGCGGTGAGCGTCGTAGGACTGAGATTGCTCGTTGCCTTGCCATAGAACCTAAGTTTATCATGTTGGATGAGCCATTTGCCGGTGTCGACCCCATCGCTGTTGAGGATATCCAGCATATCGTGTGGCGATTGAAGTACCGTAATATCGGGATCTTGATCACGGACCATAATGTGCAAGAGACCTTGACCATCACCGACCGTGCCTACCTGTTGTTCGAAGGAAAGATCCTGTTCCAGGGGAAGCCAGAAGAACTGGCTGCCAACAAAGTGGTGAGAGAGAAATACCTCAGTAACAGTTTCGTACTCAGGAAGAAGGACTTCCAGTTGATCGATGAGGAAAAGCGTGCCAAAGAGGCAGAAGAGGATGGTTAAAAAAACAAATTTTTCTCCATGATATTAGGTATTTACATGAAATATGAGTAATTTTGCAATTCATTATGAGAAATTAAAAAGAAACAATAAATAAAACAAAAACATCAGAGATGAAAATTTCATTTGAAAACCCTGACAAAATCAATGGCCTGTTGACTTTGACGGTAGAAGAGGCTGATTACAAGGACAATGTCGAGAAGACACTGAAAGATTATCGGAAAAAAGCTAATTTCCCAGGTTTCCGTCCCGGTATGGTTCCTATGGGATTGATTAAAAAGCAATTCGGCGCTTCTGCTAAGATGGATGCCATCAATAAATTGGTTGGAGAGCAGATAAATAAATATATCCAGGATCATCATATCCAGATGTTGGGCGAGCCGCTTCCTTCTCAATCGCAGACTCCCCAGGATCTTGAGAAACCGGCTCCTTATACCTTCGCCTTCGATATCGCCGTTGCTCCTGAGTTCAAGATCGAGTTAGGCAAGGAAGATAAGGTAGACTATTACAAGATTACGGTTGATGACAAACTCATTGACGACCAAATTGATATGTTAGCATCCCGCAATGGTTCTTATGAAAATGCAGAGACTTATGGGGGAAATGACTTGATGAAGGGTGATCTTCGTGAGCTCGATGAGAATGGCAATACCAAGGAAGGTGGTATCGTTGTGGAAGGCGCTTCCATGATGCCAAGCTATATTAAGGTAGAAGACCAGAAGAAACTCTTCGATGGTGCCAAGGTGGGTGACGTGATCACCTTCAATCCTAAGAAGGCTTATCCAGACAATGAAGTTGAAGTCTCCAACCTGCTTAAGATCTCCAAAGACGAGGCTGCTAGCTTGACCGCTGATTTCAGCTATCAGGTAACGTCAATCAGTCATTTTCAGAAGGCTGCGGTTGATCAGAAACTGTTCGACAGCATCTACGGCAAGGATACCGTGAAGACGGTAGAGGAGTTCCGCAAAAAGATTGCTGAGGACCTGGAACGTCAGCTGACAGGTGATAGTGACTATAAGTTGCTGTTGGATATCCGCAAGTATTGCGAGGACAAAGTGGGCAAACTCACTTATCCAGACGAATTGCTAAAACGTATCATGCTTGCGGGCAACAAGGACAAGGATCAGGAGTTTGTTGACAAGAACTACGACCTGAGCATTAAGGAGCTGACTTGGCACTTGATCAAAGAGCAATTGCTGACTGCCCATAATGTCAAGATCGATGACAACGACGTAAAGGCAACGGCCAAGGAAACTGCACGTGCCCAGTTTGCCCAGTATGGCATGACTAATGTTCCAGAGGAGTATATTGACAATTATGCAGATGAGATGTTGAAGAAGCGTGAGAATGTTGATGGTCTTGTTGACCGTGCTGTTGACCATAAGCTGACGCTTGCCTTGAAGGACGTGGTTACACTGAATGAAAAGGAGATCTCATTGGATGATTTCAATAAAATGCTAAGCGGGAAATAGTTTTTAGGAAAAAATTATCTTTTATACTGAGGTTATCGATTTTTTTTGTTACCTTTGTCTTATTATTGACAGGTAAAGAGTCGATAACCTCTCTTTTTGTCTTAACACGAAAGGAAAATGATGAACGATTTTAGGAAATATGCTACGAAGCATTTAGGGTTGAACGGTCTGGCACTTGATGATGTGGTCAAGTCGCAGGCTCAGTATTTGAATCCGTATATTTTGGAGGAGCGCCAATTGAATGTCACGCAGATGGACGTGTTCTCCCGCTTGATGATGGACCGCATCATCTTCTTGGGGACGGAGATTGACGACTATACGGCGAATACCTTGCAAGCACAGCTTCTTTATCTGGATTCTGTAGATAGTGGCAAGGATATCTCCATTTATATCAATAGTCCTGGTGGAAGTGTTACTGCAGGCTTGGGAATCTATGATACCATGCAGTTCATCTCCAGTGATGTGGCTACGATCTGTACGGGCATGGCTGCCTCGATGGCAGCGGTTCTGTTGGTCTCCGGTCAGGAAGGCAAGCGCTCGGCTTTGACGCACAGTCGTGTGATGATCCATCAGCCGTTGGGCGGTGTGCAAGGTCAGGCCTCCGATATCGAGATCGAGGCAAAGGAAATTCAAAAGTTCAAGAAAGAACTCTATACGATCATCTCTGAGCATTCCCATACGCCGTATGAGAAGGTATGGCAGGACAGTGATCGTAACTACTGGATGACAGCTGAGGAAGCAAAAGAGTATGGAATGATTGATTCTGTGTTAACGAGGAAAAAGTAATGCCAAAAAAGGTTTGTAGTTTTTGTGGAAGAAGCGAGAATGAAGTAAAACTGCTCATTACCGGTCTCAATGGATATATCTGTGAAAACTGTGCCATGCAGGCATACCAGATTGTCCAGTCGACGGGCGTGCTCTCTGCAGATAAGACAGGGGAAGGGAAATTCAAGTTGAAAAAAGTTCCCAAGCCCAAGGAAATCAAGAAATACCTTGACCAGTATGTGATTGGCCAGGATGAAGCGAAGCGTACGCTCTCCGTTTCAGTCTATAATCATTATAAGCGGCTCCAGCAGCCCGAGGACAGGGATGGCGTCGAGATAGAAAAGAGCAATATCATCATGGTAGGCAGCACGGGTACAGGAAAGACCTTGCTTGCCAAGACCATTGCCAAGCTTCTTGACGTGCCTTTTACCATCGTAGACGCGACGGTCTTCACGGAAGCTGGTTATGTGGGTGAGGAC
>CAJLYG010000123.1 GCA_905210845.1 uncultured Prevotella sp.
TGGAGATGCGCGGCTACGAAGTAGCACAGAAATATGTACGCTATCGTTACAAATGATCCCGACATCAGGAAAGGGATCAAGATCATCAAGGCCATCAGCATTCGTCAACCCCAGGATGTCGGCCTTTACAAGGAATATGAAGGGGCAGTGGACATGTTCCTCTTCGATACGAAATGTAAGACGGTCGGCGGTAGCGGGACACAGTTCGACTGGTCCGTGTTGGATCGATATGACGGGACGACTCCTTTCCTCTTGAGTGGGGGAATCGGTCCGGACGATGCAGTGAGGGTGAAGGCATTCCGCCACCCACAGTTTGCTGGTATCGACCTGAACAGTAGGTTTGAAGTGTCTCCGGCAATGAAAGACGTTGAAAAATTGAAGAAATTTATAAGAGAGATAAGAGATGAATAAGATTAATAAATTGTTTTCAGAGAACAAAGACCGTAAGTTGCTGTCATTGTATTTCTGTGCTGGATGCCCGACATTGGAGGGTACTGGCAACGTGATCAAGACATTGGAGCAAGGCGGTATTGACATGATCGAAGTGGGCTTCCCCTTCAGTGATCCCTTGGCCGATGGTCCTGTCATACAAAGTGCAGCAACGGTTGCTTTGCATAATGGAATGACCCTCAGCCTGTTGTTCAGTCAGCTGAAAGCCATTCAGGATGAGGTACATATCCCTCTTGTGTTGATGGGCTATCTGAATGTGGTCATGCACTATGGCATCGAGAACTTCTTCAGGGACTGTGCAGCGAGTGGGGTGTCAGGAGCCATCATTGCCGACCTTCCTTTCAAGGATTATATGGAGGTGATCAAGCCCATCGCAGACAAATATGACATCCGTATGATCATGATGATCACCCCAGAGACATCAGAAGAGCGCATCCGTTTTATTGATGACAATACAGATGGCTTTGTCTATATGGTCAGCTCAGCCAGTGTGACCGGAGCACAAAGTCAGTTCGGGGATGCTAAACTCGACTATTTCCACCGTGTGAACGCCATGCACCTCCGCAATCCACGTATGATCGGCTTCGGCATTTCCAACAAGCAAACCTTGGAGAGTGCACAGCAAAACGCAGCGGGTGCCATTATTGGAAGTAAGTTCGTGACCTTGCTCAATGAGACCAAGGATCCCCAAAAGGCACTCGATGAATTATATGACGCATTAAAACATTGAAAGGCTATGAAATATCAAGTTGACGAAAACGGATTTTTTGGAAAGTTTGGTGGTGCTTATATACCGGAGATTCTATATAAATGTGTGACCGACCTTCAGCAGGCCTATCAGCCGATTATCGAGAGTGAGGAGTTTAAGGCAGAGTATCACTCCCTCTTGAAAGACTATGTAGGGCGCCCATCCCCTCTTTATTATGCCCGTCGGATGAGTGAGAAATACGGTTGCCAACTGTATCTGAAGCGTGAGGACCTGAACCATACGGGTGCGCATAAGATCAACAATACCATTGGTCAGATCCTGATGGCAAAGAAAATGGGCAAGAAACGGATCATTGCTGAGACTGGGGCAGGGCAGCATGGCGTCGCAACAGCCACTGTCTGCGCGCTCATGGACATGCCTTGTGAGATCTTCATGGGGGCGACAGACGTGGAGCGGCAGCATACCAATGTGGAAAGGATGAAAATGTTAGGGGCTACCGTCACTCCCGTTCGGACTGGGAATATGACCTTGAGTGATGCATGTTCACAGGCCATTCGTGATTGGTGTTGTCATCCAGAGGACACTTTCTATATCGTGGGGTCGACCATGGGCCCGCATCCATACCCAGATATTGTTGCCAAGATGCAGAGCATTATCTCTGAAGAGATCAAATGGCAGTTGCAGGAGAAGATAGGGCGCGATTATCCTGATTACCTGATCGCTTGTGTGGGAGGAGGCAGTAATGCCGCAGGCACTATCTATCATTATATTGATGACGAACGGGTGAAGATCGTACTGGCAGAAGCTGGTGGTCATGGCATCGACACAGATTACACGGCAGCAACCATTCACTGTGGCACAGAAGGTATCATCCATGGCGCTCGGACGCTTGTCATGCAGACAGATGATGGTCAGATCAAGGAAGCCTTCACCATTTCTGCAGGACTTGACTATCCCGGCATTGGTCCCATGCATGCCGACTTGGCAGACAAAGGACGTGAGCAGGTGCTTGCCATTAACGACGATGAGGCTATCTATGCAGGGTATGAGCTGACACGATTGGAAGGTATTATTCCGGCAATCGAGAGTGCCCATGCCATCGCAGCCCTGAAGAAAATGACTTTCAAGCCAGAAGACGTTGTCGTCCTGACCGTTAGTGGGCGAGGCGACAAGGATGTAGAGACTTATTTGAAGAACAAATCAATGGCAAAGGAATATGGCAATTTTTAAGTATCAGACCAAAACGCATACGATCCTTGCCGACCTCTATACCCCAGTAGGCGTGTATATGCGGCTGAGAGATCTGTATCCCCAAAGTGCGTTGATGGAGAGCTCAGATTATCATGGCAATGATAACAGCCGTAGTTTTATTGGGGTCCATCCCATTGGGAGCATTGCCGTGGGGCATGGCATGATCACATGTACATATCCAGATGGGAAGGTGGAAAGCCATCCTGTCCTTGCAGAGGGTCAGGAGGCAAAAGGAGAAACGGCGAAGTTGGCAGTCTCTGATGCCATCAACCATTTTATCGGTAGCTTCCAAGTAGAGGGAGAGGGTAGTAATTACTGTGGCCTTTATGGCTATACAGCATTCAATGCCGTCAGGTATTTTGAGAACATAGATGTCAAAGACACGACCATGAGCAAGAATGACGCTCCGGATATCCTGTATATTCTCTATCAGGATATTATCGTCTTTGACCATTTTAATAACAAGATGACGTTTATCACCTTGGGTGAAGAGTCAGAACTCGCACGCTTGGAGAAGGCTGCGAATAAGTCGAACGTCAAGCCTTACGACTTCCATCCCGTGGGTGAGCGTACGTCTACGCTGACAGATGAGGAGCATAAGGCTAATATCCGTCGTTGCGTCAAGCACTGCCTGAGGGGTGATGTCTTCCAGATTGTGATCTCCCGTCGCTTCGTGCAAAAATATGAAGGTGACGACTTCAAACTCTATCGTGCCCTGAGGAGCATCAATCCTTCTCCTTATCTGTTTTATTTCGATTTCGGTGGTTTCCGTATCTTCGGCTCTTCTCCTGAGACCCATTGTCGTATCGAAGGGGATACAGCCTTCATCGACCCGATTGCCGGGACTACCAAGCGCACAGGGAATGCGGAACAGGATCGGAGAAATGCCGAGTTCCTCCGCAACGACCCAAAGGAGAATGCAGAGCATGTGATGTTGGTTGACCTTGCCCGTAACGACCTGAGTAGGAATTGTCATGGAGTACATGTCGATTTCTATAAGGACATGCAGTTCTACAGTCATGTCATCCACCTCGTCAGTCGGGTCAGTGGTACCTTGGAACAAGGGGCAAATAAGATCAAGGCATTCATTGACACCTTCCCTGCTGGCACCCTGAGCGGTGCTCCTAAGGTGCGTGCCATGCAGATCATTAGTGAGCTGGAGCCTCATAACCGTGGGGCTTATGGAGGATGCATTGGTTATATCGGACTGAATGGCAACCTGAACCAGGCAATCGTGATCCGCACGTTTATCAGCAGGAACGGTGAGCTTTGGTTCCAGGCAGGCAGTGGCGTTGTTGCCAAAAGCAACGACAACTACGAACTGGAAGAAAGCAATAATAAATTAGGTGCCTTGGTCAACGCAATTAAAATGGCAGAAAATATGTAAGCATCATGAAAATAGTAATCATAGATAACTACGATTCCTTTACTTATAATCTCGCGCATTTGGTAAAGGAGTTAGGAGCTGATGTTACTGTATATCGCAACGATCAGTTCACATTGAACCAATTGGAGCCCTTTGATAAGATCATCTTGAGTCCTGGACCTGGTATCCCTTCCGAAGCAGGATTGTTGTTGGATGTCATCAAGACTTATGCGGGCAGAAAGTCCATGTTGGGTGTCTGCTTGGGGCATCAAGCAATTGGGGAGGTGTTTGGCGCGAAACTGACAAATCTCGAATCGGTCTATCATGGCGTAGCCACGGAGGGAACCCAGTTTGGCAATGATCCTATCTTCAGAGGCATGCCCAAGCGCATTGTCATGGGTAGGTACCATAGTTGGGTTGTAGACCGGTCTGGCTTCCCCGACTGCTTAGAGGTGACGGCTGTCAGTGATGATGGTCAGATCATGGGACTGAAGCATAAAAATTATAATATCCATGGAATCCAGTTCCATCCCGAAAGCGTGCTGACTCCGATGGGGAAGGAGATCGTTGCCAATTGGCTGAATCTTTAAGGTCACTATGGTTTGATCACCTTTTTATGGTTGACGATATATATTCCTTTTGGGAGGGCATCCCATGGCATGTTCATCGGGGTGCCCTGTATATGATAGATGGGACCATTCGGATTCTCTGTAACTATAGGTGATGCCATTCCTGTTGCAGTTGTCTTATCGATCATACGGATACTTTTTGCCTGAGAAGCTCCACCTGGGATCGTGATATACCAATGATAGGGCTTCACCGGCATGCTCTTTACCTTCTGGCAGCAACGGAGAATGTCTTGATAAAGGATAAAAGCGTCAGATCGGCCGATATCCTTCTTCTCATAGATGCCATGGATGGTGACGGGTCCGATGGTCTTTGTGATCTCGTTCGTGCCCATGTCATCAGAAACTTGAATGGGTGTGATATAATTGCCGGTGAAAAAGTGACCTTTTATTAAATAAGGTGTGTTTGCCTTTAATGCCAGATCTGTGTTCTTCTCCTCATAATAGAGGGCTGTGGCATTTGCCTCAACCAGTTCATAGGCAGTCGTATTCCATCCGAATGTAACTTTATAGTTGGGAACATCATAGGGCAGGATAAGGGTATTGAACACGGATTCTGCAAACTTCCGGGTCAGGGTAGCGGATGTGCAGGTGACAGAAGGCATCTGCAAGTCCTGGTCTTCATCGGCAATCATTCCACAGTTTGTGACTTGATAGAGGTTGGGGCAGTTTATCTTTTTGTCTGGGCTTGTACTCAGGCTAACCCAGCTGGATGCAATGGTAACAGCATATTTGCCGAATATCACGGCACAAGGATTTTTCTCTTTCTCCGCAAAGTGTACGACATAGTCCTGATCAGGTGTTTCTGATTCTATGAACCAACTGGCTTCATGACCGATGAACAAATTGCTTCTTACATCCACCATATACCATTCATTCTTGATCTTTATGAATTTGAATAGAAAGTTATGGCGGATGATATCATCCATCTTTGTCGTTTTTCCGTATTTTATTGCCAATCTATATTTATATTCTTTTCCTTCTGCGGTGCAATTCTCCCTTTCAAAGTACCACTGATTTGTCGCCGTAGGATGGTAGAACATATAAGTCCCTCCATCTACGATCTGGGATGGCTTTGTGATGGGTTCGCATTGATAGACTTCTTGGCAGCAGCATGGGTAGACTGCAGTCCATAACATGACGATTGAGAAAAACACTTTCAATTTAGTTTCCATAAGAATTCCTTTTAGTCTTTTAGTTCATGTCGCAAATATAGGAATTCTTATTCAATCCTACAAATTATATGCAGGAAATATTCAAAATATCTCTCAAAATCATCAAGGATGGGATTATTCGGCTGAATAATCCGCAACCATCTTCCGGTAGACAGTGTACATCCGGGTGCGGTTGATGAAACCAATCAGGTGATTGTTGACATCTAAGACGGGGAGGTCTACAGCATTGGTGTTGTCAAACTTCTGCATGACCTCTTCCATGGGATCGTTGACACCTAAGATCGCCTTGCTTGGTACCATCAATTGCTTAACCGTAAAACGATGATAGAGTTCCGTCCTAAACATGATGTGCCGTATCTTGGTGATGTCAACCTCGCCCAATAAGGTGCCCGCATGGTCGAGGACAGGGATAAAGGTAGAATGGCTCTGGCTGATGACATGTACGAGCTTGCCCAATTCCATGTCTGGGTCTACGGGAATAAACTCCTTGTCGATCATGCTCTCTAAGTTCATGAGCGTCAGAACCGATTTGTCGGTATGATGGGTGATCAGCTTTCCTTGTCGTGCCAATCGCATTCCGTAGATGCTGTGTGGTTCAAAGACATTCATGACTAAGTAAGAGCAGATGCACACGATCATCAAAGGCATGAACAGCTGATAGCCTCCTGTGATTTCGGCAATCAGGAAGATGCCCGTCAAGGGAGCGTGCATGACTCCCGCGATGACGCCAGCCATTCCCAAAAGGGTGAAATTAGTTTCTGGCGTATAGATTCCCACTTGCTCTGTGTTCCAAAGACGGGCGAAGAAAAATCCACCGAACCCTCCTACGAACAGCGAGGGCATGAAGGTACCTCCGCATCCTCCTCCGCCATTGGTAGCTGCGGTGGCAAATGTCTTCAGCAACAAGACTAAGAGCACATATAGGATTAATAAGTTGCCGTGCCCATAGAATAACGAATTGTTCAATAACGTCTCCCAATCAGCCTCTGTCTGCCCGGACAGTAAGATGTCCATTGCGTTCGTTCCTTCACCATAAAGGGCAGGGAAGAAGAAAATCAGCGTGCTCAGGGATAGCCCTCCCAATGCCAATTTAGCATACGGATGCTTCTTGAGTTTTGCAAACACTTCCTCGCATGCTGTCATGGTACGAATGAAGTATAGGCTGACCAGTCCACAGAAAAGCCCCAATAAGATATAGGTGGGTACGCGTTCCAACTTCCATGCATCATCTAAGTGGAAGGAAAAGATAGATCCTCCGCCAATGAAAATATTAGAAAATACCGTAGCCGTGACACAGGATATCAAAATCGGAAGCAAAGATGCCATGGATAAGTCGACCATCAGGATCTCAAGCGTAAACACCAATCCAGCAATGGGAGCATTGAAAATTCCTGCTATGGCGGCAGATGCACCACATCCGACCAACAACATTAAGGTCTTGTTATCCAGTTTGAATAATTGTCCTAAATTACTCCCGATGGCAGCACCTGTCAGGACAATAGGAGCCTCGGCACCAACCGAACCTCCGAAACCAATGGTAATGGCGGACGCTATCACTGAACTCCAACAGTTGTGTGCCTTTAGCCTGCTCCTTTTAGTAGCGATTGCATATAGAACTCGTGTGATACCATGAGAGATATTGTCCTTGACGATATACCGGACGAACAAGGATGTCAGGTAAATCCCAATCACAGGAAACACAAAATATAGCCAATTGTAGGAGTTGATATGGAATCCAGCCGTTAGCAGCAGTTGGATCTGCTTGATGATCCAATGAAGCACGAATGCAGCGACAGAAGCAAAGAATCCTACGACGAACGACAAAACCAGCATGAATTGCCGGGTACTGATATGAGATTCCCGCCAACTGTTCAAGCGTTCTATGATGGGTTGTTGCTCACTCATTTCCGGATGATCTTCACCTCCCCGTTGGATGATAGCTTAATAATGGAACTGGGTGTATGTGGCTTATGCTCTTGTCGTCGTGACCAGCAGACATAATCGACGGCATCAAGGATTTCTTGGGAGATATCTCTGTAGTTGGCGGCAGCTGGTTGACCGCTGATATTCGCACTCGTACTTACCAAGGCTTTCTGAAACCGATAGCACAGTTCCTTGGAGAAAGGCTCCTTGGTCACCCGTAATGCGATAGATCCATCCTCGGCAATCAGGTTCGGAGCTAAATTTACGGCACCATCGAGGATGATCGTTGTCGGCTTGATGGCTACATCGATTAGGTCCCAAGCTACATTCGGTACGTTGCGTACATATTGCTGCAGGCGTGCATCTGAGTCGACAAGGCAAATCAAAGCCTTGGAATCATCACGGTGCTTGATCTGGTAAACACGTGCAACTGCATCAGGATTCGTGGCATCACAGCCTATTCCCCATACCGTATCCGTTGGGTACAAGATCACGCCCCCTTTTCTCAGCACTTCTACCGCATTCTTGATGTCTTCTGATTGATTCATTTCTCTTTATTTTGTCTTTTCGTGACGCAAATATAATCAATTATTTATAGAAAGCAAAAAGGGAAATGTTAAATTACTCCATTCTTGCAGCTTCTATGTCGTGCGTTCCATTCAGGAAATCACGGGCAGCCATGCGCTTTTTGCCAGCCAACTGCACCTCGATAAGCTCCAACAACTGATCTGCTGTCTTGATATACAGACGATTATGATCGATGATAATAGAACCTTCGGGATCGTCTGTGCATTGATCAGTCTTAGCCGCTTTGTAGATCTTCAGCACGGTTTCATGTTCCTGGTTATCTTTCCTGTCTTTTAAGATCGTCCATGCTCCCGGCACAGGACTGAGTCCCCTGATGAAATCGTAAATCCGTTTGCAAGGTTGATTCCAGTCGATCCTGCAGGTCTCTTTAAAGATCTTTGGCGCTGGCTTCAAGACTCCTATTTCCGGCTGTGGCATAGAGGTGACCTTCCCATTTCCCAGAAGGACAAGGTCAACGGTCTCAAGGCATATTTCTGCGCCTAATTTCATGAGTCCATCATAGACATATTCCACGTTTGCATCATCTGGTATAGCGAATTTCTTCTGTAGGATAATCCGCCCTGTATCAATCTGTTGGTCAAGGAAGAAAGTCGTGACGCCCGTTTCCTTTTCCCCATTGATCACAGCCCAATTGATAGGTGCTGCTCCCCGGTATTGTGGCAGAAGGGCAGCATGGACATTGAAAGTACCGAACCGTGGCATTGCCCATACCACTTCGGGTAACATTCTGAATGCCACGACCACCTGAAGGTCGGCCCGGTAGGATCGTAATGTCTCCACGAATGTCTCGTCTTTCATTTTGATGGGCTGTAAGACGGGGATCTGATGAGCCAATGCGTATTCTTTTACTGCTGATGGTCGAAGAATAGAGCCATGGCGTCCTACTGGTTTATCAGGTTGCGTGATGGCAGCCACAACGTTATATCCTCCTTCTACTAAGGCTTGGAGGGATCCAACGGCAAATTCTGGGGTCCCCATAAAGACAATTCTTAGATCTTTCTTATTCATTGCTTCTTCTTTGTGTGTCTACAAAATTAGGTAAAATTAGAGATATCGCAAAATAAATTAGAAAAAAATCATCAAATGAGGTGTATCAAAATATGGATGTTTCCTCTCGTACTTGATCTCCTCAATGTACACAGTCGTTTGGCTTGGGGTGCTGAGTACGGTCTTGAATAACTCTTCAAGCGCAATAAGGGTGTCGCAATCTGAGAGAGTGGTTACAAAAATTCTCGAGAGAATTTAGCAAAAGATGTGCTTTTCCTGTCAACCTTATGTCAACCTTTGACAACCTAAAATC
>CAJLYG010000124.1 GCA_905210845.1 uncultured Prevotella sp.
AGCTCTGTGACCTATGCCACTGATGTACTGAAGTATGCAGTTTGCCAAGAAAGATCCCAAATTGCAGCGGATGCTGAAAGGAGTCGTCAGGCAGCAGTTTAAGAACATCCTCATCGATCCATATGCCAATGCCTTCAACAAGGAGCCATTGCCCAATGGTGATTGGATGAAAGACAATACGGACATGAAGCCCATGCTTCATGAGCGGAAATACGAGATCGACTCACTTTGCTATCCCATTCGCTTGGCTTATGGCTATTGGTTGGCAACCGGTGATGACAGTATCTTCCGCGAGGAAATGTGGACGGATGTTGTGAAGGCGATCCTCAAGACATTCAGGGAACAGCAGCGCAAAGACGGTCCTGGTCCTTACCGCTTCTTGCGCGTTACCGACCGTGCTTTGGATACCGTGCCTTGTGGAGGGTATGGAAGGCCCGTGAAGGCATGTGGACTGATAGCCTCCGTCTTCCGTCCTTCGGATGATGCGACGAACCTGTTGTTCCTCGTCCCGTCTAATTTCATGGCAGTCAGTTCCCTTCGGAAGATGGCGGATGTGCTGACCAAGGTGAATGGCAATGCCACGCTTGCCGGCGATTGTACGTCCTTGGCTGAAGAAGTGTCAGCTGCCCTGCAGAAGTATGCAGTCTACGACCATCCTAAATACGGCAAGATCTATGCCTTTGAAGTAGATGGCTTTGGAAATCATATTCTGATGGATGATGCGAATGTCCCCTCTTTGCTTGCCATGGCTTACTTAGGCGATGTAGACATCAACGATCCGGTCTATCAGAATACCCGCCGTTTCGTCTGGAGTGAGGACAATCCCTATTTCTTCCGGGGTACGGCGGCAGAAGGCATTGGCGGCCCGCATGTTGGCTATGACATGATCTGGCCCATGTCTATTATGATGAAAGCGTTTACCAGTCAGGATGACAATGAAATCAAGTGGTGCCTTACCACCCTGATGAAGACAGACGCAGGCACAGGGTTCATGCATGAGTCCTTCCATAAGGACAACCCGAAGAATTTCACCCGTGCCTGGTTTGCCTGGCAGAATACCCTTTTCGGGGAACTGATCCTAAAACTTGTTCATGAAGGTAAGATAGGTCTTCTGAACAGCCTTCCTGATGCGTGAACGCGAGAAAGCGACTTTAGTAAGGTTGATTTAGAACAATCAAAAAGAAACAAAATATATTTTTTTGTTTAAAAAAAGACGTTTAGTCGTGGACTTTTCGTAACTTTGCACACTCAATATTATAAGTACTTATATTTATGGCTGAAACAAAACAGATTAAGACCGCTCTGATCTCGGTCTTTCACAAGGATGGCCTTGAAGAACTATTGGCCAAACTCAATGCAGAGGGCGTTCGGTTCCTGTCTACCGGTGGTACGCAGAAATTCATCGAATCATTAGGTTATGAATGCAGGACAGTGGAGAGTGTCACGACCTATCCTTCTATTTTGGGAGGTCGTGTGAAGACACTGCATCCGAAGATCTTCGGGGGAATCCTTGCCCGTCGCGACAATGCGGGTGACTTGGAGCAGATGAAAGAGTATGATATCCCTGCAATTGACCTCGTCATCGTGGATCTCTATCCTTTTGAGCAGACCGTTGCCAGTGGCGCTTCTGATGCCGATATCATCGAGAAAATCGATATAGGCGGAATCTCTTTGATCCGTGCGGGAGCCAAGAACTTCAAGGATGTGGTGATTGTACCGAGCAAGGCTGAGTATGCCATGTTGCTTGACCTGCTGAATAAGAAAGGCGCAAAGACCGATATTGAAGACCGTAAGATGTTTGCAGAGCGTGCTTTTGGTGTCAGCAGTCATTACGATACCGCGATCCACGCTTGGTTCGCTCACGAATAATACGCATTACCGTTGGTTGCCAGGAGCGGATCCGGCAGTCGACATGATACAGTAAATTCTATAATTCAGATAAAATGGGATTTTTTTCTTTTATTCAGGAAATTGCAATGGACTTGGGAACAGCCAACACCATCATTATCAGTGATGATAAGATCGTGGTGGATGAGCCCTCCGTTGTAGCCCTTGACCGTCGTACGGACAAGATGATTGCCGTTGGCGAGAAGGCGAAGATGATGTATGAAAAAACACACGATAATATTCGTACAATTCGTCCGTTGCGTGATGGCGTGATCGCCGATTTCACTGCCTGTGAGCAAATGATGCGTGGACTGATCAAGATGGTCCATACGGGCAGCCGCCTGTTCTCTCCATCATTGCGTATGGTGATTGGCGTTCCGTCGGGCTCTACCGAAGTAGAGCTGCGTGCCGTGCGTGACTCGGCTGAGCATGCAGATGGGCGTGACGTATATTTGATCTTTGAACCGATGGCTGCTGCCATTGGTATCGGCATAGATGTTGAGGCACCGGAAGGAAACATGATCGTGGATATCGGTGGAGGAAGTACGGAGATTGCCGTGATTTCATTGGGTGGTATCGTCTCCAATAATTCCATCCGCATTGCCGGTGATGACTTGACGGCTGACATCCAGGAGTATATGAGTCGGCAACATAATGTCAAGGTGAGCGAGCGCATGGCAGAGCGCATTAAGATTCACGTGGGCTCTGCCTTGACAGACTTAGGCGATGAGGCGCCGGAGGATTACATCGTCCATGGTCCAAACCGTATCACGGCATTGCCTATGGAAGTCCCGGTCTGCTATCAGGAGATTGCCCATTGCTTGGACAAGACGGTGGCAAAGATTGAGAATGCTGTGCTCTCAGCATTGGAGAATACGCCGCCAGAGTTGTATGCCGATATTGTCAAGAATGGTATTTACCTGAGTGGTGGCGGCGCTCTCCTCCGTGGGTTAGATCGTCGTTTGCAGGATAAGATCAATATCCCGTTCCATATTGCCGAGGATCCATTGCACAGCGTGGCAAAGGGAGCTGGTATCGCATTGAAGAATGTAGACCGTTTCTCTTTCTTGATGAGATAAGCCAATGCGGAACTTAATTGAGTTTCTGGCAAAATACAATCACTGGTTCGTATTCGTTCTCCTCGAAGTCATTAGCTTTGTCCTGCTATTCCAATATAACAGCTATCAGGGCAGTGTATGGTTTTCGTCTGCGAATCTCATCTCAGGGAAAGTGTATGACCTGAATGCAGAGATCTTGTCATTCTTCTCCCTGACGAAGGCAAACACAGAGCTGACGCAGCGGAACCTATACTTAGAGCAGCAGGTGGCACAGTTGACTGAGCAATTGGTTAAGGTCACCAAGGACAGCTCTTTTATCCATAAAGGACAGTTGCAGATGCTTGCCGACTATAAGCTGATCCCTGCAAAGGTTGTTAGTAATACCATCGACAAGAGCGACAACTTCATTACGATCGATAAGGGAGCAGAGGATGGCGTGCGCAAGGATATGGGAGTAGTCTCAGGGAATGGTGTCGTTGGAATCGTCTATCTGGTTGCTTCCCATTATTCCGTGGTCATCCCCGTCCTGAGCACAAAGTCGAATATCAGTTGCCGGATTCAGGGGCGTGGCTACTTCGGATATCTTCACTGGCAAGGAGGGCCTTCGGACATTGCCTATGTGGATGACGTGCCTCGCCATGCGCATTTCAGGCTCTATGACCACGTGGTTACCAGTGGCTATTCATCCGTATTTCCTCCAGGCATCTTGGTGGGGAAGATCTTGCATGTATATAATTCAGCTGATGGATTGTCCTATCGCCTTCAGGTGAAGTTGTCTACTGACTTTGGTAACCTCCGGGATGTTTGTGTGATCGATGATGCAAAGATGGAGGAACGGCTGGAAGTGCTGAGGGCTGCCCAGGATTCAATCAAGTCAAAAACGGAATAGTATGAACATAGATTTACTCAGGTCGATCTTGCTATTTGCAGTGTTGCTTATCGTTCAGGCATTGGTTTTGAACCATATTCACCTGTTTGATTGCGCGACACCGTTGCTGTATGTCTATCTTGCCCTACTGTTCCGTAGAAACTATCCCCGTTGGGGGATTCTCTGCTGGTGTTTCGTGATGGGTCTCTGTGTGGATGTCTTCTCGAATACCCCAGGTGTCGGAGCCGCATCCATGACCTTCTTAGGCTTGATACAGCCTTATCTTTTGGCACTCTTCGTTCCACGGGACAGTCCTGATGACCTTGCGCCTTCCATGCGTAGCTTAGGAGTGACGAAATTTATATATTATACAATTATTTCGGTATTCATCTATTGCATTGTCTTCTTTACCTTGGAGACCTTCAACTTCTTCAATTGGATGCAATGGTTGCTGTGTATAGGAGGCAGTACGGTGATTACCGTCGTTCTGATTCTGGTGATCGAAAATCTCAGGAAGCGTTAATGAAAGATTTCAATCTTGAAAATCGTCGTTATGTGATTGGTGGCGTGGCGATTACGATCGTAGTCGTTTACATCATCCGCTTGTTCACATTACAGTTGTGGAGCGATGATTATAAGAAGAATGCAGATAGCAATGCATTCCTCAAGAAGATTGAGTATCCTTCGCGTGGCGCAATTTATGATCGCCATGGCAAACTGTTGGTTTATAATCAGCCCGCTTATGACATCATGGTGGTGATGAATGAGGAAAGCGGACGGTTAGACACGACAGAGTTCTGCAATACCTTGGGTATCACCAAGGAGTTCTTCATCCAGCGGATGAATGACATTAAGGACTATAACAAGAACCCTGGCTATTCTCGCTTTACCCAGCAGATGTTTATGAGTCAGGTGTCAGACAAGGACTTCTCCGTCTTTCAGGAGAAGATCTTCCGCTTTCCAGGATTTTATGTACAAAAGCGGAGCATTCGGGAATACCAGTATCCTTATGCAGCTCATGTCTTAGGGGATGTGGGTGAGGTGTCGGAGAGTGACATTGAAGATGATGATTATTATCAGCCAGGTGATTATATTGGCAAGTTAGGAGTAGAACGTTCTTATGAGAAAGAGCTTCGTGGCGAGAAAGGAGATCATATTCTGCTTCGCGATGCTCATGGTCGGATACAAGGTAGCTACCAGCATGGGAAACTTGACCGGAAGCCCGTGGCGGGGAAGAACCTCACATTGGGTATTGACTTGAAGCTACAAGCATTGGGAGAGCGCCTGATGAAAGGGAAGATTGGCGCTATCGTTGCCATTGATCCCAGTACTGGTGAAGTGCTTTGCATGGTTTCCTCTCCAACCTATGACCCTCGTGGGATGGTAGGGCGCATGAGGGGCAAGAACCATATTGCTTTGGAACTGAATGTCTGGAAGCCCTTGCTCAATCGTGCGATCATGGGACAGTATCCTCCTGGTTCAACGTTCAAGACCACCCAAGCACTCACTTATCTTACTGAAGGCATTATCACGTCTGCCACAGAGTTTCCCTGCCATCATGGATTCTCTTATCGAGGGTTGCACGTCGGTTGCCATGGGCATGCTTCGCCATTGAGCTTGGTTCCTGCCATCAGCACTTCCTGTAATGGATATTTCTGTTGGGGATTATTCCACATGATGAGCAACCGTATGAAATATAAGAACGTGCAAGAGGCAATGACAGTATGGAAGGACTATATGGTAAGTATGGGACTGGGGTATAAGCTCGGCATTGACTTGCCTGGAGAGAAACGTGGATTGATTCCGAATGCACAGTTCTATGATAAAGCATATCATGGCTCCTGGAACGGATTGACGATTATCAGTATTGCTATCGGGCAGGGAGAGGTGAACTTAACTCCCTTGCAGATAGCCAACTTGGGGGCTACCATTGCCAACCGCGGTTATTACTATGTTCCTCATGTCGTGAGGAAAGTACAAGGGGAGCCTCTTGACACGCTTTACACGCGAAGGCATTATACCAAGGCAAGTCGCCGGGCGTATGACTATGTCGTGGCAGGAATGCGTGCTTCTGCACTGGGGGGAACTTGCAAGCATTTGGGACATTATGATATCGTGATGTGTGGCAAGACAGGTACGGCGCAGAACCGAGGTCAGGACCACTCCGTTTTCATGGGGTTTGCTCCCATGGACCATCCTCAGATTGCGATTGCAGTCTATGTGGAGAATGGTGGATTTGGGGCTGATTATGGTGTGCCCATTGGCGGATTGATGATGGCACAGTATATCCATGGTAAGTTGTCTCCGTCGCAAGAACGTGAGGCAGAGGAATTTGAACACAGACGTATAGCTTATGGTTCGAGGAACAGATAAACAGCCAACCAGTGTGTTGGGTTCACTTGACTGGTGGACGATCGGGATCTATGTGGCCTTGCTCATCTTTGGATGGGTGAGCGTATGTGGTGCCAGTTATACTTATGGCGATACAGATATCTTCAGTCTCGGCACGCGCTCGGGTATGCAGATTATCTGGATCGGCACTTCCATTGTCCTCGGTTTTATCCTATTGATGCTTGACGATCGTTTCTACGATACTTTTGCATATATTATTTATGCGGTCTTGTTGCTATTGCTGTTTGTGACCATCTTCAATCCCCATGAGATCAAAGGTTCCAGGTCGTGGCTTGTCTTGGGACCCTTGCGACTGCAGCCTGCGGAATTTGCCAAATTCGCTACGGCCTTGGCAGTAGCGAAATTCATGAGTACTTATGGCTTTGATATCCATCGATGGAAGCATTTTGCTGCTGCGGCTGGGATTGTCGTCTTGCCGATGCTCTTCATCGTGGCACAGCGCGAGACAGGTTCAGCCCTTGTTTATCTTTCTTTCTTCTTGATGTTTTATCGTGAAGGGATGCCGGGTAGTATCCTGTTTACCGGAGTGGCCATGGTAGTGTACTTTGTCGTGGGCATCAAATATGAGCAGGTCTTTTTATGGGATACTCCTACCTCTGTAGGAAAGTTTGTCGTCTTGGCTCTCGTACAAGTTTTCACCAGTGCGATGGTGTATGTTTACAACAAGAACAGGCGTGAGATGTTGACGCTCTTGGCTTATTCCGCTGGGATTACCTTGGTATTCTTGTTGTTTTCAGAATACGTCATCCCCTTTGACATTGTGTATGTCCAGCTCTTCTTGACTGCAGCCTTGATGGGTTATCTCATCTTCCGTGGACTTAGTACCCGTATTAAGAATTATTTTTATATAGGTTTGTTCTGCTTGGGATCAGTCGTTTTCTTCTATTCCGCCGACTATGTCCTGAACGATGTGATGGAACCCCATCAACGTGTGCGCATCAATGTCCTATTGGGATTGGATGAGGATTTGGCAGGAGCAGGGTATAACGTTCACCAGAGTGAGATTGCCATTGGCTCGGGAGGGTTGCGTGGCAAAGGGTTCTTAAATGGGACGCAGACGAAATTGAAGTTTGTGCCGGAGCAGGATACAGACTTTATCTTCTGCACTGTTGGTGAGGAGGAAGGTTTTGTTGGGTCTGCCGGGGTCCTTTTGCTTTTCTTGGCATTGATCTTGCGGTTGATGAAGTTGTCGGAACGGCAGCCGTTCAAATTCGGAAGAGTGTATGGCTACTGTGTGTTGAGCATCTTCCTCTTCCATGTGTTCATCAATGTAGGAATGGTTTTGGGGTTGACACCGGTGATTGGTATCCCGTTGCCATTCTTTAGTTATGGTGGTTCCTCCTTATGGGGATTCACCCTCTTACTGTTTATCTTCCTGCGTATAGATGCTGGCAGGAACTTAGTGAGGACCTAATGCTTCCGTTCCAGTTGGATGCCAATGTCCGATATGCCGGGTAAGATCTCTCTCTTCATATCATGGCGGACTGTGATATGAATGCTGTCACCTTGGGATAGCTGCAAGTCTCCTACATGAAAGTCGTATTGATAGTAGCTAATGCCCTGTCCTTCGTGGATGCCCTGCTTGTCGATCAGATTGCAGTTTAAGGTATCTGTCTTCCTTTCCCTGTCCGGAAAATAGGTTTGCTCTACGATCAATGTCAGTCCCATGAAAGGATAGGCACCGTTGATGCGCAAGCCTAGGTCCATCCCGTATACTCCACTTGCCGATATTCCGGGGACGTTAAATGTTAGGGTATCATTCTTCTCCCATCCTGCAATAGGAGTATGGTCATAGGTATCATACTCCAAGTTATTGCAGGATACGAAGAAGGAACCTATCAGCACCCATACGATGATCAACGACAATTTCCTCATCTTATGCCTCTGTCGGTTTCTGTGGTGCTGGTTTCTGTGGAGCCGGTTTTGAATCTGCAGCCTTACCGCCTCTGTTATTATCCCGGGGTGCATTGTTGTTGCGTCGCCGATTGTTATTCTTGGGTGCCCCAGGTCGTTGTCCCGTCGGGGCATTCCGATTGGGTTGTCCCCCTCGTTTTTGCTTATTGGCTTGCCCTTCTTGCTTTGCAGCCTGTGGGTTGGGCTCCTTTGCCCCCTCCTGTACATTTGGGGTAGGAGCCGTACTGGCATTGTCCTGCGTCTTAGGAGCTTTCGGCTGCTTCTTCTTTTTCTTCTTTTTCGATTTATCGAACCTACTGATATCTGCATTAGCGAGTAGGTCGACCGGTTTTTTCGGTGCTTTTTCCTTCCCGTCTTCCAATAGTGAAAGAGGCTTTTCCCCTCGCTTATTCATTTCGATAATCTCATGGGCACGCCTTGCCGTGATTTCTTCTAGGTTCACAGCCAAGTTCTTGTCTGTGGAATAGGTGCAGATTCCTGCCAAGATGTCGGTCTTGAAAAGGTAATAGTCACTATCCTGTGTTTGCAAGATAACCTCTTTGCTCGGCAGTTTCTTGCTGGCCTCGACATAATCATCAACCTCATAGTTCAGGCAGCATTTTAGCTTGGCGCACATTCCGGCGAGCTTTTGGGGGTTCAGGGATATATCCTGGAAGCGTGCAGCATTGGTGCTTACGCTGACGAAGTTCTTCATCCATGTGGCACAGCAAAGTTCCCGTCCACAAGGACCAGTCCCGCCGATGCGCCCTGCCTCTTGCCGTGCGCCGATTTGCTTCATTTCTATTCGGACATGGAAAGTGTCTGCGAGGACCTTAATGAGCTGTCGGAAGTCGACGCGCTCATCTGCAATGTAATAGAAGATAGCTTTGTTGCCGTCTCCCTGGTATTCCACGTCTCCAATCTTCATTTGGAGATTCAAGTCTTTGGCGATCTGCCGACTTTGGATCATGGTGCCATGCTCCCTGCTTTTTGCCTCGTGGTATTTGTCCATGTCCACTTGCTTGGCAATGCGGTAGATGCGTTTGATGTCATCCGCCGACTTGAGGTTCGCTTTCTTGATCTGCAATTTGACCAGCCGTCCTGTAAGCGTGACCACTCCGATATCATGTCCAGGATTGGCTTCTACCGCCACGATATCCCCTTTGTGTAAGTCGAGGTTGTTGACGTTGTGGGAATAACCTTTCCTGGTATTCTT
>CAJLYG010000125.1 GCA_905210845.1 uncultured Prevotella sp.
TTCAATGCTACCGTCGCAGCTGCCGACCGGGCTTGGAACGAGGAGTTAGGCAAGATCACTATCGATACAAAGGATGAGGTGGCACGCCGCATCTTCTATACTTCCTTGTATCACACCATGGTGGCTCCCTCTGTATTCAACGATGTGAACGGAGAGTACTGGGGACCGGACAAGCAGAAGCACAAGGGCGATTTCACCAATTACACCACCTTCTCCCTTTGGGACACCTATCGGGCAGCTATGCCGTTGATGACATTGATTCATCCGGAGAAGGAAGTGGACATTGCACAGACCATGCTGCATATTGCCGACCAGCAGGGTCGACTGCCCGTTTGGCATCTCATGGGCAACGAGACCGACTGTATGGTGGGAAATCCTGGGATCCCTGCCTTGATCGATATCGCCATGAAAGGCTACCCGGTGGACAAGGAGAAGGTCTTCGAGGCTGCCAAGAAAACGGCAATGGGCAATGACAGGGGACTGGACCTGCTGAAGAAATATGGCTATCTTCCTTGCGACCTCGATCCGACACATGAGACCGTGGCAAAGGGAATGGAGTATGCGCTCGCTGATTGGAGCATCGCGCAACTTGCCAAACAGTTGGGGAAGACGGCTGATTACAAGTATTTCCTGAAGCGCAGCCAGTCGTACCGTGATCATTACTTCGACAAGAAAACGGGCTTCATGCGGGGCGTGACTTCCAAAGGGACGTTCCGTGAGCCTTTCAGTCCTTTCCATGCTGTCCACAGACAGGATGACTATACGGAAGGAAATGCCTGGCAGTACACCTGGCTGGTGCCTCATGACGTGCACGGATTGGTGAGTGCCTTCGGGGGCGAGAAACCTTTCATCATGAAGCTTGATTCCCTCTTCATTGCCCAAGGCGACATGGGCGCTGAGGCTTCACCTGACATCTCGGGCCTCATCGGGCAGTATGCGCATGGCAATGAGCCCAGTCACCACATTATTTATATGTATAACTATGTGGGACAGCCCTATAAGGCAGCCCAGAAACTGCGCTATGTGATGAACACTCTCTATAATGACTCCTTAGATGGGCTGTGCGGTAATGAGGACGTAGGGCAGATGTCTGCATGGTATATCCTCTCTGCTTGCGGACTGTATCAGGTGGAACCTGTTGGCGGGAAGTTCATCTTCGGTAGCCCGATCTTCGACAAGGTGACCCTGAGGGTGCGTGACGGTAGAACCTTTACTGTGGTGGCGAAGAACAACAGCAAGGAGAATATGTATATCCAGAGCGCGAAGCTGAATGGGAAGAAATACACCAAGTCGTATATTTCCTTTGCTGACATCGTCAAGGGCGGTACCTTGGAATTCGTGATGGGGCCTCAGCCCTCTAAGTTTGGCACGGCTGCGAAGGACAGGCCTTGATGGACGTGCGTAACGGAAGATAAAAGGCAGGGATCCCATGACAGCATAGAGACTGTCCATTGGGATCCCTGCTTTTTCTTGGCAATAATCTTCAGTCACTTCCGTTTCAAGAAAAGAACCTTAAAAAAGAAATGAAAATGAAGGAAATAGAAAAGATGAGGATTCAGATGATGTATAGCTTCGCTGACCCAGAGATCATCGCGAGCCTGGGACATGCCCAATCAGCATGTGCGCGTTTGCGTACAATGACGATACAGGACAAAGATTATCGGGAGGCGATAGAAGATTTGATCCCGGGTATTCCCGTCTCTTCCACGGTCTCTCCTCCCGTCACTTGCGATCATGGGCACGGCATCCATCTTGGCGAGCACGTATTCATCAATTATAACTGCACTTTCTTAGATGGGGGTGACATTACGATTGACGACCATGTGCTGATTGGTCCCAACTGCTCTTTCTATACGCCTCAGCATCCGATGGACTATGTCTCTCGCAGGATTCCTCACGAGACTACCTACCCGATCACGGTGGGGGAGGATACTTGGATTTGTGGGAATGTAACCGTTTGCCCTGGTGTAACGATCGGGAAACGTTGCATCATTGCCGCTGGCAGCGTGGTTACGCATGACATTCCTGATGATAGCATGGCGGCAGGGGTTCCTGCTGAGGTAAAGAAACACCTGTAACCCTTTAGGTTACAGGTACTCCTCTGCCTGTACAAGTTATTTTTTCCGCTGATAGTGTTTCACCCAATCGATCTCCATTTGGACGGGGAGATCTTTCGGGTCGACTCTTCCTACCCACTTCCCGCCCAACTGCATGTCGAGCATCAGGAACATCGGCTTGTAGTAGGGGAACTGTCCGGGCTTATCAGTTTCAATCTTAGGATAGCTGAAGGTCTTCTTCCCGTTGATGCTGAACACTAAACTGTCGGGGTAGAACTCCACCGCATAGGTGTTAAAACCGTCCCTATTGATGGTCCCAATGCCTCCGTGTGGGGGCGTATCGGATAGTTTCAGGGTGTAAGTATAGTGGGAGTGGACGGTCTGGTAGGCAATGCTGTCATTGTTCAGACGTTCCATGATGTCCACCTCACCGCCGTCAGGCCATTTGTTATGCTGTGTATCGAAGGGGAGAAGCCAGAATGCGGGCCAGGCTCCCGTTGCTCCATGCAGGCGTGCACGGATCTCTATCTTGCCGCCCATGAACGCATGCTTGCCCTTTGTCCACACGCCTCCGGTGATATAGGTGGCTGTGTCCCTTGCTAAGTTGTCGTTTTTCATGCCTTTCAGGATGAGCATGCCGTCTTTCACGTCATAGAGCCTGTCCTCCTTCGACATGAAATTGTTCCAGTCTGCCCTGCCTCTGTCAATGCGGCTCCATACAGTTGTGTCCAATTCTTGTCCCTTGAAGTTCTCCTGCCATACCACTTTCCAAGGTCCTTTGTGGCTACAGGATGTCATTGCACCCAGGGCAATGAGTAAGATCGTAAAGGTTTTCTTCATTTTGCTTTCATGTTATTGGTTTGATGAATGTGCTTACAAAGGTACTGCAAATCAAGGGAAATACAAAATAAAAGCCTAAGAATTTTGCCGGTTAGTGATGGTCTTTTGATGGAGGCGCAATCTCTTCTTGCGTAAGTCGCGTCAGTCTTTTTCCCATTCCGCGACAGCCCGTTTTCCAAGAGGTCATCTCCGGTCTCCTAAAAGGTCATCTATTGAAACCTAAAAAGCCATCTAACGCAGCGTAAAAGGTCATCTAACGCAGCGTGAAAGGTCATCTCTTGCAAAACCTTGTCTACAAAGGCCTCTCCCAGGCTGGGAATCCTTGCTTTCTGTCATAAGGTAGGGAGGGGTAGGGGAGAAAAAAAGGAGCCAGCTCAACACTGGCTCCCTTCCGGTTTATTGTTATGTTTTATCGTGTAAAAGCTGTCTGATAACCATCGGTCTGCTTCAGGACAGGGTCGTTGTTCATTGTTGAGGTCGACAACGGCCACAACAACTTGTATGCCTCTGACTGGTTCAGGATGGCTCCCTCGCTGCCCATGGCTCCCGGGATGAACGGGTAGTTCACAGAGGGGTCGAATACCAATGAGTTGCCACTTGCATCCTTCATGCGGATCAGGTTGAACCAACGCTTGCCCTCGAACACGAACTCCTTGTCGCTTTCGAAGAGGATCGCCTTGGCGTTCTCATACTGGCTCTGGTTGGTATACTGAGGATAGTCGTCTCCATAAGCACGCTTCCTGATCTGGTTGATGTAAGGAGAAGGATCATTGCCTAAGTCGTTCTCAATCTCTGCCATCAGCAATAGAACCTCTGCATATCGGAAGATCGGACCGTCGGCGTCTAAGTAGTGCACGCCCTCACTGGTAGAATAGGTACCTGAAAACTTAGGAACCAGAACACCGAAGTTCGAGCCTGTAGCCTCCTTAGTAGCATCTCCCTTGACAGCGAAGAAGGTTGCATCGCGGCGCTTGTCTTTCTCATCGAAAGAGCGCCAGAAGCTTTCCTTGTACTGATAGCGTAGGAGGCCACCCACAAGTGTATATGTGCCATATTCTTGGGTAGCGTCCATCTTCAGCGGATTGTTGTTCAGGTCGTATTCCGTAGTGAAGAGATTCTCCTGTGCAAGGCAGTAACTAATATTCGGGAAGTACACCTTATCTGTTTTATTAAAGGGCGCAGCCAAGATCATCTCTGGGTTGTTTGCCTTGTAATCAGAGCGGAAAGCCTGGTAGAACTCAGGTGCTAACTCGAAGTAACCCGTATTGATAATGTCTTGCAAGGCTTTCTTGGCTACCTGCAGGTCAGCCGTGCCCGTGGCTTTCTGGTCGCCTGTCGTAACCTCAACTGCCCATGTGTAGATGTTTGCCTTCAGGACCAAAGTTGCAAAGAGGTTCCAGTTGTACTGGTCTACCCATCCATGGGTGCCAGCTAAGCCATATTGCTTTTCGGATTCGTCGATATCCGACTTCATCAGCTTCATGATCTCAGAGGCATTGGAACGCTCACGAGAGAGGCGTGCGGCTGATACCTGTCCGTCCGTAATGGCAACATCGGTAACCAAGGGGACATTCCCCCAAGTACGGTAGAGGAAGAAGTAATAGTAAGCACGCATGCCATAAGCCTCAGCCAAATAAAGGGCTTTCTGCTTGTCTGTCAGGAAATCGCAGTTAGGAATCTGCTGGATGGCAAGGTTTACGCGTACAATCTCGCCATAAAGGCCGTTCCAGTTGCTGAACATGGCATTGTCCTCGCGCAGGTCTTGCTTGAGAATGGTTTGGTTATACATGGATTCTCCGAAGACAGATACACCTGTACCGTCATCGCCATCACCCAACAGTCCACCTCTTACTTCACCCATATTGAAGATGGTGCTGTACGTTGAACGGAGGTAACTGTTCAAACCGGTCATATAACCGCTTACTTCCGTAGCGTCCTGCCAGAAGTTACCACTGGCGAAGTAGTCTTTCGGAGCCTGGTCGAGCGATTCGCATCCGGTGAAGAGCGTCAGGGCTCCCATCGCGAGACTACCTAAGATAATATTTAATTTTTTCATTGTGTTTCTATTTTATTTAATTCACGATATTGTCAAATCCTTAAGCTTCCTTAGAATGTTACGTTTACGCCGAGCACGAGCATGCGGGGTAGAGGATAACCACCGCTGTTGGAGGATACCTCTGGCGAGAAGACGTAAGGCGCGTCACAAATATAGCCTAAGTTCTGGCCTGTTACCGACAGGGTACAGTTCTCGATGCCAACCTTGTTCACTAAGAACTTGGGCAGGTTGTAGGAAAGGGTTACCTCGCGGAATGACAGGTAGTCGCCGTCGTAGCAGAACATGGTGCTGTACCGGTCGTAGTTACGGGCGTTCAACTGGTCTGCCCAGATGTAGATAGGATACTTGGCATTGGGGTTGTCTTCCGACCAGGTGTCCTTCACGTTCGTCAATGTATTGTAGCTTCCCTGCATGTTACCCATGATCCAAGGAGTACGGTAGTCGTAAGTCTTGAACCCAAGGGCGAAGTCCATGCGGGCAGAAAGGGTCAGGTCTTTCCACGATACAGAGAGGTTCATACCACCGGTGTACTTAGGTATCATGTTGCCCACCTTCACGCGGTCGTAGTTGTCGATGACACCGTCACCGTTGACATCCTTCCACTTCACGTCACCCGGCATGATAGCCAGGCCACCCTTTGCCTTGCCATATTCAGCATAAGCCTGTGGACCATAGAGCTTCTTGTTGGAACCACCGTTGTTAGAGGTTGTCTCGTCAACGAGGTTGCCAGGAATCTCGTCATAGCTCTTGTAGATGCCTTCTGCAATGAAGAGGTAGAGGTCGCCCGGTCGTTCGCCTTCTGCATAACCGCCTACGTATTTCTTGTCGGTGCCATTGCCCGTGTAGACATAGAATCCGTTCTGGCGGTTCTTCTCATTGCCATTTTCTGGCAACTTGATGATCTTGTTGGTGTTATAGGCAATGTTGAAGTTGAAGTCTGCCTTCCAGTCCTTCGTATTGATAATATGGTAGTTCAAGTCGAACTCAAAACCGCGGTTCTGCAGGGTACCGTTGTTAGAGGTAATGCTGGTGAACCCTGAAGAGGCAGGGATGGTAATGCTGGCATATTTGTCAAACGTACGGCGGTCGTACCAGGTGAAGTTGGTCTGGATCTTGTTGTTCAGGAATCCCAAGTCGAGTCCTAACTCAAAGGTGCGAGAGGTCTCCCACGTCAGGTAAGGATTGGGAATGGAGTTCAGGTAGTAACCTGTTGAGCCATTGTAGTTGGTTTGTGCATACGCACCCTGAATGGTATAATTGCCTACCCAGCTGGAGTTCACGTTTCCGTTCTTACCAAAAGAGGCACGCAGTTTACCGAAGCTCAGCCAGCTGTTGGTCTTTTCCATGAAGTTTTCCTTGCTGAATACCCATCCAATGGATGCGCCAGGGAAGGTTCCCCAACGGTTATCCTTGCTCAGCTTAGAGATACCGTCGCGGCGGATTGTGAAGCTGGCGAGGTACTTGGCGTCATAATCGTAGTTGATACGGCCGAAATAGGACTCGGTGATGAACTTCGCATGGGAAGTGTCGATTGAACGTGCACCTTCGTCTGTGAGGGTGTACTGGAGATCCCAGAAGTAATTGTTATCTGGGTTGTAACCGCTTGCAGATAGGTCCTGTGCCTTCTGGTGGAAATATTCCCAACCGAGCAGAGCGCTGATTCCATGCTTGCCGAAGGTCTTGTTGTAGTTCAACAGGATGTTGTAGGTCTGCGTAAGCTGCTTGTCGCTCTCAGAGTAAGAGTTGTGCTTCGTATTATAAGAGCCCGGAGAGCTCAGGTAGGTATGGTAGAAATACTCGTAGGTATAGTACTCATAGAACCAGTCGCCCTTGACATCCAAAGTCAGTCCGTCGTAAATGTTGAAGCGGAAGTCTTGTGAGAACGTGAATTTCTGGCGGCTGTAGTCATTCTGCCATGCGTCCTCCAAGAATTGCTGGTTACCATCTCCTGAGTTCTTGCCTAACAACAGTTCACCGTCTGCATTGTAAGCACGGAAGGTTGGTGGGTAAGAGAAGTTACGGGAGAAGTAGTTTGCCTCACCTGTGAAAGGAGAGATTTCACGGTACTTCGTGGTAGAGAAGTTGAAATTAGAATAAGAAGTCAGCCACTTCTTGATCTTATAGTCAGCGTTCAACAAGCCGGAAAGACGGCGATTGTAGTTGTTGATGGCATTACCTTCACTCTTGTTGTAGCCCATGCCTGCATAGTAATGGCCCTTGTCATTACCACCGCTGTAACTCAAGTTGTAATCCTGAGAGAAAGATGGGGTCTTGATATTGAAGTCCTCCATGTGGTTGTTGCAGTAGATCAAGGTCTTGCCGTAGACAGGATCGGTCATCGTCTTCCATCCTTCGCCCAACAGCTTCGTCTGGGTGGCAGCGTCGAGGTTGTCATAGAGGTAAACGCCCCACAATCCCTTGGAGCTCTTATTACCATTGGCATAGTAGTCGTTGCCCGTTCCGAAAGGCTGGGTACCAGCCAGCATGTTCAGGTTACCTGTGCCCTTGTCGTACGCGTACTTATAAGAGAGACGCTCGTAGTAGAGGTAGTCGCCTGCGTCGCAGAACTCATAAGGATTGTTGAAGTAGTTCCAGGAGAGCTTGGCGTTGAGGTTGATCTTGCCAGAGCCTTCCTTTCCTTTCTTCGTGGTGATCAAGATAACGCCGTTATTGGCGCGGGAACCGTAAATAGCGGTAGCTCCTGCGTCCTTCATGACTTCCATAGACTCGATATCGTTGGCGTTGATGTCCGCCATGCTGCTGCGGATCATACCGTCAACCACGATCAGCGGCGTACCACTGCCGTCGTAGTCGGTACCACCACGCAAGACAATGGTTGGGGAGGAGTTAGGGTTACCAGAACTTTGGATGACTCTCAGTCCGGATACCGTACCTGAAAGTGCCTGTGAAGGATTGGAGAACATACCTGTGGTCAGGTTTTCGTTCTTGACCTTCGAAATGGAGTTGGTCAACTTAGAGCGGATGATCGAGCCACTATATCCGATCACGACGGTCTCAGACAACTCCTGAGCAGAGGAATGAAGCTTGATGAGTAGGTCACTTCCCGTAGCGTTCACCACCCTGTCGGTGTACCCTAAGTAGGTCACTTTAATCTGGGTCGGCACCTTAGCCACCTTTAGTGAGAACTGTCCATCGAGGTTGGTGATGGTTCCTTCCTTGGAACCTACTTCCTGAATTGTGACTCCAATCAGGGGCTCACCATTCTCAGCGTCAACAACCGTACCATTGATGGTCTTTTGGGCCATCATGGAAACGCATGTCAACAAGCTGCAGAATAAAACTAAGAAATGTTTCATAAAAGCTTGATTATTTATGGTTATACATTATTAATTTGTACGTAGTTCCTAGATTAGGTATATCGCGCAAGGATGTTCATTTTCTCTTGCGCTTATTTAATATTCCGTTGCAAATTTAAAACATATATTTTACAATTGCAACAGATTATAAAATAAAAATTATCTGTTTAAACATTATTAACACAAGCATTATTCGAAATTATTTGATTTCCTAAAATTATTATGTAAATTTGCAGTCGTCAAATTAATAATCGCAAATAATGAAGCTTATTATTCTGAGTATATTATTGATACTGTCATCGGTGATAGTTGCCAAGCCAAAGATCAAAGTGGCTTGCGTGGGGAATAGCATTACCTATGGTTATGGGTTAAGTGACCGTGAACACGAAGCTTATCCCGTGCGTTTGCAGCAATTGTTGGGTGACAAATATGAAGTGTGCAACTTCGGACATTCCGGTTGCACCTTGCTCCGGCATGGCCATCATCCTTATGTTTCAGAGCCTGAGTACCGCGCTGCCCTTGATTTCAAGGCAGACATCGTGGTCATCCATTTGGGCGTCAACGACACCGACCCGCGGAACTGGCCTAATTTCCAGGATGAGTTCAACTCAGATTATATCCATTTGATCGACACCCTGCGGGCGGTAAACCCGAAAGCGAAGGTCTGGATCTGCCTGATGACCCCGCTTACTTTCCGTCATCATCGTTTCCTGAGTGGCACACGCGATTGGCATGAGCAGATCCAAGAGCATATCCGGCAAGTAGCCGCTTGCGAGCATACCGGGTTGATCGATCTCTTCACGCCCCTTTACAACCGTCCCGACCTCTTTTACGATGCCGTCCATCCCAATGCGGAAGGGGCGATGATCATGGCAAGGACGATCTATGCCGCCCTGACGGGTGATTATGGAGGGCTGCAGTTGCCTGCCTTGTATGGGGATGGGATGGTGATGCAACGGAACAGACCGCTCTCTTTCCACGGAATTGCCAATGCGGGCGAACAGGTCTATTTCGAAAGCGAA
>CAJLYG010000126.1 GCA_905210845.1 uncultured Prevotella sp.
CATAAAATACACGCCGTGCCAGTAATTACCGGCATGTTCCTTCACCAATTGACCGTTTACCCAAACCTTCGACCGCCCCATGATAGCTTCGAAATGGAGAAAGAGTTCCTTCCCTTTCCATTCCTCCAAAGGACGGAAATGCTTACGGTACCAAACCTCACCCTGATAGTTGACACACCCACTGGCTTCCGAAGGCAGATTCTCGATTCCATGCGGGAGAGAGACCACCCCCCAAGACCTGTCATCAAAACTTGGGCGATCAGCCCCTGACACATGGCCTTTATAGAAACGCCAAGCAGGATTCATGGAATAAGCCTGCCTACCGGTATGCGGCAAAGGATAAAAACCAGCGGTAGAGAACGACGGTTGATAGGAAGGTGACCCAAAGGCAGCTACCCCTGGGAACAGCAACATGATCGTTGCGATGAAAAATGACAAGTGTTTATAGTTCATAATTGAATTCTTTAAAAAAAGGCTGGGTCTCCACGACCCAGCCTCGGATCTACCTATTGAGCTGGAGATTACCACCCTTCATTGGGTGTACAGAGATCATTGGTCTCCAATTCCGCTGAAGGTATCGGGTAATAATAGTATTTATTGGTATTGCCAGTCTTCCCTGTCTCAAGCTGCTTATAGCGTACCTCACTGCAGGTTTTGATTCTTTCTTCCAAGAGTCCCCAGCGACGGAGGTCATAGAAGCGTTCACCCTCGACAAAGAATTCAATGGCACGCTGATGCTCCAAATCACTGAAGATGTCGGAATAGTTCATACCTCCTTGGTAATCATTCAGATTGGCACGCTCTCTGATCATATTGATATAGGCAACTGCCTTGCTAAGATTCTGCTGGGTCTTGCTACGGAGATAGCATTCTGCAAGGTTCAGGATGACACCATCATAACGGAGCGCACGCTCGTTGATCATCGACTTAGGGGTGGGATCCTCGATCGAAGCAGCATCCCAGTTCTCATACTTCAAGATCCAAGTGGTGTTCCATCTGCTTTCTGCGAATTTCTCGCGGAACGGTTTCAGGTAATAAGAACAGCCTTCATAGTCCCAAGCCACGGAGACACGTGCCCGATAATCATAGTTTCCGTCCTTGTCCTTTTCCTGGGTCATGATCTTCATCATCTGGGCGGTAGGATTAGCCTCGTACCATCCCCCTACTTCAGGCGCGGCATATTCCTCTGCACGAGAAGTGGTTTGACGCGTATTGTTCGTCTCACCGTTGCTCCATACATCAGTACCGCCGACATCCTCCATCGGGATCTCAAATATACTCTCTGCATTGTATTCATGGTCGGCATCACAGTTCCACCTGAAATCCTTGACAAGGGAGTAAGAATAAGGCGACTTGGTCAAAGGTTCCAAGACTGCAATGGCCTTGTCAAATTCTTCCTCATACAGATAGACCTTGCCTAACAGGGCATAAGCAGCGCCACGGGTAGGCTTTACCTTGACGGTCTGTTCCATGGGAAGCAAGGGGGCAGCTTCTGTCAGGTCGGCTATTGCCTGGTCCCAGATTTCCTTTTGGGTTGATTTCTTCAATGGGAAATCAGCCACCGACTGAGATGCGGTCAGGCGCAGGGGAGCATCCTTAAACTCCTTACCCAACTGGAACAGATACATCCCCCTGAGGAAGAGGCACTCTGCCTTGGTCTCCTGGATAAAGTCCTTGCTGAGCACATCCGCTTTTTCCGTCAACTTTTGCATGACGGTATTACAGCGGTAGATGCCATTATAAAACTGGTAGAATAAACCTTGAGACAGGGAATTACCATTCGAGTTCGTGAAGTTATATGCCTGATAAACTTCGGAAATGTCATTACGGAAGTCCACCTCATCAGCCCGTGCGATGCGCATCATCACCCCACGCGTACCATAATAGCCACCATTCAAAGGAACTTTCAACGGAGTATAGCAAGCGGTCAGGGCAGATGTAAAATCAGATTCATTTTTCCAGAAGGTTGCCTCAGTAGCCGCATTGGGATTTACCTGGTCCAACTGGTCACTACATGCTGTGGACAAAAGGGAGATGCCCAATACAGCACATACGATATAAATATTTATTCTTTTCATGATCAATAGCTTTTAGATGTTAGAAGGAAAGGTTAACGCCCACCATAAAGGTACGGTTGTTCGGATAGATAAACTCATCGAATCCACGTTGATAGACATCGGATGCGTTGACATCCGGGCTATAGCCACTGTAAGGAGTGATGGTAAAGAGATTATCCATGTCAAGATAGAACCTGCAGTTCTTGATATAGCCTCCTAAGAGATTCTTAGGAAGGGTGTACCCTAACTGAAGGGTACGGAGGCGGAAGTAGGTCCCACTCTCCAAGAACCTGTTCGACTCGGAACGGGCATTACGGTTCGGATCTGTCCATACCAAGCGTGGGGTCTTCGCATCGTGGTTACTCTCCGTCCAGTGGTCAAGGACTGTGCTCAGATAGTTCGTGCCACGGGTCACATCTTCCAATTCCAGTCGGGTTGCATTATAGATCTTATTGCCGACAACGCCTTGGAAGGTAACGCTGAGGTCGAAGTTCTTATAGGTAACACTTCCGTTGATAGAATAGGTGAAGTCAGGGAATGGACTGCCACAATAGACGCGGTCCTTGTCATCAATGGTCCCATCGCCATTGACATCCTTAAATCGGATATCGCCAGGCTCTGCACTCGGCTGGATGAGCACACCGTCTTTGCTGTATGCTTGCACCTCTTCTGCACTGTTGAAATACCCATCTGTGGGTATCAACCAGAACCCAGCAATCGGATAACCGGCAAGGGTTCTCGTAGTATAAGTTCCTCCATGGATGGTTCCACCAGTGATCACCTGTGAGTCGGAGCCCATAGCTACGACCTTGTTCTTGTTAAATGTCCCAATAAAGTTGGCACTGTAGGAAAAGTCCTTCGTCGGACGGTCGTTCCATCCTAAGTTAAACTCAAATCCCCTATTGCGAATCTTGCCTGCATTACGGACAGGATTGTTGGCTGCACCGGTAGAGATCGGAATAGGAACGGCCAACAGAATGTCCTTGGTGTTCTTGATATAATAATCCATGGTCAGGCTTAGCCTGCTGTTCAATGCCATGAAGTCGAGTCCGATATTGGTCATCGTCGTAGATTCCCACTTGATATCAGGATTGGCGAAATACTTAGGGAAAGCTCCTTGCATGACGCCGCCATTGGCATCTGGATAATTAATACCGGTCGTCACAACTGCAGAATACTGGTAGTTATCGATTTCCTGGTTACCTAATTCACCATAACCGGCACGGAGTTTCAACTGGTCAATCCAACTGATATTCTTCTTTATGAAGTTCTCTTCACCGATATTCCATCCTACGGATACTGAGGGGAAGTTACCATAATGGCGCCCAGGACCAAACTTAGACGAACCATCACGACGGATGGTAGCGGTGATGAGGTATCGGTTGGCATATGAATAGAACACACGTCCTAATAGAGAGGTCATCGTAGAATGGTAAGAATTGCCACTTGTGGTCAGACCGGAAGCTGCAGCATCAAGCTCATAGAGTCCTTCTGCCATTCCCTGACCGGATCCGTATAGATAACGGTAGCGATTGTCTTGATACGTAAAGCCAGCGAGCAAGGAAACCTTATGGTCGCCAAAGGTGCGGTCGAAGGTCAGCAGATTCTCCAACAGGAAGTTACGGGTACGGGTTTGGGTCTCATAATCCTTCGTTGTTGTATTCTTCGCTAGTCCAAAGTCATACAATCCTAAATAGTTGTTATAGCGATAATAGCTAAAGTCTGGGGTAAAGTTGAACTTGTACTTCAATCCCTTAATCGGCTCGATAGACACATAAGCATTGGCGTAGATCTTGGCATTATTGCGGCGACGACGCATAATATTGCCATCTGCCATACCTAAAGGATTGTACAAGTTGACGACATCACCATAAAGAGCACCATAGCCACCAGGGTTAGAAGCGTCATATCTCGACAAGGTCGGAACTGCCTGGATGGTATGTCCGACCATGCCACCACGTATCTCTGACATTAAAGGTATATCCTTGTCGTATTCCAAGATGATATTAGTGCCTAAGTTGAAGATGCCTTTTCTTAGATCGACCTTGCTCTGCATGGTATAGCGCTGGTAGTTAGTGCCCTTCATAGTACCATCCTGGTTGGTATATCCGAAACTATTATAATAGGTAGAATACTTGCCTCCGCCCTGCACGGACAAGTTGTAGTTCTGCATCAAGGCTGGTGAGAACATGATATCCTGCCAGTCGTTGTCTTCCTTGGAAGACAGGTCCTGCCCCATATCCAAAGGGGAGAGATGAGACGCTGCACGTGCTTCTGTCGTAACGGTTGCCCACTCTTGTGCATGACAGAGGTCAAGATACTTGGAAGGAGCGTTGAAGCCAACGTTCGCCGACATCGTGACCTGGGGCACCCCTTCGGTATTTGTTCCGCTCTTGGTCGTGATGATCACGACGCCATTAGCAGCACGAGACCCATAGATAGCAGCTGAAGAGGCATCCTTCAGCACATCAATGCTCTTGATATCCGCTGGATTGATTTGGTCGATACTTGACATATACATGCCATCAACAATATAAAGAGGTGCGGCATTGTTCAGAGTCCCGATACCACGTACCATCACGCGCATCCCACTACCAGGAAGTCCACCTTGGGAAACAATGTCCACGCCGGCGATCTTTCCTTGCAATGCCTGCCCGATATTGGCATTGCTCTGCGTATTCAACTTACTGGCATCCACATTCGCCACAGAACCGGTCAGGTCGGCTTTCCGTTGGGTACCGTAACCGATGACGACCAACTCATCTAAAGTCTTATTGTCTTCTTTCATGACGACACTGCCAGCATCCGCATTCTTCACGACAACCGTCTGGGGCGTAAAGCCTACATAGGTGATCTCCAATGCAGCACCCTGTGGGACATTAGTCAGGACGAAATTACCATCCACATCCGTGACTGCCCCATTTGTGGTACCTTTCACGATTACACTGGCTCCGATGATCGGTTCACCATTCGAGTCAGAAACTGTTCCCTTCACTTGAGGGATTGTCTTACTGCTTTGTGGGATACCCGGCACGTTATAGGAAACTGCCGACCGGGCATTCACCATCGCAGGACTGCATAACGCGATGGTTAAGCAAGAAATTAATAATACATCCTTTTTCATGTTTAGATATGTTAGTTTTACATATTTTAAGTTCATTAGGTCGCATCCTTGAACTGGATACGGTGCAAAGATAGGAGATTTCTCACTCTTCCCTTGATCCAAATCAGACATATTTGTAACACAAAATGGACAAAAACGCTATTTTGTCCATTTTGTGTTCACCCTTTTAATGATCGATCTGCTCTCGATATTGCTTAGGAGTTATCCCTAACTCCTCGGAGAAACATCGAGTGAAATAGGAGGCATTGGTGTATCCGACCATATACATGACCTCGGAAACCGTGAACTGTTTCTCCCTCAGCAAGACAGCAGCCTTCTTCATCCTCAACTGCTTCATATAGGCAATCGGTGAGTAACCAGTCAACTGTTTGACCTTACGGTAGAGTTGTTTCTGTTCCATTCCACTCTTCTCAGCAAGTGTCGCGACGTTCAACTCATCGTTTGCCATGTTGTCCTCGATGATCTTTGTAATGTCACGAATGATGTTTTCCTCTGGCGAAGCCAGCCTTTCTACCGGTTTGAACTCTGGGTGGGTAATGCGGCTAATCTGGATAGACTTCTCAATATCGCGATGCAGCGCGAGGAGTCGAACGATCTGAAGATGGACCTTCCGCAGGTCAAATGGCTTGGGAATAAACACGTTGATACCGATCTTAATACTCTCTTCCTCGGTTCGCATATCATCCTTTGCCGTCAGCATGATAATGGGGATGGTCGCTGTGGGCTGGTTCCGTTTCAATTCACGGCACATCTCGAACCCGTTCATCTCGGGCATCATCTGGTCGACTATGATCAAATCGGGCAACTGCTCACGGATCATGCCCAGCCCTTCCTTCCCATCATAGGCCTTCAGGCATAGGTAGGTATCTTGTAGATTCTCAGCTAAGAGGTCCACAATCTCATGATTATCGTCGATGATGGCAATCTTCTGCCGTGTGTCCTCTGGGCTTACAGCTTGCCCTTCATCATCTTTCGTTTCTCTGTCGGCAGCGTTCTCTCCTGTCAAGGGAAGCATTATGGTAAAGATCGTGCCCGGATTCCGCCCGGCTACTTCAACTGTCCCTCCATGCAAGGTAACGAATGTCTTCACCAAATAAAGCCCGATCCCTGTCCCTCCTTTATTCCGCTTGGCTTTCTTGCCCTGGAAGAAGCGGATAAAGATCATCTTCTGGTCTTCCTCAGGGATACCCGGGCCATTGTCCATGACATCAATGACGGCTTTTTGGTCACGCACATGCAAAGCAACCTCAACCTTTCCTGTACCGTCCTTGACATATTTCACGGCATTGGCAATCAGATTGGTAAAGACTGATTCCAGCTTTTGCGCGTCTGCATGGATCCACACATCTTTTTCGTCCGATCTAAACTCGATGCTGATATGACGGTCTTCCGACACCTGATTGAAATAATGGATACAATTTCGGATCAAATGATTCAGCTCTATATAGGACCTCAAGAGGGTTGAAGCGCCATCGTATTCCAACTGCTTGAAGTTCATGACCTTTCCAATCAGCGCATTCAACTTCTGCGCATTCTCATAGATAAGCGCCAGGACACGCCTCTGCCTCTCTTGGGTAGAGGTCTCTATGAGTTTACTGAGCGGTGCGATGATGAGCGTCAATGGTGTCTTCAGCTCATGGGAAATATTGACGAAGAAGTCCATCTTCTGCCGGGAAAGTTCCAAAGACCGCTCTTTCTCTCGCTGTACAAGCCGCCTCCTTGCCTTTTTTTGCTGGTATTTGAAAAGGCATACGATCCAGAAAACAACTAAGAGCAGATAGAGAATTCGCATTGGATAGGAGCTATACCAGGGATGTGGGACAAAGATATCATACACCTGAACCATCGCATGAGGGTTGACGGCAGGGTTGGTGGCACTCAGGCACAGCCGGTAATGTCCAGCGCTCATACCCAAGAAGGAGATCTGGTTATGACCTGGTGCAAGCTGGTGCCATTCCTTTTCTTGCTCAAAACGGTAATAAAAGATTCTGTCATTCTCGGGCGCATAATAAAAAGTGCTCAGCTCCAAGACCACATTATCACCGCTTTTCAGATGGATCTGATTCGTGTACAACGGCATTTCAGCCTGCGAAGGCGATCCTTGGGAATCATCTCCTTCGATCACCGAAGAGACATAGACCCGACGTTCAGGGAATCCCTGCTTCGAAAGCTTGTAGGTCAAGATGCAGTCTTCCCCTCCCCAGACCAATCGTTTGAGACGGGTGTCGAAGCATCCTACGGGGTAGTAGCCTATAGGTAAGTTGGTATTCCGCACCCTTCCATCGCCAGTGTCCATGCAATCAATGCCTTCCGACGACGATATCCACAAGTACTTGCCGTGAGGGACAAGGGCTACCAATGATCCTCTGTTCAGTTGGAAGACCCGCGACAGATGCCCTGAAGGAATCTCCATCTTGAGTATTTGATTGTCCTGACCAATGAACAGGCTGCCGTTGCAATAGCAGAGGATGGAATTAGTGATTGGATATCGCTTCTGTCCTAACGTCCGAATATTGACCTTTGTGATGCTGTTTGTCCTTCCCACCCAGGCATTGCCTTGGTCATCCATGACTACTTGTCGCACGGTTAGCCTGCTATCCAAGTAGTCAAATCCCTTGAGAGGACGGGCTACGAACATTCGATGAGGACCATTCTCTATCAACTTTCTCTTATCCACCAACAAAAGTCCCGAGGCCCATGTGTTCAGCCACAGCCTGCCTTTCTCGTCTTCCTTGACCCCATAGCACCAGTCGGCATGCGTTCCACCGGGAGTTACCACGTGATAATAGACAAACTGCCTTGTCTCCTCGTCAAACCGGGCGATGCTTCCGTCTGATGCAAGCCATATATCATGATCCTTATTCTCAACAATACTCCTGATACGGTTATGCGCTAAATGATGACTGGGGTTATTGGCATTGAACCAAGTCGTCTCTTTTCCATCGTTTAAGATGATGCCGTTATCCCCTCCCATCCACAATCTACCTTTGGAATCGTACAGCATCTGTGTGATCGTGTTCCCTTCTCCGGAACCAGTCAGGTCGTAAAGGGGCACCAATTGATATGGCAGATTCCGCTGAAGGAGGGACACCCCCTTCTCTGTCGCCATCCAAAGGTTGCCCTCCCTGTCGTTGATAATCTGCCAAACGATATTGCTGCCTATGGAACGGATATCCTTTGTACTATGCAGAAAAAACTCCGTTTGATGGGCCTGGGGACGATATAAAAGCAACCCTGCATCCGTGCCCAAGAAGAGATTACCATGAAGGTCTTTCTGCATCGACTTGAAAACATTGCCCGGCTGCAGGAGCAATTGACGCATCTGATGAAGACGGGGATCATAACTGTAAACGTAGTTTTCCATCCCCACCAAGAGGCGTTGCTCCCGATGATCCCAGTACAATGTATTGACGAAGGGATTGTTTCCTGGTACAGGGATCAAGGTTACCTTCCAAGTGGCAAGGTCAACCCTCCCTAATCCTGCTAAGGAACTAAAGTAAACGTGGTTTCCCGCCCCTTCAAAAGCGGTGATATCGGGGAAGGATTTCGGAAGCTTACATTTCCTCAGCTGCCGCGTTCGCAGGTGAAAGGCGTAGACCCCACTCACGTTCGTGCCGATCCATAGATACCCACCATACGCCTTCAGCATGGTTACGGAATGGACGGCATGCAGTTCGGGATAAGGGTCTTCCCTCTTTCCGGTTTTCAGGTTGAAGAACAAAAGCCCTCGGGTAAGTGATCCTAAGCAAAGGTATTGGTCACCAGCAGGACAGACTGCCCTCAACCCCCGATACGTCTTTACGCCCTCCAAAGGATGATGATGGAGGCTATAGCCATCATAACTGTACAGGCCATCACCAGTTGCCAGCCACATCATGCCCTTGGAATCCTGACAAATGCCCATCACGGGATAGGCAGAAGGAGGGACGCTGATATTCTTGAAAATGGGCTGTCGCAGGTTTACGGACGGGTCCCATACGGATGATGCCACGACCTGGCATGCCCACGCCATGACTCCTATGAGCCCGAAAAGGATCTTTCTCATGATCGAACCGCTCATCTCAAGGTCTCTCCCATGGCTTTGAGACGAGGCGTTCCGGGG
>CAJLYG010000127.1 GCA_905210845.1 uncultured Prevotella sp.
CGTGCAGCGTACCAAGATGGATGCGGAACAGGGCGAGCAGTTTCTGCAGGGAAAGCAGAGTCTATCAACCGACAGAGCAACAGTCTGCTCAAGCTGATCAACCAACTCTTAGATGCCGCCAAGGTGAAGTCGGAGGTGGGGAACGCCAACTGGCGCAACGGAAATATCACCGCCTATATAGAGATGATCGTAGAAAGCTACCGCGATTATGCCCGCAGTAGCGATATCACCCTCTCCTTCATCTCCAAGGAAGCGGTGGTGATGGATTTCGTGCCCGACTATGTCAGTAAGATCATGAACAACCTCCTGTCTAACTCCCTGAAGTTTACGCCAGCCTATGGAAGGGTAGGCGCGACCCTGTGGCGTGAGGGGAAACACTTGCACCTTGATGTTGCCGATACAGGTAAAGGGATGGATCAGGAGACGGTTGCCCATGTCTTTGAGCCTTTCTATCAGGCTGAAGGTGACACGCAGAATATTGGTACGGGCATCGGACTTTCCTTCGTGAAACAGCTCGTCGATGCTCTTGGAGGAACGATCACTGTGGAAAGTGAGGCAGGTCGTGGTACTATCTTCCAAATCAGCTTGCCCATCCACCAGAATATCCAGCAAAAGGTGGACGCAGATCCTATGATATCAAAGCCTGTGCTGTCCCAGGTTAATGCAATGCCGAAGGATCCTGGGGAGAAGGAGCATGACTGCAGGGTGCTCGTCATTGAGGACAACCACGACGTTGCTACCTATATCGGCTCGCTACTCTCTGACGAATATGATGTCTACTATGCTGCCAATGGACGGGAAGGGTTGAAGAGCGCATTGGACATCGTGCCTGATCTTATCATTACCGACCTGATGATGCCCGAGATGGATGGGCTGGAGGTGTGCCGGCAGGTGCGTGCCAACGAGATTATCAACCATATTCCGATCATCGTGGTCACTGCCAAGATCACCGCAGAGGAACGCCTCAAAGGACTGGAGGCTGGCGCAGATGCTTACCTTGCCAAGCCTTTCAATGCCGACGAGCTGCGCACCCGGGTAAGAAAGTTGCTTGATACCCGGCGCTTGCTACGAGAGAAATTCTCCCAGATCATGGTTGAAGGCAATGACAAGGACCATAAGCAAGACAACACTTCGCCCTGTGACGCTGATCTGCAATTCCTTATCAAGGTATCCGATGCTGTCAACATGCAGCTCAACCGCAACGGGGAGACAAACGTATCGCTCATCGCTTCGATGATGTGCATGAGCAACAGTCAGTTCTACCGGAAGATGGTGGCGATCACGGGATATACTCCTGTCGCCTATATTCAACGCATCAAAATCAAGAAAGCCATGAAACTATTGGACGAGGACTCTAAGGTCAGCATGGCAGAGGTGGCATACCGCTGCGGGTTCGATGTCTATCCCAACTTCGTGCGCGCCTTCAAGAAAGTGTGCGGCGTCACGTCGACGGATTACAGGAAGGGGAAAGAGGTCAAGGAAATATGAAGTACTGAAAAGGGGTGTAAGATTCTGACGGTCCTGTAATAGCCTTGAATATCAGATATTTACCCCTGGATACCCCTGCAATCTTCCGAAGAGTCTCCTATGAAGTACCAGCGTGATTTCCAAAAGATGACCTTTCGGCGTCTAATCGATGACCTTTTAGCGTTCAATCGATGATCTTTTGGCGTCCACTATGTGGCCTTTTGGCGCGTGAAAGATGATCTCTTGGAAAACATGGGATCATAACCCAATCAAAGTTAAAGATTCTTTCATATCCGTAAGAGAACCCTCCTTGGCTTGGAGATCTTATCTCTTTCCTCTATATTTGCAGTGTACTACGTTAATAGTACACTAAAATAGTGTATCAATATCTTATATAATGATGATAGAAATCAGTCATGTCAGTTACAAGTACAATGGCTCGAGGCAAGAAGTCTTTGAGGATTTGAACTTGACTTTGCAAGAATCTTCTCTTGTTGGCATTCTCGGTCATCAATTTCATCGCAGCCTATCGTCGCTTTACGCGTATCCAATTACTCAACCCACAAATGTTCAACAAATGAATTTCAGCAGCGATAAACCCATTTATATGCAGATGGCTGACCGTCTCTGTGACGATATCCTTGCCGGTACTTACCGGGATGACGACAGGATACCGAGCGTCAGGGAATATGCCGTCATGTTGGAAGTAAACACCAATACGGCTATGAAAGCGTATGACCAATTGGCCCGTGAGGACATTATCTACAACAAGCGGGGTGTGGGATATTTCGTCAATCGCGGTGCCCGCAAGCAAATCCTCCAGTCACGCAGGAAAGTGTTCATGGAGCAAGTCCTCCCTGATGTTTTCCGTCAGATGCGCCTTTTGGATATTGACATCAAAGAAATTGACTTTTCTTGGGATAATTCAAAATAAATGATTATATTTGCAACCGAATAACATCATGCCACGTCTGAGTGTTGTATACATAGATAGTGGAATTTTATAGAGAAATAAAATTGCTTCTTGGATACTATACTCCTGATGGTGAATGTTATGAGAGGTGCATTTGACGTAAAATAAAGCGACATGCTAAATGCCTTGAAATGCAAGTGCATCCCTATTGGGTCATGTATTATAATCTATTTGATAAGAATATGAATAAAAGGTTAATTCTCTCTCTCTGTTTGAGCGTTTGCTTCCTATTGGAGGCGAATGCTCAACTTTTGTATAAGATTTCCGGTAAGGGATTGTCAAGGCCGTCCTATGTCTTAGGTACCTGCCATTTGGTCAATGGCAGTTTCTCAGACTCGATCCCTGGTCTGCGCAACGCTCTGTCGGGCACGGATCAGGTTTATGGAGAAGTGGTAATGTCGGAGATGACATCTCCAGAGAACATGCAGAAGCTAAAGGCTTCTATGTCGTTGCCTGACAGCACGTCCTTGCAGAAGTTGCTCACGGAAGACCAGATGGCCCGGTTGAACGCCTTCTTGAAGGAGACCATAGGCGTGGACCTGTCAAACGAAGGACTGAAAGTCCAGTTCGGGCAACTTAAACCTGCAGCTTTGTCCACGCAATTGACCATTCTCATGTACATGCGGAAACATACGGGAGAGTTGAATATAGCCGACCTGCTGGATCAACATCTGCAGGCGGTCGCCGTAAAAAGTGGGAAGAAAGTAGGGGGATTGGAAACTTTGGATTTCCAGATGAATCTGCTCTATGGGCAACCGATGCCTCGGCAGATTGAAGGTCTGATGTGCCTTGTGGACAATGGAGAGGAGATGTTGAAGATGACCGAAGAGATGATCAAGGCTTATTATGCCATGGATATAAAGACACTCAAGCAGGTAATGGACCGGAAAATGCATAACAGCTGTGACCAGACCCCAGAGGAAGAAAAGGCCATAGTCTATGACCGTAATGCCAGATGGGCAAGAAAAATGCCGGGAGTAATGGCACAAGCCTCCACCTTATTTGTCGTGGGAAGCGGTCATCTGCCCGGTGACAAAGGCTTGCTTCAGCTTCTTCGACAGGCAGGATATACCATTGAGGCTGTGAAATAACTGTGAAAGGTGATCACACTCTCGATAAAATGAATGTATTCCTACGAAAATATAGGCTGTTTTGGGTGACGCTATGCCTATGTGTTTTGGAGGGGCAGGCGTATGGTCAGTCGTCCACAGCCTCGGGGCGCATTGACACACGGGGCATGGCTGTCTATTGTGTCTATAAGGCCAAGAGTGGGATCGTATGGTTGGGGACCAGCGAAGGGCTCATCACGTATGGGCAACTGCTCAGCTATAATCCACGGGCATATATCCGTCATCCCCTTCTATGCAATGCGATTACTGATATCAAAGAAGATAGTCAGGGGAGATTATGGGTGACAACCCAGTCTCGGCAGTATATGGTCTATGATCCCACAACTAATGAATTGATTGCTGATGCCCGGCAGATCATTCGCGAATGGGGCGTTCAAACGCCAAAGTATTTTTCTCTTCGCATGGATGAAGACCATTATCTTTGGGTAGGATTTGCACATCAAGTGTACTGGTTGGATGGAAAAGGGAAACGAAAGAAAGCATATCTACTTCCTTCTTCGGCGGGAGGGGTGATAGATTTCGTCAACAGTGGCCAAGCCACTTATGTCATTACCCGGAAACGCATCTTTAAGATCCCCAAGAAAACCATGTCCTTGCAAGACTACACGTCCATGCCGACCCCTTATCAAGGATCCTTCAATTATGGTTATGCCACTCCCAAGCATATCCTTTGGTTGACTTATGATCGTCATACGTATCGTTATGATGAGAAGACGCGTCGTTGGCGCAGCTATCCCGATTTCATCACAGATGGTACCCTATCTGTCTATTCCCTTTCTTCAGAAGTGTTTTGTCAGGGCGCGTTGAATGATTATCCAGCCATCTTTGACAGGAAAGGCGACAGGGTCAAGCTAAGCACATTGAATTGGCGCTATAAATGGGCATTTCTTGACCGGCATATCCAGGATATGTATTATGATGGAGAGACTCAAAATTTGTGGGTTCTCTATAAGAAGATGGGAATGGCAGTGTTTGGAAAACGCCTTGACCAGTCAAGGAAAGTGCAGATTCCTTGCGAGACCGACTGCTATCGCATGAATGACGTGCTTTGCATGACACAGGATAAGGATGGAACTATTTGGCTGGGAACCGAGGATGACGGAATCCTCCATTTCCAAGGAAGTCGACAAGAACTGCTCAAAGATCGTATTGCAACCTATAGTGCCGTGATCTCCATCTTGAGTGATTCTCATGGGAGACTTTGGTATGGAGTGTACGCGAGTGGTTTGTTCCGGAGAGACGGGAAGGTGTACCTCAAGGGACTGTCTCCCAATAAGATCGTGGAAGGTCCTAATGGACTGTTCTTCGTCATGACTTTGAGAAAGGGATTATGGCGGATTGACGACAAGACAGGGAATGTTGTGCAGGTCTTCCTTCATGACAGTTGCTTGAATGACATTGCCTACGCCAAGGGGAAAGTTTATGTGTGTTCCAATTCTGGGGCTTATGTCTTAGATCCTTATACCCTGCAATGGAAGGTCGTGGACAATCGACTGAGGGAATGCTATGCGGCACTGATCGTATGTAGGAAGCATCATTACCTGTTCTTGGCACGCGCCAATGGCAGGAAGGGATTAGTAGTCTTCGACTTGAAAACACGTCGCTTCTTGCGTGCTCCAGATATGGATACCTATCAGATGAAAGGCTTTGCAGAGGATAGGGGTGGGAGAATATGGAGCATTAGCAACCAAGGATTGATCCGGTTTGAACAATGGGAAACCGGAACACAACGCATCACCTGTTTCCCTATTTATGGCAATGAGAATAGTATTTATAACAACCTTGCCATTCTCCCTATATCAGGCGACCGCCTCTTGTTGGGCATGAATGATGGCTATCAGGTGGTTGATCCTCGCGCCGTTTACCTGCAGATGAAAAAGGATGAAAACAAGGGGAAAGGCAATGGGCCTTGTCCATTGATGCTAACTTCCTTGAGGATCAACGACCAATATGTAAATCCAGGTGCCCATTATGATGGGAAGGTTATCTATCGGACAGACATAGAAAATGTCAAATGCCTGAACTTGACCAGTCATCAGAAAGATTTACTGATAGAATGCTTGCCGAAAGATTATGTGACGGGCTATGGCTATACCTATTCTTATCGCCTGAAGGGCAACGGAAATAAGTGGATGCCTATGCAGAACTTCCAAATGGCATTGATCGACGTACCTTCCGGGACTTATCAGTTGCAGGTGCGTATTCAGAATGCCGACCATACCAAGGAGCGGGTCTATGACATCGTGACAATTTCTATTGCCCCGCCTTTTTACCGTTCTTATTGGGCGTATCTGATCTATATTCTCTTTTCCCTACTGATCATTGCTGCCGGGCGTTTCGTTTATCAGCGCAGGAAGGAGGCAGGTATTATCATGGACAGGAATCTTTCCTTGGAACGACAGAGAATCTATTTAGAACGGGAAGCCGCAGAAAAGGCAGCCCTTGCAGAGAAGCTATCTCGGGAAAATGCAAGGCTTGAAGCTGATAAGCCAAAGGATCCGGCATTGATGAGTGATGATGAGCGATTGGTTAATGAGGTGATGCAAGTCGTGGAGAAACATATCAGTGATCCTGATTTTTCAGTGGAGGTACTGAGTGATGAACTGCACATGCACCGTACCAGTCTTTACAGGAAGTTAGTAGTTGCTACTGGTCAGACTCCAGTCGTCATGATCCGGAAAATCCGAATGAAGCGTGCCCGGCAATTGTTGGAGCATGGACATGTGCTCTTATCCCAAGTAGCTTATCAGGTGGGATATAATTCCACGAAGAATTTTTCCAAGCATTTCCGTAACGAGTTCGGATTCAATCCGAGTGACATAGAAAAGGCAAGAGGAGAAGGGTAACGCCTTTTGTCAAAATGTTGCATAATACTGATCTGTTGATTAACAGAATGTTATCGCTATATTGTCTTACGCTTTGATGCAAGAAAAGTCGACTTTTATCAATAAAGTCGGCTTCTTTGTCAATTTACTCGATCTTTCGGATTGTTGCAATTTAGGGCTTGTTCTGTTGAATTAGATAAAAAAGTTTCTTGTATTTTCTTCGCTTTTCTCTTTTTACCTCTACCTTTGCAACGGTCCATGAGAAGAATAAAAGTCAGTTTATGGTTCCAAAAGGATAGATATGTGCTAAAGAAACAAAAATTGATTTGGATTGCAAGCATCATTTCTTTCTAAATTCATACAATGTAGGTATAATATTAAGGTTTATGAAAAGATTTTTACTTGTTTTGGTGATAAGCATATGGGCATCCATAGGTGCCTCTGCAAAGAATTTCTACATGATAACCCCTTCGGTGAAGAGCAATCATCTGAAGTTCAAACAAACCGATAACCATACATGGTTGATGTATGTCCCGGCAACTTATCCCTGTCCTGCTGCTGGCAATGATCTATATACAGGCTTTAAGTTCATGGTTGGTGATGATGAAGGATATCTCTACACACCGATAACAGCGGGATCTACAATGATCAATGATGAGTATTGTTCTGGAACTTTAGAAAAGGCTTCTTCAAAGAGACCAACATCGTGGAATTGGGATGGAAATTACTTGGAAGTGAAAAAAGATGTTGCCGACGCGGATAAAAAGAATCCATATTATGGAATGACATCCTCAGATCTTCTCATGGATGGTTGTCTGGAATTTACTATTACGTTGGAAGATAATGGGAACTTATCCTATCATGCAGTCCTGAATTCAGACAAACGAGTGTCCTATGCTGCATGCAATACAACAGAGGGTAGTGATAATGGAACCTATTATGAAGCAAAGCATACTAATTTTCTTTTTGCAGACAGGAATAGTGATGGAACATTTTCTCCCTATTATCAAGGAAAAATTGGGATGGAGAAGTTGCCTTCGGAAAATTATGACAATATTAAACATAATGGCTTTTACTTTTATACGCCCATCAATGAAACTCCACAGAATAAATATGAAGGTGATGGCAACGACTGGTGGAAACAAGTAGGTAATGGCTTAGGTACGCGTGGCATTAGTCCAGATTACGAGAATCTTTATGCGAATGGAGGGAATTACGAGTCTCCGTTAAAAGGATCGTACAAGATTTCTACTACATTCTATTATGGTAAGAATACTCAAGGAAAAATGGATAAAAAGTTAGATGAGGCCTATGATCATCCTTTGGTGGGCTCCATCCGTACCTATTGTAACGAAGAGAAGAATATGAAGAACCGTTATCATGTCAGGTCATTCCTCGTAACGGGATATAAGAGCGATGAAGATGAGCCTGCATTCGAATTGACGGAGATTCCTTATATACCTGCCCAAGTAGGTGTCATTCTTTATACGGAAGATGCAACAGTAGATGTTCTTGCTCCCAATGAAGAGTGGACGGGAGCAGTAACCAATCATATTGAGGACGTGTATGGTCATAATTATCTTGTACCAACCTTCAAAGATACCCCGGTAAGTACCTATAGTTATGAACAGGGGAAGCAATATATCAATTTCTTCCTTTCCAAATTGTTTACTACAGTTGATTATAAGAACAATCAGGACGGCAAGTATACAGATGTCAAAAATTATTGGGGATTCTTTAGTATCTTGAATACGCAAGTCAGTCATGCCAATCGGGCTTATTTGCATTTCCCCTATGAAGGCGTGAGTGAGCTAACCCATTGGGTGGAAGCTTCCTCGGGTGCCAAAGGTGCGAAGTATGTGTTCTCAGACAGTGGTCATACGACGGGTATCACAAAGATAAGTTCCAGTGTTGAGTCAACGGAGGATAATGCCTATTATACATTGGACGGGCGTAAGGTTGGGAGTCCTTCTCATGGGATTTATATTCACAAAGGTAAGAAATACCTATTTAAATAATAGATTATGGAAGCAAAGATTAAGTATATCAAGCCGGAAATCGTGCCTTTTGGCTACGGCCCTGAGGCATGTATCCTTGCAGGTTCTGGACAAACAGGTGAACAGGATAATAATCCTGCGAAAGGAAATGTCCGTTTCACAGATGATGAGCCCAGCAGTTCTTGGATGGATGAATAAGGCTATTCTTCTTGTAGAAAAATAACATATTATATTTAATTCAAAGTTGATCGGTGTCGGGTTGCAAGCGTGCAATCTGGCACCTTTTATTCCCCATAGACAGGAACATGAGAAAATAATTCTGTTTCTTGATGGGGGGATCTGACTTTTTTTTGTTATATATAGAAAAAAACAAGCGAAGCATGAAGAAATATTTATTATTATTGCTCTTATCGTTGTTCGTCTTCACTTCTTGTAGTGACGATGATGATGAATGGGATCCTGTTCAGTGGAAAAGTGACTTGACTTTTAATGAGGCGCGCGAGGCTCACGTAGATGCCAACGGTGGTACCTATCTCTTCACTTGCACCAATTATAAGGTGGTTACCTTGAATTCCCTTCAAGAAGACTATGGGTATGATACCATAGGTAATTACTATCCTGCTGACTGGCAGACGAATACCGTGACTGGGGAATGGTCGAAAGGCGAAATAAAAGGCGTGACGATGACCATTACCATTTCTAAGAATGAATCAGGGAAGGACCGCTATCTGACAGTGACGACAGAGTCGGGGGATGCATTCGGTGTTTTCCGTATCATACAATCTAAGTAAATGGCTGTCAACCTTTGACAACCTTTGACAACCTAAAAACAGGTTGCAAGCCCGATAAA
>CAJLYG010000128.1 GCA_905210845.1 uncultured Prevotella sp.
GGTTTAGCTTCCAGGGTACTACCGCTACAGGCGTGAACTCTTACGCTCCAGTCCGCACGATTATGGGCGGAATCCAGTTATCTTTCTAATTTAATACGTATCGACTTATGAAGAAGCATATTATTTCATTGATCATCGCAGCCTTAGGTGTGGTCACCTTGACAGGTTGCATAGAGGAATATACTCCACAGAATGGAGCCCCCTCTTTGGAACAGTTGACCAATGCGCCGGGTGCCTTTGACAATTTGGTGGCAAACCTCACCGATAATATTACGGGGAAGCGCTCCTATAGACCAGGTTCCAACTGGGTATATGATTACGGTTATCCGTCGATGTTCCTCACCCGTGACGTAGAGGGGCAGGATATCATTCCCGCTGGTTCCAATAACTGGTATAGTACATGGTATCAGGAAGTGCGCTATCTCTCTTCTGGCTATGCTGTGTCTCAGTTGCCATATACCTATTACTATGGCTGGATCAACGATTGCAATGTCGTCTTGCGCAGTGGAGGCGCTACTAATTACGCTGAGCCCGATGCTGCGCACAAGCATGGGGTGGGCATTGCCTATGCCATGCGGGCGATGTTCTACCTCGATCTCTGCCGGATGTATGCAGCCAAACCTTATTCCGAGGACCATAATGCCTTAACGACCATCAAGGCGGATGAGACCCGGACGGTGGAGGAAGCCAGCAATCAGCAACGGATGACATGGGAAGAGGCGTTCACGTTCATCCTCCAGGACTTGGATGCTGCCGAGAAATGCCTTTCCGATTACCATCGCTCGGATAAGTACACGCCCGATGTAAGCGTTGTCTATGGACTGAAAGCCCGCCTCTACTTAGAGAAACAGGACTGGGCAAATGCGGAGAAGTACGCCAAGCTCGCCCAAGAGGGTTACACGATCATGACGCAGGAGGAGTTCCTGAGTCATCGGGACGGCTTCAATACGCCCAATGGCTCTTGGATGTTCGCTACAAGGTTCAAGGATACGGATCCCAATATCGTTTCCAATGATGGCGATGATTCCTGGGGATCCGTGATGATCATGGAGAATGGATTTGGTGGAGGCTATGCCCAGAACTATGGTGGCGTGAACGTCATCGACAAGCATCTTTACACAACCATACCCGCTACTGACTTCAGAAAGAAATGTTGGGTCGACTTCAAGTTGGACGGAGAGAGCAAGGAACAAGCCATCAAGGACTTGATGGAATATGCCTATATCCCGACGGCGACGCATGCGGATTCCGTGGAGCGTGCCACGCGTATCTATGACGGTGGCGTGCTGAACGCTTCTTATGGATTAGGTGGACTGTGCCTGAAGTTCCGCAACCTGGCAGGCAAGACGGAAACAAAGTACGAGGCATGGTGCGTGTCCGTGCCCTTGATGCGGGTAGAGGAAATGAAATTGATCGAGGCAGAGGCTGCTGGCATGCAGGACTTAGCCCGAGGGACGGCTTTGCTCACTGCTTTTGCAAAGACCCGTGATCCGGAGTTTGTCTATGGGCAGCATCAGGATGCCTATTATAATACATCAACATCAGAGTTCCAGAACGAGGTGTGGTGGCAACGCCGCGTGGAACTCTGGGGGGAGGGCTTTGCTACCTATGATATCAAGCGCCTGAACAAGGGGATTATCCGCAGCTATCCAGGTACCAATCATTTGGAAAATGCTCGTTGGAATACGGACAAACTCCCGAATTGGATGGTCTGGACATTCCCGTTCACGGAGACGAATAACAATGGTGGCATGACGCTGAACCCTGATCCGCAGCAGCCTGCGGGCGATTCTCCTGAATTTGTTTGGTAGTTTTTTAATAGCTATTATTAGTTTTGTGATATTCATTATATAACTCGGGGGTGGCCTGTGAAGGTCGCCCCCGAGTGCTTTGTTATGCTGGGCATCCTGTCCCATCACCTTAAAAGCCGCTGATGAGGAGGGATGCTGGATGTGCGGATGTGTTATTTCATCATTTCCTTGACGGCAGCTTCCAATTGCCTGTCGTTGCCATTCAGGTAGTCTTCAGGCGTATTGTAAACGACAATATCCGGGTTCAACTGCTTGTTTTCTCCGAATTGACCGTCCATGCCCTGGCATCCCACCTGTGGTATGCCAAAGATCATATTGCGGTCGATGAGGGTCTCCCACCATACTGCTGTCATGGTCCCAGCCACTGGCGCACCAATCAGCTTGCCGATTCCCAAGGTTTTGTAAACCCAAGGGAACCCATGCCCGTTGCTGTAGTCATCTTCACAGATCAGCACACAAGAAGGTTTCACCCATTTGTTAAACGGGTCGCGCCCAATATATTTCCCGTGTGGGATGAACTTCTGGTATTCCTTACCGCTGAGCAGGGTGCAGAGGTCGTCGTGCAGCCATCCGCCACCATTATGTCGTTCGTCAACGATCACGGCATCTTTCTGCCTGTTCTCCTCATTGAGCAGTTCACTATAGACCGTATGGAAGCTCTCTGCATCCATTGCCTTCACGTGGACATAGCCGATACGACCGTTGGACAGTTTCTTGACAAGCTCTTTATTATGGTCTACCCATCGTTTGTACAGCAGTTCGTTCTGGGCATAAAGGCTGATTGCCTTGATGGTCACGTCAAAATGCTTCTTGGTCTGAGGATTGAAGATCGAGAGTCGGACCGGTTTTCCGGCCTTTCCATCGAGCATATAGTTGTAATCCGCATCCTTAACGATCTCCTGCCCATCGATTTTCTCGATGATACACCCAGCAGTGACGCCGGTTTCCTTTTGGGTCAAAGGACTCCGTTTGATGACCTCTTCGATCTTCAGTCCATTGCCTTCATAGTCGTTGTCCAAGAATACGCCCAGATAGGCAGTCTGCAATTTCGCCCCATTGGGATAATAACGGGCACCTGTATGTGAGGCATTCAGTTCGCCTAACATCTCGCTCAGCATGTCGCGGAAGTCGTAGTTGTTGTTGATGAAGGGCAGGAACTTCTCATACGTCTTGCGATAGCCTTCCCAGTCGACACCGTGCAGCTTAGGGTCGTAGAATTTATCCTTTACCTGCTGCCAGATATGATCGAACATATATTGCCGCTCCTGGTAAGGCTTGTAGTTGAAGCGAGCCTCGAAATCTATATTCTTGGAACTGTTCTTGGTCAGGTCGATATCCTTGATATTCCCCCCAGAGACCATGAATAAGTTTTTGAAGTCCTTGTCAGCATGCAGTTCCCCGGCACCTGCGTTCTTCAATACGATCTCAGTCTTGTTCTCTTTTAAGTCATGTTTCCACAGGTCATATCCTCCTTCGAAGGAAGCTTGATAATATAAGGTGTCCCCAGAAGGGCTCAGGGCAGCGTCTCCCATGTGTGAGGAGTTGACGGTAACCCGGATGACGCGGTCGCGGCAGTTATCCAAGTCGAAGGTCAACGGTTTCATTGCCGGTTCCTTCTTGGCAGCTTTCTTCCCGCCTTTCTTTCCTTTTTTGCCCTTTTCATCGCTCTTTTCCTCGTTTTGCTTCTTCTCTTTCTCGGCTGCGTCAGCAAGTTCCCTTTCCTCCTTACTCATGCGGAACCGCTCATAGGCATCAAGGTCGAAGAACATGATATACGCATCGTCTTCCGATCCCCAACTGCCATGGCTGCGGTATCCGGCGCGATCGCTTTGGAAGAGCATGGCCTTTCCGTTGAGCACCCATTTTGCATTGCTGTCGTTATAGCCACTTTGGGTGAGGTTATGAATCTCCCCGTTCCCTGATGCATTCACGAGAGCGATGTCCTGGTTGTTCCATCCCCCATGTCCCATGTAGGTAGAAAGCAACCATCTACTGTCCGGACTCCAGCAGAAATCCACGTCTCCATCGCTGTATGAATAGATGTATTGTCCGTCCATCAGCGTCCTGACAGCCTTACTCTTCACGTCGATTGCCTTGATCGTCCCACGGTCTTCCAAATAGGCGATGGTCTTTCCGTCTGGGCTCCATTTCGGGAGGAAGGACGTCTTGTCCGATTTTACTACTTGTTCCTCGACCAGATCGGTAGCGTAAGTGAAGTTCTTCTCGTTGCTATTCTTCGGTTTAGAGATGTAGATCTGCCACAAACCGTTGCGCTCGGATGCGTAAGCGAGTTGCGTGCCGTCGGGAGAGAACTCCACATTACGTTCCTGTTCCGGTGTGTCTGTAATCTGTTTCGTGGTCTTGTAGTCTTTGGAGGTAACATAGACGTCCCCATGTAAGATAAAGGCGATCTCCTTTCCAGTGGGAGAAACTGCAATCTCCGTAGCGCCCGAGGTGCGGATTTGCCGGTCGAGATCAATGTCATTGCGGTCGGCTGTGACACGAACGGTCACCTTCTGAGGCTGCTGCCCTTCCCTGAGCGTGTAGATCTCGCCGTCATAGCCGAAGCAGAGCGTGCCGTCGGCGGAAGCAGAGAGGAACCGAACAGGGTTCTTTTGAAAGTGGGTGAGCTGTTTTTTGCCGGTTCCATCGATGTTCCTATGATAGACATTCAGGGTCCCATCCTCCTCGCTCAGATAATAAAACGAGCGTCCGTCAGATGCCCAAACAGGGTTGCGGTCTTCTCCGGTGAAATCGGTTATTTTCGTGAATTTTCCCTTTTGGTCAAGCCAAATGTCGCGGGTGATGGGAGATGTGTGATGCTTGCGGAATTCATCCTCATATCCTTTTTTATCGTGATAAAGGATATTCCCGTCCTTGTTGATGGATAGGTCCTCCATGGTAATGGCGGAGAAAAGCTTAGGACGTGTGGCGTTGGTCCCAACCTCATAGATCTGCGGGAAGGACGAACTGGCAAAGATAATCGACTTTGCCGTGGGCATCACGGAGGACTTGGAGAGCACATGGTCATTGTCTTTGAAGGTCAGGGGAATTTCGTCCGCACTGTTTGTGGTCAGTCTTTTGGGCGCCCCACCTTCCCGGCTCATCAGGTAGACATCCAAGCTGCCTTCCCGACTGGATGCAAATGCAATGTGCTGACCGTCCGGACTCCATACCGGATAAGCGTCATAAGCGGCATTGGAGGTCAGCTGATGTGCCTCGCCGCCCGTAGAAGGAACCGTGTAAATGTCCCCCTGGTAAGAGAATGCGATGGTTTTTCCATCTGGAGAGATGGCACAGAACCGCATCCACAGTGGCGAGGTCTGTGCCATGGCAGTTATGGAGAACGCCATGGCTGCCATTGTGAGAAGTTTTTTCATAAATTATTGATGTAAAAGATTGAATTTTTCTTTGGGTGCCATGACGTTGTTCACAGCTTCGACGGATCCTTTCACCTTCACGGTCGCGGTGCCACGGATATCCTCAGCACTGGCTCCCACCTTCACGGTATAAGTGCCTGGGTCGACAACCCATGCACTTTGGGATTCATCGAATGATGCCAGGTCGGTTCTTGCAAACGACATCTTCAGCGTCTCGCTCTCTCCTGGCTTCAGGTTCCTTGTCTTTCCAAAGGCTTTTAGCTCCTTGGCGGGTTTCTCGATCTTCCCTTTTGGGGCAGAGACATATACTTCTGCTACTTCCTTTCCCGCGATGCTACCGGTGTTCTTGATGCTGACGCTTACCTCAATCCTGTCTTCGTTTTGCTTGACGGTTGGTTTCGCGTATTGGAATGTAGTATAGCTCAATCCGTACCCGAATGGATATGCCACCTTCTGATGGAAGGTATCGAAGTAGCGGTAGCCCACATAGATGTCCTCCTCATGGTTGTTGTAGTCATAGCCTGGGATCTTGGACCCATTGCTTAACATATTGGTAAAGGTATAGCTGTCATAGTCCTTGGCAAAGTTCTTCGTGGAAGGCACGTCAGTGGCAGCAATCGGCCATGTCATGGTCAGTTTCCCAGAAGGGTTCGCTTTCCCAGTGAGCACATCGGCTACGGCATTGCCGCCTTCCTCCCCAGGTTGCCAAGCCACGAGGATGGCATCCGCATAGTCGCGCCAGCTCGCTGTTTCCATGACAGACCCAGAGTTGAGGATCACGATCACCTTCTTCCCGGCAGCATGGAAGGCATTAGATACCCGCAGGATCATCTTTGTCTCAGCGTCGGTGAGGTTGAACTCCCCTTCTATCTGTCGGTCCATGCCCTCTCCGGCCTGTCTGCCGATCGTGATGATAGCGGCATCGGCTAAGGGCAGCTCGTGCTGGATGCATCGCTCTGTAATCTCGATTTCATCGAGTTTCGGTTGTCCTTGGTCCAAGAACCACATCATGGGGTTCTTGTCTGCCTTTAACTTGGCAGTTGCATATTTCACATACGCTTGGTAAATCTCCGTGAGTTGTGGCGTAGTGCCAACCCCGACATTTCTCAGTCCTGTTACCATGTCGACGATATAGGGGACGTTTACGCAGCCAGATCCCAAGCCTCCGCTCATGAAGTCGTATGAGCTGACCCCGAATAAGGCTACAGTTTTTAGGTTGTGGATGGGCAACGTGTGGTCGCCGTTCTTCAGTAAGACCATTCCTTCCGTGCTGCTTTGCCGCGTGATGGCAGCATGCGCTTTCAAATCTGGCTTGTTACTGAACGCATATCCCTTGAAATGTGGGGTCTTCACGATATATTCCAACATGTTCCTTACGCAGCGGTCGACGTCCTTGATATCCAGTTTGCCGTCTTGCACCGCCTCGATGATGTCCTTTACTTGTGCGGGGTATCCTGGCATGAGCAAGTCGTTCTGTGCTTGGATCTCCGTAAATGTCGGGAGATCGTTGCGTTTCCCGATCCAATCAGTCATCACGATCCCCTTGAATCCCCATTCCTTACGGAGGATATCGGTAAGCATCTCCTTGTTGTTTTGGGAGTACACCCCATTGATCTTATTGTAAGAAGACATCACCGTCCACGGATGTGCGTTCTTCACGGCGATCTCAAACCCCTTCAAGTATAGTTCCCGTAGTGCCCGTTGGCTTATCCTCTCGTCCAGTCCGGTGCGGTTCGTCTCCTGGGAGTTGCCGGCGAAGTGCTTGGCACTCACCCCTACGCCCTGGCTTTGGATGCCGTTGATCATGGCGGCACCGATCCAACCTGTTACGACAGGGTCCTCACTGTAATATTCGAAGTTACGTCCGCATAAAGGATTGCGGTGAAGGTTCATGCCAGGGCCTAAGATTACGTCACATCCATATTCCAATGCCTCATTGCCCATTGCCTTGCCCACCTCTTTCACCAGTTCCGTGTTCCATGTAGATGCCAGGCAAGTGCCAATGGGGAACCCTGTGGCATAGAAGGTCGCAGATGTGCCTTCACGGGTCGGGTCGATATGAACGCCAGCCGGTCCATCGGTAAGAACGGTCGCAGGGATTCCCAGCCGAGGGATTGCCACTGTCGTTCCAGCGGCACCGGCGACTAATTTCTTCTGGTGACCCATCATGGAACCGCTGCCAACGAATCCATCGTTACCACCTCCCGCCAAGAGCTGAGCCTTCTCTTCCAGCGTCATGGCTTTGATTACCTCCTCAATGTTGTTGGCATTCAGCTTCGGTGAAGGCTGGGCTGAAGCCGTTGCAGAAATCATCATTGCTACCATAATAAGTAACTGCTTTCCTTTCCTCATATTTTTTTTGGTTATTATATTCTGGCTATCTGGTTCATGGTAGATCGAATCTTAATCTAATGTCATTATCCTCCATTGGAATATGTACGTTGCAAAAGTAGTGATTTATCTTGGAAAACGAAAGGATTTAATAGCTTTTATCTCTTTTCTTTTTGGGGATTACCTAAATTGTCGTACCTTTGCATCTTGGAAATTTAGGTAAAAAGTAGAATAATTAATCATAAAAGTTATGGCAAAGAAAGCTTTATTGATGATACTCGATGGTTGGGGTATCGGCAAACATGACAAGGGGGATGTGATCTATAACACACCGACTCCTTATCTGGATTATCTGAATGCAGTTTCTGCACATTCTCAGCTTCAGGCTTCAGGCGAAGATGTTGGCTTGCCTGACGGTCAGATGGGCAACTCTGAGGTAGGGCACCTGAACATTGGCGCAGGGCGTATTGTCTATCAGGATCTCGTGAAGATCAATCGCGCTTGCAAGGATGGGTCTATCCTGAAGAATCCGGAGATTGTGTCTGCCTATAGCTATGCCCAGAAGACAGGCAAGAAGTTGCATCTGATGGGCCTGACCTCAACAGGTGGCGTCCACTCTTCCTTGGCTCATCTCTTCAAGCTTGTGGAGATTTCCAAGCAATATGGGCTGAAGAACACCTACGTTCACTGCTTCATGGACGGTCGTGATACCGACCCGAAGAGTGGCAAGGGCTTCATCAGCGACTTGGCAAAGGTATGTGAAGAGAATGATGCCCATATCGCCAGCATCATCGGTCGTTTCTATGCGATGGACCGTGACAAGCGATGGAATCGTGTAAAAGAGGCTTATGACCTGCTCGTGGAAGGCAAGGGAAAGCAGGCTACCGATATGGTACAGGCCATGCAGGAAAGCTATGATGACGGCGTAACCGATGAGTTCATCAAGCCGATCCATAATTCGACCGTTGATGGCACGATCCAGGAAGGAGACGTGATCATCTTCATCAATTTCCGCAACGACCGCGCAAAAGAGCTTACGACAGTCCTCACCCAGCAGGACATGCCCGAGGAAGGCATGCATACGATCAAGGACCTGCAGTATTATTGCATGACTCCTTATGATGCCAACTTCAAGAATGTCCATATCCTCTTCCCGAAGGAAAACGTTGTGGACACCTTAGGCGAGTATTTGAGCAAGCAGGGGAAGAAGCAACTGCATACCGCAGAGACTGAGAAGTATGCTCATGTCACCTTCTTCTTCAATGGAGGTCGTGAGGCACCGTTCGAGAACGAGGACCGTATCCTTGTTCCGTCACCCAAGGTTGCCACCTATGACCTGAAACCGGAGATGAGTGTCTATGAGGTGAAGGACAAATTGGTAGGCGCTATCAAGACGCAGGAATATGACTTTATCGTTGTCAACTTCGCCAACGGTGATATGGTAGGCCATACCGGCGTTTACAATGCAATTGCCAAGGCTGTGGTTGCCGTTGACCAATGCGTGCGTGAGGTAATCGAGACAGCCAAAGCAGCAGACTATGAGGCGATCATCATTGCCGATCACGGCAATGCCGACCATGCGATCAACGAGGATGGGACGCCTAATACGGCGCATTCCTTGAACCCTGTTCCGTTCATTTATGTGACGAACAACAACAGTGCAACCGTCAAATTGAAAGTGAAGTTTTTAAGAGGTA
>CAJLYG010000129.1 GCA_905210845.1 uncultured Prevotella sp.
CTATCTGCGTTTGGGGAGCAGGTGTTGCTTGCTGTGCAAAGGATCGTGACCACGCTGCTATCTGCTTCGCCAAGGATTGGATGTCGGAACGCAGGCCACTGATGTTTGCGGCGATGATGTCTTCTTTCATTTTCTTCTTCGTTTTGAGGGTTGATAAATATGATGAGCTTTATGGATCTTCTTCGCTTCTTCATCGTCTCTATTCCGCCAGCCTTGATTATTTACTGGGCTTCCGCTGCAGTCCAAGGATTGGGCATGAGGCTGAAAGAGGATCTCTTCCAATGCCTGTCCAAAGGCAATGACAAAATGAGGATAGCTCAGGGATGGATCAAGGCGATAACCGGAGCAGTGAGCATCTTCCATGCCGAACGACAAGCCCACCACTTTGTCAGCTGCTCTATCCGTCGTGGCCTGAACACTGACATTCCGTCGGGACAGGGCATTGAGAAAAGAATTCCAATCGGTAGATTCTTGCCGGGCATCCATAACAGCTGCACGCAGTTGTGCCTTCTGCCGCTGGTGTGATCGCAACCGGTCCAAGTTCTGCTCTTTACTGTTCTTTCTCGCTATGTAGAGTCCATATTCCTCCGTCAGAGCCTTGCAGATACGGGCACTGCGGTATCGCTCATTGCTGTCAGAGATAATCTGCCCTTCATTGCCAACAAGGTTATAGACGATGTGACAGTGAGGATGTCGCGTGTCATGGTGTCTGGCAATGATGTATTGTGTATGGACGATACCCATCCGTTTCATCCACTCTTTGGCTATCTTAGCCATGAGCTCATCCCCTTCCCTGTTGTCTGGGAAGCGGTCTGCATCTCTTGGGGAGAACGACAGAGAGATGTGCTTGACAGGCTTACGTCTGTTTGGACGCATAGAGGCCTGGATATAGAAACTATTGGCTATAGCTTTGTTGTCGGTGACACAAACGCCCTCATAACCCAACAGGTTGGCTTGCTTCTTCTTATTCTTGTCATTATGTGCGTAGTTGACGATTCCGCCAAAATCCACGCGATTCAGTATCTTAGCGATCATAATGTAAAGGTTTTATTCGATTAATGATTTCACTGATTGCAGCGATGATGCCAATGCATTCTTCTTTGACGGCATCCAAACCAATGACATGCATCTGGTGAGCCATTTGGTTGACATTATTGGCTATGCCTGACAAGTCGCGAATGCCCTTTGCCAACTCAGGCGAAACCATTTCTCTAACGGTATTGTCCATTGCTGCCTGATGGCAATATTCACCTACTGACAAGCCAGCCTTTGCCGCTTTGGACTGTAGGTAAATAAAATCGTTCTCGCAGAACATTACTCTTACCATTTTTGTTCGTTTCTGATAGTCAGCCAGTTTAGGGCGACCACCTTTGTTGTTCCTTTCTGTTGTCATTGTTGATCTTATTACTGATGATTGCAGAGTGGTGTGGAATGGCATTGCAGGGTATTGGCAGTTGTAAGATGCCAAAGTACCCTGTTGCCATAGGTTTTAGTGACACTAAAACACAAACTTGCCACTCTAATCATCATAGTTCTGTTTTCTGATACATACCTTGTCCCGTCCGGTGCAGCCGTTGTTCCCTGATAAAGAGATCTATCCATTTAGAGGCTGTACTTCGGTTCTCGTGACTAGTCTCTATGAGAGCGTCATAGTCCTTCTTGGTAAACGAGACTGGCAGGAGATTGAAGAAAGCATTGCGTCGTGCGGCTGCGCCTCGTTCCTGTTGTTCGCCGGATGTCCTTCCTTGGACATTTGACAATCTGCGGTATACATATACAGAATGCCGAAGCAAGGTTTGACAAATGAGCATAACTGTCTGATAGTCGCAATCCTGACAAAGCATATGAATGGTCCCATCCTGTGCAGGTGACAGGCGATGCATCTCTGCTTCCATCGTTCTCAGGGCCGTCAGCACCATCATCATTCGGAAGGCTATCAGCCCCATACGCCGTACGATGCCCTGCATGTTGTTGTCTACCTCATCGCAACATTCTTCATTGGCCTTACGAAGAAAGGATACAAACCGCGTCTGCAAATGTTGTGGCAGACAAAAAGTGTATGATCCTTGTCGCATGAAAGTCTGATGCAAATGATAGAAGCGCTCCCCCAACAGCTTAAACTTCGCATTCTTCGACTGAGCGACATCACTGGTGGCAAAGACATTTCGTATTCCTCGCTTGAAAGGAAGGGCATAGAAGCAGAACCTGCTGAGCAGTCCATCCTCCTCATTGCTTATCAGTCGATTCACTTGACCTGGCGTTCCTGCCAACACTACAGATATGCGGGGCTGTTCCACTTCTGACATCTCTCTGTCCTTGCATCGGCTCATACTCAGCACCTCGTGGTGGAAGGCCTTCCTCAACACATCAGAGTAGTTGCCATAATCCGATTTTAGCGTTTGACTGAGGGTGTCACCTTCTGTCTCAAACAGAAGAATGATGCCATCATTGTCTTTCGCAATTCTCAGAAAAGCACTGGCACTGCTGTTGGCCGGTACAATAAGCGTTCTGAGCGGAGGCTCTTGCGGCATGTCCATTCCCCCAGACTTCTTTCCCTTGACATATTCAGCCATGTCTGTCTTATATTGTGCCTTCAGTCTGTTGGTCAGTTCATGAAGTTCTCTGTTGATGGGCACAACAAGTTCCCGGCATAACGACAACGCCCCCTTCCCCATTCCTGCTTCTGCCGTGACAAAAAGATACAGATTGGGATATACGATACGTTCGTCATATACGCCGCAAAGATTATAAAAGCATACAGAGAGGGTGACAATGGAACCTATCAGTATTGTGCCCCTGTCATCCTTCGACACCGCATTGTCCACAGCTTCTTTCAGCAACGTAGGCAAGCCGTCAAACACCTCTTCTGGGAAAGAAGGAAGTGCATTGTCCCCCAATATCCGTTTGTCCGTTTCTCCATTTTGGGTATTTGGAGAAATGGGTGATAGCCTCTTTCTCCATACTACTCCATGTTGTTCTGCCATATAGAACAATGTGGCAATAGTAATCCCTTGCCTTTTGCCACGAAGGCAATAGGAGTATTGCTTGTCGGTCGCAACTTGGTTATAGTCATGATGCAACGAACTGAGCCGATGGAAATATCCTCTTCCGCCCTCACCGCAGGCATCGGCAAGCGCAAAGCCCAGGTTGACCCACTCAGCATAACGCGGTGCCACATCAATGCCGTGGGCTTCTATGGCTGAGACAACACTCTCCACATCCTCCTCCACATTATTATGTAGATGCGCACAAGAAGAATGTTTGCTTTCATCATGTGCAGGCACTCGCTGTTCAGAATGGACATTCTCCCAGTCTTGCACGGAAAATATTTTCTTTGACATCATCTTCATATTTTGGATTAATGTATGCGTTGGGGTCATAGGGCAGAAGGCAGGAACGGGAAACGTCGCAGCCCGATCTGTCCACCTTGGGGAGTCCAGACGATTCAAGGCAGTTGGCTACGGCCTTGAAATATCGAGAATGCTCCATTCCCTGCAGGGCAACAGGAATAATCCACTTCAAGCCGTTGCCGGAGGGGCTGACAAACAACAGCTCCGTATCGAAGTACTCGTTGCCAAGCAATTGCTTTTTTAGCTTTGCCAAGTCTGCCACATGATCAAAATCGATACACATCAGTCCGGAATGCATTAATAGTTCCCGTTCGCATCGCTTTCTGAACAGCCCGGAAAAACAACAGAAGTCAAAGTTCGCTGTCTTGTACAGCTTGGCTTCCTTTCTGTCTTCGAGCATACGTAAAGCCTTTGTCTGAGGTTCAGCATAGTGCCCTACGATATATCGGTAAATGTCCACGATGCCGACTGCACGTATCGGTTCGGTATTATGGATTGGTTTCCGGAAGAAAGAAAACTGATAATCTTCTGTCATTTCCATAACTCACCTCCTTTCTTGGCATTGACAAAGTCTACAGCCTGTTGCATTAGATCCGACTTTGAGGTGTATGATTTGCTCTTCAGCCACTCGTCAATCTCCGATTGCAGGAAAGCCAATGCCTTGTTGATCTTATGCACAGGTATCTGCTTGGCAGAAACCCAGCCATAAACGGTCTGCTTGGCTGGATGTGAGGGAAGATAGGCACACAGCTCGTCCATATCCATCCATTTGGGTTGGTTGCTTGTCTGCTGACGCTGTAAGATGCTTACTGTCTTTCGCAGATCTTCTACTGACTTGATGAGATAGGACAATGCGCCCGGTATCTCCTCGAATGATTTTACTTCCATAGTTATTTATCGTTTTGGTAAACTTCTGCGGCAAAGGTAAACGATTTTTTATGGGTGCATAATAGGTGGAAAAAGCCCCCACGCTTACCCCTCACGTTGCAACCAATATTTTAGTTTTTGTTAAGATAAAAGAAACAGAAGAAGCCCTTTAAGGTCGTATTCCCTTGCATTCTTATTAGCGTTTTAACGAGTACAGACAAACAAAAACTCCCCTTGTTTGCCGGATGGCGAACGAGGAGAGCTTAGTGCAAATGATCTTATAAAGAGCGTAACTACTTGGTGCTCAAAGGTGGAGATGAATTATGACTTGTATTCGCAGTAATTTCTTATTTAACTTGGAGGTTATCAATATGAATTGTATTCGCAGCCTTTACCTTAGCCGAATCTACTATATGGGTATAGATTTGTGTAGTTTTCACATTTGTGTGCCCGAGCATCGACTTAATGGTATAGATGTCTGTACCTAATTCCAGCTGCAACGTGGCGTAGGAGTGACGGAAGCAATGGAAAGATATATGCTTTTTTATACCAGCTGCCTCCACCCACCGGCGTAAGGGCTTTGAGATCCATGATGCCTTTTGCAATCCGGCAAATACGAGTAGTTCCTCATCTTCAGGATGCTCGCCACACAAGGACAAAGCCTGATCGGAGATAGGCAAATAAGCATCTTTCTTCGTCTTTATCTGCGACAAGTCGATACGCCAGCCGCCATTGCTCGTTTGAGAGAAATATTTCCATTTGAGTTTACTGATGTCTATATGCCGTAGTCCTGTAAGAATAGAAAAGAACGAGGCACGTCTCAGCACCTCATTCTCACAAGGTGTCTCAGCCAACCGCTTCACCTCCTCGAGTGAGAGTGTAGCGCGTACCTTATCCTCAGTGGGGATACCCTTCACCTTTGCACTCATATCGACGGTGAGGAACTCATCAATGAAGGCTTGTTTAAGTCCGGCCTTGACAATGGAAAAATAGGTGGATGCTGTATTCCGGGAGATAGTGCCCTTCTTCCTGCCACCGAGCGGGGCACGCAGGAGGAACATTTTAATGTCTTCCAATACTCTCACAGAGATGTTCTTGAAAGGAAGCGGCTTACCTTCCGAATAGATTCTGAGCAACTCACCAACTCTACACCAGTTCACGATGATGGCATCAGAACTGTTTGGATGCCGTTTGTAGATGATGTCATTGAAATACTTGATGAAGTCTTGTGCGCTTCGTTCCTTCTGCTCCATGATTTCCAATTCTCGGTCAGAATACAGCGCCATGCTGTCATATTCATGCTGACGCATCTTTCTGACATTGTCAGCATAGATACAAGCCTCTTGGTCCAAACGTGACTTGCATTGAATGATGCCATTCATGTCGCGCTTGGGCTTGTAATTGAACGAACCGTCAGGCAGGATGCGCGCAACGGACGAGACATCCCATACGGGAGTCGAGATGGTGCGATTGAGGGCTTCGATCACTCTCTTTGCCTTGGCCTCGCCACGTTTATATACGGGATAGGACTCAATGAAGAGATACCACTCATCAGCATGGTGAACCGATTTCCTAAGTTTGACGGTTACCTTTGTGTTGACTAATGCTTTTCTCATTTCACTTCTGATTTATAGAGGTTATCAATTTCTTCCTTAGGTACGTAGACGAAGTTGCCTATCTGCCGTGAAGGAATGGAATATTTCCGGATGTGCGACCATACTGTACTGTCGTCAACATGATACCGGTTACATATCTCGCCGATGGTGTAGCAATCTCCCGGCTCCATGCTGTATTTCTTTGGAACCGGTCTCGTTTTCTCAGCATTACTTTCCGTTCTGGTGAGGAACATTGCTTCCAAGGCCGAGCGTTTGATTCTGGTCAGCCTTTTCCCTACATTGATAGCTGGTACAGTGCCATTCTTTATGAGCCGGTAGAGCGTAGTCCGCTCCACACCAAACATCGCCACGGCCTCCCGCACCGACAGATATTCCCTGATGTCGGGAATATGTAGTGCCAGTTGCGTGAGCTTCTCTTCCTTCCTTTGCGCGTCTTTTTTGCGCTTCCAAGCCACTTTGCTGCATTTGGGCGAACAATAGAGACTGTCAAGAGTCTTGGCAATAAACACCTCGCCACAGACCTTGCACTTGCGTTTAATCTCAAATCCGATTGCGGGCATAATATCTACTTTTAAGTATGTATTAGTATGTATTGGTGGGAATAAGTCCCACATTATCTACTTTTTTGTTGTGTCGCAAATATGTTGCAAATAAGCCATAAACAAACGCATATCAAAGGCATAAGAACCAAGAACCCTATAAACGCAAAATGCGTGCAACTCATTGAGCTGCACGCATTTGCATGTTGTTTATTATCGTTTTTCCTGGCGGCATTACTTCACCTCCTCAAAGTCGGCGTCCTGGATATTATCATCGCTCTTCGAGCTGTTGTCCTGAGAAGTCTGCTGACCACCCTGAGCTCCTGCACCACCTTGGAAGCCTGCACCACCTCCCGGTTGAGCACCGGCGCCTTGGTACATTTGGGCACTGGCAGCCTGGACGGCTGTGTTCAACGCAGCGGTTGCTTTGTCAATAGCTGCAATATCTGCAGCCTTATGAGCATCCTTCAACTGCTGGAGAGCTTGTTCAATAGCAGGTTTCTTGTCGGCAGGGATCTTATCACCATTATCCTTCATGAAGTTTTCGGTAGTGAAAATCAGAGAATCTGCTTGATTCAACTTATCAATCTTCTCACGCTCTTTCTTATCATTCTCCGCATTCTGCTCTGCCTCTGCCTTCATGCGCTCTATCTCATCCTTGCTCAAGCCACTTGAAGCCTCAATGCGAATGCTCTGCTCCTTACCTGTTGCCTTATCCTTGGCGCTTACATTCAAGATACCATTGGCATCAATATCAAAGGTGACCTCGATCTGCGGAACGCCACGACGTGCCGGAGCAATGCCGGTAAGGTTAAACTGACCGATACTCTTGTTCTGAGCTGCCATAGGACGTTCGCCCTGCAATACATGGATGGTCACCTCTGTCTGATTATCAGCTGCTGTAGAGAAGACCTCACTCTTCTTACATGGGATTGTCGTGTTGGCATCAATCAGCTTTGTCATCACGCCACCCATGGTCTCTATACCCAATGTCAATGGAGTAACATCCAAAAGGACGATATCGCCTACTCCACCTTCCTTATTCAGGATAGCTCCTTGGATACTTGCGCCAACAGCTACTACCTCATCGGGGTTCACGCCCTTGGATGGTTCCTTGCCGAAATAATTCTTAACAAGTTCCTGAACAGCTGGTATACGGCTAGAACCTCCTACCAGGATAACCTCATCGATATCAGATGTAGACAACTTAGCATCACTGATGGCCTTCTGGCATGGAGCCAGACAAGCTTGGATCAAATCATGGCAGAGTTGCTCAAATTGAGCACGTGTCAAAGTCTTTACCAAGTGCTTTGGAACACCGCCCTCTGCAGAGATATATGGCAAGTTAATCTCTGTTGATGTCGTGCTGGACAATTCAATCTTTGCCTTTTCTGCAGCTTCCTTCAGGCGTTGCATAGCCATCGGATCTTTGCTCAGATCTATGCCCTCGTCTTGTTTGAACCCATCAACCAACCAGTCAATGATCTTCTGGTCGAAGTCATCACCGCCTAAGTGGGTATCACCATTGGTAGAGAGGACTTCAAAGACGCCACCACCAAATTCCAGAATAGAGATATCGAACGTACCACCGCCAAGGTCAAACACTGCGATCTTCATATCTTTATTTGCCTTGTCAACGCCATAAGCCAATGCTGCAGCTGTAGGCTCATTGACGATACGACGAACATTCAGTCCTGCAATTTGACCAGCCTCTTTTGTGGCTTGGCGCTGTGAATCAGAGAAGTATGCAGGAACAGTAATGACTGCATCCGTAACCTCCTGACCCAGATAATCCTCTGCGGTCTTCTTCATCTTCTGAAGAATCATAGCAGAAATCTCCTGAGGCGTATATTTGCGCCCGTCAATGTCAACGCGAGGATATCCTCCTTCATTGACAACAGAGAATGGCACGCGTTCTGCTTCCTTCCTGCTCTGCTCATAGGTTTCACCCATGAAACGCTTGATGGAGTAAACGGTATTCTTCGGGTTGGTAATAGCCTGACGCTTTGCAGGATCACCGATCTTACGCTCACCGTCTTTCACGAAGCCTACTACAGAAGGAGTAGTACGCTTGCCTTCGCTATTCGCGATCACTACTGGTTCGTTGCCCTCAAATACAGCAACGCAACTATTTGTAGTTCCTAAGTCGATTCCAATAATCTTTCCCATAATTGTATATTTTTTATTTGTTATTATCTAATGAATTATGGACTTAACCATGCCAGAGGTCATCCTCGGACATGTTGTCCGCCTTATTGATAACAAATCATGTGCCAAGGGAAAATGATTACTGTCATGGATGACATTTTGGCACAAATAAAAGAGGGACGCCCTGAACGACGTCCCTTCTTCGTATCTTATTCCTTATGGTCGGAAATTGCCTGTTTGATAAGTCCTTCTACTTCTTCACAGAGTTCTGGATTGTCTTTCAGCAAGGCTTTTGTCGCATCACGGCCTTGTGCCAGCTTGGCACCATTATAAGAGAACCAGCTGCCGCTCTTTTGAATGATCCCATACTCAACGCCCAGGTCTATAATTTCGCCCACCTTTGAGATACCTTCGCCAAAGGTGATTTCAAATTCAGCCTTTCGGAAAGGTGGTGCTACCTTGTTCTTGACAACCTTAACACGCACTTGATTGCCGATTACCTGATCGCCATCCTTAATACTGGAGACGCGCCGGATGTCTAAACGGACACTGGCATAAAACTTCAAGGCGTTGCCGCCGGCTTCCTGCGG
>CAJLYG010000130.1 GCA_905210845.1 uncultured Prevotella sp.
ATACCCCAGTTGCGTAGCGCGGGTCCGTTCTGCCATTGGTTGCCGCCTTCGCCAGTTGCACCGAGATAAGCAGGGTTGATAAGCATATCTTTCACATTCTTGATATAGGCGTCAACAGAACCGTAGAGCGAGTTGTTGAGTAGCGTGAAGTCAAGACCGATATTGTATTGTGTAGCAGCTTCCCACTTGAGGTTGGGATTGGCCAGTTGTGTGGCACGATAGCCCGAGGGGAATGTGCCGGATCCCTGCAGGGCCAGGTCGTAGGCTGTGGAGGTGACGCGGTCGAGTCCGTAGTCAACAACGTAGAGTCCAAATTGTGCGTTGTTGTCGATGGCCTGGTTACCTGTCTGTCCCCACGAGAGACGCAACTTGGCATCGTTGAGCCAGTTGTAGTGCAGTAATTGAGAGAAGCGGAAACCAAGAGAGGCTGCGGGGAAGGTACCCCAGCGGTGGTTTTTACCGAAACGGGAGGAACCGTCCTCACGGATGGTGAACGATGCCAACAGCAGATCTTGCCAGTTGTAATCGATCTTGCCGAAGAAAGAGGCCAGTCGGTAGCCGAACTTAGCACCGCTGTTGCTCATTGTACCTGTAGCAGCATTGGGCCACATATAGTCAACGTCTTCCAAAGCATAGCCTTCAGAGTAGGCAGAGAAGTCGATGATGCTTTGTTTAGAAAGCTCGCTACCCAAGAGCATGTTGAAATGGTGATCTCCGGCAAGTGTGAAGAGGTAATTTGCTGTGTTGGACCAAACCCAGTTTGTCTCGTTGTTATTGGAGAGAGTCGTCTTCGCAATGTTGTTGCGGACTACGTCAGACTGGTAGGTATGTGTCAGTGCATTGATAAACGATGTCTTGTAGTCAATACCGAAGTTAGACTTCAGTGTAAGGCCTTTGATGGGCTTCAATTCCACATAGGCATTTCCGAAGATTCTCCAGTAGTCGAGGTGGTTGTCGCGATTGTCATACTGTTCACGGGCAGGATTCTCGCGGTCAGACATAGAGCCGACTGGACCTGCAAAGGTCTTGCCGTCTTTCTCATACACAGGTACGATAGGCGGCATCTTCAATGCGTTCTCCATGGGTGCGCAATCCACTTGCGAAGAGTATGTGACGGTGAGGTTCTCACCCACAGTGACAATCTTGTTGAGATTCCACGAGGTGTTGAGACGGGCGGCGATATTCTTGAAGTTGGTGTATTTCAGAATACCATCCACGTCCTTGTAACCCAATGAGAACATGGCACTGTGCTTGTCGTTGGCGTGAGAGAGCGAGAGGTCATAGTTCTGCGAGAATCCCGTGTGAGAGATGGCATTCACCCAGTCGGTATTGGCAAAAGGCATGGTCTGCTTCTCATTGATATATCCGTTGTAGCGTCCGGCAGCTGTAAAGTTGAGCATCTGTCCGGTTGCAGGGTCAAAAGCCAAGACGGGGATACCGCTGGCAGCCTTAAGGTCTACGCCATAGTTGCTGGCATACGCCACCGGATCCAGACCGTCGTTAAGTGCGGCCTGCGTCATGGCCGTGAGATAACCGCTGGTATCGAGCAGCTTCATCTTCGACTGATTGGTATAGAACTGGGCAGTCAGATTAGAAGAGAAGTCGATGGCAATCTTGTCGCCCTTCTTGCCTTTCTTTGTTGTGATAATGATCACACCATTGGAAGCTCGCGAACCATAGATGCTGGCCGAGGCTGCATCCTTGAGCACCTGCATGCTCTCGATGTCGTTCATGTTGAGCGAGTTCAGGGCCATGTTGGTGGGTACTCCGTCAACAATGAACAAGGGATCCTGTGAGGAATTGAACGAACCGATGCCGCGAATGCGGACTGTACCCGTGCCGATAGGGGAGCCGTTCGTCGTGATTGTCATGCCTGGAACCTTACCCTGCAAGGCTCTCATGGGGTCTGGGTCGGGCGAGGTTTTCAGGTCTTTGGTGCTGACGACTGCCACAGATCCTGTGAGGTCGGCCTTGCGCTGTGTGGTGTAGCCCGTGACGACCACTTCGTTGAGTTGCTTGGCGTTTTCCTTCATTACGATTGCCAGGTTACTGCCGGCTTTTACCTCTTGCGTGGTATAGCCAATATAAGAGATCACCAAAGCTGAGCCCTGTGGCACTTGAAGGGAAAAATGACCGTCAAGGTCGGTAACCGTACCTTTGGAAGAACCTTTCTGGATGATAGAAACGCCAATGAGAGGTTCGCCTGTAACATCTTTGACTGTGCCGTTGGCGACAATGTCCTGTGCCCAAGACGGCACACTGATGATTGCCAACGCCATTCCGAGCAATGCTCTTTTAAAATGTTTCATACTGTAGAATTTTAGTTATTATTCCGTTTTAAAGATTTTCGTTGGCAAAGTTAGCGTGAAATTGATATAGGTCAATTCAACGATCTGTTCAGATCATAGGAGAATTGATACATGTAACAATTGTCAACACATCAGTAAAAAATGTAAGGTAGGAATGGGTTGGCTTCCTTATGCTGTAGAATATAACGAAAAGCCCTCCCTCGACGATCCATGAGAAGGATCATGAGGGAGGGATCTTCTTTTCTTACTTCACCCGTGCGAGCAGTTGTCTCGGTAGATTGGGCATGGCCCCGGGCTGTGTGCAGACAAAAGCACTGACTTCTACGGCGAGCTTGTGGGCTTCGTGCAATGGCATCCCAGAGAGGATGGCGGCGGCAAAGCTTCCGGTAAAGCTGTCACCAGCACCAACGGTGTCGGCCACTTTCACCTTTGGAGTGGGCTGGAAACTCACCAAACCGGGCGCAAAGACGTAACTGCCATTGGTGCCACAGGTAAGCACGAGCATCTTCAGGTTGTACTTGCCAAGAATCAGATAGCACTTGTCCTCGATGTTTAGACCTGAATAGCCGAAAAGGCGACTGATGGTTACTAACTCTTCGTCATTGATCTTCAAGATATTACATGCCTTGAGGGATTCCTGGATGATTTCCTTGGTATAGAAGTTCTGCCGTAGGTTGATATCGAAGATCTTCAGGCAATCCATCGGTGTAGTGTTCAAGAAACGGTGGATGGTGTCATGTGAGATGATATGGCGCTGGGCCAGGGAACCAAAGCAGACGCAACCGCAGTGCTTGGCGACTTCTTCCACTTCAGGAGTGAACGGAATGTTATCCCATGCCACGTCTCTCTTGATATCATAAGTAGGTACTCCATCTTCGTCAAGGTCTACCTGTACGGTACCTGTTGGATAGTCGACACGTGGCATGATATACTTCAAGTGTTTCCCATTCAGTGCTTCCACGGTCTGGTCGCCCAGGGCATCGTTTCCGATGGCACTGACGGCATAAGCGTGATAACCAAACTGGCTGGCATGATAGGCAAAATTTGCAGGTGCGCCACCTAATTTCCTTCCTTCGGGAAGGCAATCCCATAAGACCTCTCCGAGGCCTACGATAACTTTATTCATGATGCTATAGTTCTATGTTTATTTTACGTTACTGACATAAGTGTAGAGGTATGCCACGCCAACTGCCATTACGAGCACGGCACCTGCTTGTCCCATGGCATCAGATGCAAAGCCCATGAGGAGCGGGAAGATTGTACCGCCGAAGAGTCCCATGATCATCAGGCCGCTCACCTCGTTTTGCTTCTCAGGAACGCTTTGCAAGGCTTGGGAGAAGACGAGTGAGAATACATTGCTGTTGCCGTAGCCAACAAGGGCGATGGCTGTATAAAGCACGGGCTTCGTGGTACCTATAAAGAGACCGAGCATAGACAGGGCCATCATCGTAATCGAGATTACGAAGAAGAGCTTGTTATTGACGATGCGTAGGAAAAAAGATCCCGTGAAGCATCCGATAGTACGGTAAATGAAATACAGTGATGTGGCAAAAGCAGCATCGTCAAGCGTCATCCCTAAGCGCTCCATGAGAATCTTCGGAGCAGTGGTGTTTGTACCCACATCGATGCCCACATGGCACATGATGGCAATGAAGCTCAGAAGCACAATCGGTTTGGCAAGTAACTGGAAACAAGAGGCAAACTGATGGGCGACCGTGGGTGCCTTGCCAGTATCAAATGCAGGACAATCCTCGTGTATGGGGGTAGAGAGGAGAAGTAAGGAGGCTGCGATGCCGATGACCATATAGATAGGGAAGAGAACGCGCCAGCCCAGTCCTAACGAGGGAATGGCCTGCGTGGCACCCCATGCTGCGATGTAGGGAGCCATGAAGGAAGCGATGGCCTTGACGAACTGCCCGAAAGTGAGGGTAGAAGCTAAATGACCGCCACGTACCACGGTGGCTACCAGTGGGTTGAGCGATGTCTGCATGAGCGCGTTGCCTATGCCTAAGAGTGAGAAACTGACTAACATTAGGCCGAAGCTCTCGCCAAAAACGGGGAGCAACAGTGATGCGACGGTGACGGCAAGGGAGAGCAACACCGTTTTCTTGCGTCCTATCTTATTCATCAAGACCCCTGTAGGAACCGAGAAGATAAGAAACCAGAAGAAAACCAGTGAGGGAAAAACGTTCGCAGTTGCGTCATTCAGTCCCAGGTCTTTCTTGACGTAGTTCGAAGCAATGCCCACCAAGTCTACGAACCCCATGGCGAAAAAGCATAGCATGACACTGACGAGTGCCAGTTTGTTGATCTTGTTGTACATATCTTTATCAATTTAGGTTTTTATATTTCTTTGTCGAGCTCAAGGTCGAGTATCCATCTGACAATAGGATGAGAGCCTATCTCTATTTCTTCCTTTCAGTTATCTTGGACTCCTTGTTACCGTTAGTGCCGGCAAAGTTATAGCAAAGGATCAATGAAAGAGTAATACTTTCTTTCAAATCATATAACTTTTTGTACATGTATCAATTTTTCTATCAATAGAAACAATTGTTGAGTAAAAAGAGGTTGCAGCCATGATCATTCTTGGCTTTCTCTTATTTCTGTTGGGTACTTGCCAAACTGTTTCTTGAAACAAGAGGAAAAATATCCAGGTGTTCCAAAGCCCACCTCGTATGCTACTTCGGCGACGGTCTTGTCGGTAGCCTTCAGCAACTTGTAAGCCCTTTGGAGCCGCATTCCTCGCAATAGTTCCACAGGTGACATGCCTGTCATGACCTTCACTTTCCGATAGAGTTGCACCCGACTGATGCCCATTTCCGAGCCGAGGTCATCCATTTTCAACTTGGCATTGCCCATGTTCTTATAGATCGCCTCACGAAGCGTGTCCATGAACCGTTTGTCGGGTGTGCCGAGTAATTCCTCTTGGCTGTTGTTAATAGAAACTGGTGACTCGCCGGCAGCAAAAATCTCCCTGAGCTTTTGCCGGTTTGCCAAGAGGCTGGCGATATGTGCCAGAAGCACTTCCGCGCTGAACGGCTTGGTAAGATACGCATCTGCGCCCTGGCTGAGTCCTTCTGCCTGTTGCTGTTCTGAGCTCCGCGCCGTGAGCAAGACAACAGGGATGTGGCTTGTCAGAGGATCTGCTTTAAGCTTGTTGCAGAAAGAAAGTCCATCCATGACTGGCATCATTACGTCGCTGACGACTAAGTCTGGAATGCTCTCCCGTGCCAACCTCAGTCCACTTTGTCCGTCACTTGCCTCCAAGACATAGTAACGGTCGAGAAGAAGCGTGCGCAGGTATTGCCTCATGTCCTCGTTGTTGTCAACGACGAGCACGGTGGCCAACTCATCGCCCTGGTCGCGCACGACAATATCGTGATGCCCGTCTTGTACCGACCGACGGCTGATGGCATGGACATCCGTTGAGGGAGGTTCTTTGAACTGCCTTTGGGTTTCTTTCTGAAAATCCAATACATCCGTGACAAGGTGAAGCAGCCGGTCTGCGTTCCTCCTGACAATGTCAAGTAGGTCATGGTCGTTCGGATTTAGGTCCTTGCTTCCAGCTAATTGGTTCAAAGGACCCGTGATGAGCGTCAATGGTGTGCGCAGTTGGTGGCTGGCATTGGTATAGAAGAGATTCTGCTCATCACCTAATTCTTTGATTCGTCGGTTGGCTCGCCGGGTGACCACAATCGCCCTCCAAGTCAGTACCACTGCAGCCAAAAGGATAAGGGCAAGGGCTAAAGATATGAATAGCAAGCTACGCTGGGCATGGTAGAGACCGAAATAGTTCTCCAACTTGTTCTGTATTGTGATTAAGTATTCGTTCTGACGCATCATGGCGTTGGCGTTGATGGCAATCTCGTCCACGTTTTGCGGAGTTACTACAATGCTCTCGATAATATTCGTGCGTTTGAACGGTTTGTGCTCAAGGATCTTCAGGGCCAATGCAATGATCTCCTCTCCGTGTGTAGGATAGATGTAGCTGGCGGCTAGCTTGCCTTGTTGGATGGCATCAATGCCCTCGCCAGGCAGGGCATCAATGCCAATGAAATAGATGCCCTTCTCCATTCCCAAATCCTTTGCAGCCTTGTAAGCCCCTAAGGATGCCAGGTCACTTTGGCAGAACACCACGTCCAAAGGCTTTCCCTCTTGCAACCATTTCTTCGTAATTGCATACGAATCCTCAAATGACCAATTACTCTCCACATGCCTGTAATCGGCCTCAGGAGAATCCTTTATGACGCTGCTAAACCCTTCGTAGCGTTCCCTGTCGGGTGACATCACCAGCCGCCCCGTGATCTCTAACACCACGGGTCTCCGTCCTTTATGGATGCTGTCCTTGCATAAACGAGCGGCATATCTCCCGATAGCACGTCCCGCCTCCACGTTGTCGCCACCGATATAGGCAGTATAGTCGTTGGAAGAGGTCTTGCGCTCAAAAAGAATGACAGGAATACCTTTTTTCTTGGCACGTTCTATGCAAGGGGAAAGTGGTTCGTACTCATTGGGCGAGATAACAAGCAAGTCGACGCCAGCGTTGATGAGACTATCAATCTGTTGGCGTTGCCGGTCCGTGTTGTTGTCCGCATTGGTGATGCACACCTTCACATCGGTGTCGTAGAGATGCTGAGCTGAGAGCATCTCATTATTTACCTTATCTCGCCAACGACCTCCGACGCATTGCGACACACCTATCTTATATTTGTAGTAAGTCCGATGGGAACAGCTCGTCAATGAGCAAAGCAGTGCCGTTAGTGATATAAAAAGCAAACAGATATTTAGAAGAGTCCTGGAAGTCTTTCTTTTGAGCCTGGACTTATCAGGGCAGGCAGGACTGAACTCATGGAGGTAAGCAGAGTCCCTTTTTGAAACCTTTGAATTGGGCATAGAAATTCTTGTTTAGGTTATATTGCAAAGTTAAACAATTTTCTAAGAAAAAGAGATTTTGAGCTACTATTTAACATTCTATTCGTAGGAAATTCAACTTTTCTACAGAATCCGTTCTTACTTTTGCATGCAAGAAAGGATATGGAATATGGACATACTTACACACTTGTTGAACCAATTGTATTCTTGGGACTGCGGATGTCTGTTGCTGATCAATGGGCATCACAGTTCTTTTCTTGATGTTTTTATGATGCTGGTCAGCAATAAATGGGTTTGGGTTCCCTTTTATGTGTTGGTGTTCTCTGTCATCTGGTTGAAGAAAGGGTGGCAAAGTGCTGTGGCATGCTTGGTCTTGATCGGCTTGACCACCGTGCTTGCCGACCAGCTATCGTCTCAATTGCTGCGCCCGTTGATCGGTCGTATGCGCCCTTCCAACCTGAATAATCCTTTGTCTGCCTTCATCCATGTGGTCAATGGCTACCGCGGTGGCGCTTATGGCTTTCCTTCCTCCCATGCAGCCAACACGGCAGGCATGGCATTCTTCCTGATCTACGAGTTCCGGAAGAGGTGGCTTTTCTGGCTGATGGCTTCGTGGGTAGCCTTGGTATGTTATTCCAGGATGTACCTTGGCGTGCATTATCCCAGTGATATCTTGGCGGGAATCTGCTTAGGATACCTTTGTTCGTATGCGATCATTATTTCTTTCGAGTCCCTTTGTAAAGTTGCTAAGAATGTTTGGAGGGTATCATTTAATTCCTTATATTTGCGTACGATATGAAAATATTGATTGTTGAAGACGAGAAAAGCTTGTCAGACAGTATTGTCCGCTTCCTTTCCGAAGACGATTATTTGTGTGAACAGGCTTTTACGAAGTCGGATGCCCTGATGAAGGTTGGGGTTTATGACTACGACTGCGTGCTGCTCGACTTGATGTTGCCTGACGGATCTGGCTTAGATGTGTTGCGGAAGATCAAGGATCGGAAGCCGGACACGGGTGTGATCATCGTCTCAGCGAAGGACAGCGTAGACGACAAGGTGTTAGGATTGAAGATCGGCGCGGATGATTATGTATCCAAGCCCTTTAACCTGTCAGAGCTGCGAATCCGCGTTTTCGCCTTGCTTCGCCGGCGTTATGCCTCCAATAATAATCTGGTGAGAAGCGGAGAGGTGTCGATTAATCTTCAGGAAAAGACAACGACGGTCAATGGCACGCCTGTCTCCCTGACGAAATCGGAATACGAACTGCTCCTGTTCCTCATCGGTAACAAGGGAAAGGTCGTTTCCAAGACCGCCATCGCCGAGCATTTAAGTGGGGAGATGGCTGACATGATGGATAACTTCAACTTCGTATTCGCTCATATCAAGAACTTGAAACATAAATTGGATGCAGCTGGTTGCCATGACAGAATCAAGACCTTATATGGCACGGGCTATAAATGGGAAGTGTAATGAAGACATTGTTAGATAAGACGATGGTCAGACTGACGGTCTGCCTGGTATCCATCTTCCTGCTTTGCATGCCCTTGTTCTATTATCTGACCACGCGCTATTATGCGGAAGACCTGATCGATGTGGTGGATGATTACAAGAGTGGAAAGCAGATCGACGAGAATATCGACTTGGAAGAGGACGTGGTGATAGGGATGATGATCCAGTATGCCATGATTGCCGTAGTCGTCGGGACCTCTGTCTTAATCACAATGCGTTTTGTTACAAAGAAATTATGGGCTCCCTTTGACGATACGCTAAGGAAAATAGAGGGATTCCATTTGGGGAAGGATGAGGCTCCGACTTTCAAGAAGACGAATGTCAAGGAGTTTAGCCGGTTGAACCATTCTCTCGAAAACCTGATTAGAACTTACCTGCAATGTGCTCCCCAAGATGAACCGGT
>CAJLYG010000131.1 GCA_905210845.1 uncultured Prevotella sp.
TCTCTATAGATTCCTATGCTCTCTATAGATTTCTATTCTCTCTATAGATTCCTATGCTCTCTATAGATTTCTATTCTCTCTATAGATTCCTATCCTTCCTATAGATTTCTATGCTCTCTATAGATTCCAATTCTCTCTATAGATTCCTATGCTCTCTATAGATTCCTATCCTTTCTATTCTTTCCTATTCATTACTATTGCTTACCTATTCTTCTCTAACTCCTTTTTTTCTCAAGTTCGGCTTCGCCATTGCTGGGATTAGCCTATTTTTCTGCTTTTTCTTTGTCCATTGCTTGTTCTTTCAGTTTTGCTATGCTTCGGAAATTAAAACAAAATCTTCGATAATTATTTTGTATTTCTCGCTGTTTGCAGTAACTTTGCACCAAAAGGCTACGGATGAAGATATTTGCGATTGGAATGAACTATGCCTTGCACAATAAAGAATTGCATGGCACGTTAGATAAAACAGAAGAGCCGGTGATCTTTACAAAGGCTGATTCTGCGTTGTTGAAGGATCATAAGCCTTTCTTTATCCCGGATTTCATGGGAAGGATAGACTACGAGACTGAATTGGTGGTACGTATCTGTAAGTTGGGTAAGTCCATCCCCCAGCGTTTCGCTTACCGGTATTATGATGCGGTAACGGTGGGAATCGATTTCACGGCTCGCGAGTTGCAGAAAAAACTGCGTGAGGCGGGACGCCCATGGGAGATCTGCAAGGGCTTCGATGGCTCTGCAGTCATCGGAGAATGGGTGGACATCTCTAAATTCCGGAGTATCCAAGCCATCCATTTCCATCTTGATATCAACGGGAAGACTGTGCAGGAAGGCTGTTCAAGTGATATGCTCTACAAGGTTGATGAGATCATCACCTATATCAGCCAGTTCTTTACGCTGAAAACAGGTGATTTGCTTTATACCGGTACTCCTGCTGGCGTGGGACCTGTCCATATCGATGACCATCTCGAAGGCTATCTTGAGGACAAGAAGGTGCTGGAGTTCAACTGCAAATAAGGATATGTACGTGAGTCCTTTTGGAGGACAAAGATGGCAATCAGAATATATATAACGATCTGGGTCTTGTTGTGCTGTGGTCTGCAAGCCAAGGCATCACAACGCTTCTTTAACTTGACAGCAACGGATGTCGAGATCGATTCCCTGTTGCCTTCCTTTACCTACTCCGTACCCTTGGAAGGGGATTACCAGGATTCTCTCTATACGGTTTCTATTGAGTATCCGGATTTCATCGATATGACCTCTTCAGATATCGCCAAATACAATCACATCTCGGGTGCGGCGTTGCCTGCGCTTCCTCCTGTTAGCAGCAAGATCGTAGTAGACAGGAAAAAGGGATTCTTGGAGATTTTCTTCACGCCCTTGGTCTTCCGTGAAAACCGTTATCAGATTCTCGTGAGCTTCTTGCTGAAGGTGGAATCTGTGGCGAAGGTGAGCACCGTGCGCAAGGCAAAGTCGAGACGGGCTCTTTCCCCCGCTCACTCTTCCCGTTATGCGCAGCATAGTGTGCTTGCCTCTGGGAGGTGGGCAAAGATCAAGGTACCTGCCACCGGTGTCTATCAATTGACGGAGGAAGTGATCAGAAAGGCGGGATTCTCGGATTTGAGCAAGGTGCATATCTATGGCTATGGAGGGAATCTGCAAAACGAAACTTTAGACGGAAGTGAACTGACTTCTTTGGATGACCTGAAGGAAGTGCCTACTTGCACGGTTCGCGGGCGTCGGCTTTTCTATGCCAAGGGACCTGTCAGTTGGGCATCTCCAACCTCGACTCTGCGCACCCGGAATCCTTATTCTGATGCTGGATATTACCTGATTACCCAGAACGACAGCACGCCTGTCAGCGTGGATTCTACGACATTCTTGAACACTGTGTACCCTCGACCGGAGGATTACCATACCTTGCATGAGGTGGATAACTTTGCTTGGTATCAAGGTGGCCGTCAACTCTTTGAGAATAGTCCGGTTGCCAATGGCAGCAGCAAGACCTATACCCTGACACTTCCCGTTGAGAAGGTCAGTGGACGGATGTCGATTGCCTTGAGCTCAGGCGTGGCAAGTACTGCAACGATAGAGCTGAACGGGAAGACATTGGGAACAGTTACCTTGACCCTTCCTACGGAATACGACCGCGGCAGTGTGGTGACACGCGTCTATGCCATTGATACCTTAGAGCGTTCCAATACGGTGAAGATCAGCACGACTTCTGGTGGACCTATCCGCCTTGACTATATTGACTTCGGCTATGACCAGCCTGGTCCTGCGCCCGACCTGTTGAACGGCACGTTCAGCGCGCCTGAGTATGTGTATAATATCACCAATCAAGATCATCATGCAGACCCACAGGCTGACATGGTGATCATCATCCCGACCTCGCAGAAGTTATTGGAGCAAGCCAAGCGCCTTGCAGCCTTCCATGAGGAACATGACTCGATGCGCGTGAATATTGTGCCTGCTGATGAGCTCTATAATGAATTCTCCAGTGGCACGCCTGATGCCAACGCCTATCGTCGTTATCTGAAAATGCTCTATGACCGGGCAACGACGGAGACAGATATGCCGAAATACTTGTTGCTCTTTGGGGATTGCGCTTGGGATAACAGGATGAACACCAGCGACTGGAAGACAGCGTCTGTGGATGATTACCTTCTTTGCTATGAGAGCGAAAACTCCCTGAATGATGTTTATTGTTATGTGGATGACGGATGGTTCTGCTCCTTGGATGACGGGGAGGGAGCTGATCCCGTGTCTTCTGACAAGGAAGACGTAGCAGTAGGCAGGTTCCCTGTCACCACGGCAACCGAGGCAAAGGCCATGGTAGATAAAGTCATCAACTATGTCAAGAATGAGAATGCCGGAGCATGGCAGAATACGATCATGTTCATGGGTGATGATGGGAATGAGAATATCCACATGCGGGATATCAACGAGACGGCAGACAACATTGCTGCTCGTTATCCGGGCTACCAGATCAAGAAAGTGATGTGGGATAATTACACCCGGGTGACCTCTTCTACAGGAAACACTTACCCGGATGTGACTCGTGCCATCAAGGAGCAACAAGCTGCAGGAGCCCTGATCATGGATTATGCAGGGCATGGCAGCCCAACACAGATCTCCCATGAGACGGTATTGAGGCTGACGGATTTCGAGTCGTTCACGAATACGAACCTTCCCTTGTGGGTGACGGCATCCTGTGATATCTTGCCTTATGATGGCAGTGCCTCTACCATAGGAGAGGCGGCAGTGCTGAATCCCAATGGGGGAGCCGTGGCCTTTTATGGCACGACACGAACCGTGTACACCGACCGGAATAAGGTGATCAATGCTGCCTTCCTGAATCATGTGCTCAGCTATCAGAATGGCAAGCCTATGACATTAGGCGAGGCACAGCGTGTGGCAAAGAACCAGCTGATCTCCTCCCATTCCGACCTGACTGTCAATAAACTGCAATATGCACTATTGGGTGACCCTGCCATGGCGTTGAACCTCCCAACCGCAACGGTGGTAATAGACTCTATCAATGGCGTGGCAGTCTCTTCAGGTAGTTTCCCCACGCTGAAAGCCGGGTCCGTAGCAACCGTCAAGGGACATGTCGAGGGGCATTCTGACTTTCAAGGGCTGATGACAGCCTCAGTACGTGATAAAAAGGTGTTAGAGACTTGTAAGTTGAATGATACGTCAGCGAGCGGAGCCAGTAGCGCATTTTCCTATTACGATCGTCCCCGGATACTCTTCTCTGGTTCCGACAGCGTACGCGCAGGCACTTTTTCCTTCTCCTTTGCGATCCCCAAGGATATCGATTATGAAGAAGGTATGGGATTGGTCAATATCTATACCATCCAAAACGACCGTTTGGTGGCAGCGAATGGCGCAACGGAGAATTTCTATGTAGGTGGTAGCGCAATTGCCGGTAATGATTCCATCGGACCATCTATCTATTGCTACCTCAACGCCCCTTCTTTTGTCAATGGAGGAAAAGTCAATACGACTCCTTATTTCGTGGCAAAGGTAAGTGACGAGGATGGTATCAATACTTCAGGTAATGGCATCGGGCACGACCTGGAGCTGATCATTGATGGGAAGACTTCACAGACGTATGTCCTGAATGACAATTTTAGATACGACTTAGGGTCCTATACCAGTGGTTCCACTTATTATAACCTGCCGGAGTTAGGAGAGGGCGCGCACAAGCTCCTGTTCCGGGCTTGGGATACCCTGAACAATTCATCGATGGCAGAACTGTCCTTCGTTTGTGTGAAGGGGCTAACCCCCGAACTCTATACGGTCAGTGTGACAGAGAACCCAGCGAACAACTATACCACCTTCATTATCAACCACGACCGTACAGGCAGCGAGATGAATGTCAGCATCGACGTTTATGACATGGAAGGGCGAATCTGGTGGCAGCACACAGAGTCGGGCGTGCCTACGTCAAGTGCTTATACAGTCAACTGGGACCTGACCTCATCCTCTGGTTCAAGATTGCAGACGGGAGTATACCTCTATCGCGTCCGTATCTCCAGTGATGGGAGCAGTAGTGCCACCAAAGCCAGGAAATTGATTATCATAGGCAATAATTAATCTGTCCATCCGTTTATAGGAGTGTGATTGATTGTTGAAAATGAGAAAATCCATAATTATCTTCATGACATTCCTTCTTATGATGACGGCATCCTCTGTGTATGCCCAGAAGGAAGACATGTTCAATCCTGAGTATTCTACGGTCACCTCGCAGAGTATAGCCCCTGATGCCCGTGCTGGAGGTATGGGAGATGTTGGTGTGGCTACTGATCCGGATGTCAACTCGCAATATTGGAATCCAGCGAAGTATCCTTTCACGATCTCGCGGGCAGGAGTGGCCTTGAACTATACCCCTTGGCTGCGCCAGTTGGTGAATGACATGGACTTAGCCTGCATGGCGGGCTATTATCGGATAGGTGACTATTCTGCGGTATCAGCTTCCCTGCGCTATTTCTCCTTAGGTGAGGTGAGTTATTCAGAGAATGAGAATGACAACTCTATGACGATCAGTCCGTATGAGATGTCCTTCGATGTGGCTTATTCCTTGATGCTCAGTCAGAAGTTCTCCATTGCAGCTGCCGTGCGGTGGATCTATTCCGACCTGACCTTCAGATATACTTCCGACACCTCCCCGAGTTCAGCCTTTGCAGCAGATATAGCCTGTTACTATCAGAGCTATCCTGTGATTGGCGACCGAGAGTGCCAGTTAGGGTTGGGATTGGACATCTCGAATATCGGTAGTAAGATTTCCTTTACCGGTGATGACAACAGTTGGTTCTTGCCTGCTAACTTACGGTTAGGTGCATCCTTGATGGTTCCTGTTGACGAGTATAATAAGTTTACGGTTGCCGTAGATGCTAATAAGCCGTTGATCCCGACTTATCCCAAGCAGAAAGATGGTGAGTCTACCGAGGATTATGAGGCGCGCGTGCAAAAGGAATATTGGGATTGTTCCGCGATCAATGGCATTTTCAAGAGCTTTCATGATGCTCCTGGGGGCTTCAAGGAGGAATTAGAGGAGATCCGTTGGGGCGTAGGCGCAGAATATACCTATAATGACAAGTTTACGGCGCGGGCAGGATATCGCCATGAGAGTGCCAACAAAGGCAACCGGAAATATTTTACAGTGGGTGTGGGTTTCAAGATGAATGTCTTCTCCTTGGATGCAGGCTATGTGATCGCGACGGCGAAGAGCAATCCTTTGGACCAGACCTTGCGTTTTACCCTTGCTTTTGACATGGACGGCATTAAGGACTTATTGCATAGGAGGTAGAGGACAATGAAGATACGTGTAGGGTTGGGATACGACGTTCACCAGTTGGTAGATGGTCGTGATCTATGGTTAGGAGGCATTAAGATTGCCCATGCGAAGGGATTATTGGGACATAGTGATGCCGATGTCCTCATCCATGCTATTTGTGATGCCCTTTTAGGAGCTGCCAATATGCGGGATATCGGTTACCATTTCCCGGATACATCAGCCTCTACCTTGGACATAGACAGTAAGATCTTATTGAAGAAGGTCATTGATTTGATTGCCACGAAAGGCTATCGGGTAGGCAATATCGATGCCACGGTTTGTGCGGAGCGTCCCAAGTTGAATCCCCATATCCCAGCCATGAAGGAATGTCTTGCCCAAGTGATGGGCGTGGATGAGGATGACATTTCCATCAAGGCTACCACCACAGAGAAGTTAGGCTTCACTGGTCGTGAGGAAGGAATTTCCGCCTATGCCGTTGCCTTGATAGAAGTATCCTAACATACTTGGCAAAGTATCCTAAGATACTTTGCCAAGTATCATAAGATATATTGCTAAGTATCATAGCATCGTGTCTTATACTGATAAAGGTCTTGTCTCGGTGTTTTTACATGGTCTTAGAATTGCTTTTTTCAATGTCAAGGATCATAGAACTTCGCAAATTTATTCTTTGTTTTTTTGCTTTCAACGCTTCTATTCGTTCCTAAAAGCGAATATTGCGATCCATTTGGATCGCAACACCCTTTACAATTTCTTGATTTCCTCGGCAGAGAGCCCTGTTGCCTTGATAATATCCGGCACGCTCATGCCCATTTCTTTCAGGCTTAGGGCAATCTTACGCGAAGTAAGGGCAATGCCCTCCTGCTTGCCCAAGGCAATGCCCTCCTGCTTGCCCAAGGCTATGCCCTTCTCCGTACCCAAGGCTATACCTTCCTGCCTGCCCAGCGCAATGCCCTGTTTCTTGGCAGTAGCCAGTCCATTTTTGTAATCTCTTAACGTATCCATACCGTATGTATAGTTTCTTAGTTCAGTCTTAGATAACTTAGCGATCTCAGCCTGTTCGAAGAGGCGGGTGAACACCCGTTCCTGCAGTGCAGGCGGTCGATCCATGAGATGAGAGAGGTTCCTCAGTACGAACATCCACTTGTCCCACATCGTTTCCAAGTGTTCCTCGTCCTTGTTGAACTTCGGAATCTCAATGTAAGCGAAGGTCAGTTTGTCGTAGAAGACCTCCTTCGTGCCGATGTCCACCAACTTGACCTCATGTACGTAGTGGTCTGGGTCGTCGGTGAGACAGAAGTTGAGCACGCCCACGGTGTACACCGCCTTCAGCTCGAAGTCCCAGTCACCCTTCCTTCCCTGGTCGCGGATGGGGATGGTGGCGTAGTACACCGACCTGTCCTTGAAGAACTCCTGGTAGACGTTCTGCATTTCCACGACGAACTTGTCGCCTTGCGCGTCCTCGCAGTAGACGTCGAATACCGACCTTCTGTCGTCCTCGCTGTCCCCGAGCTGTTCGGAGTTCAGGTAGCTCACGTCCCTGATGTCCTTGTCGTGGAAGAGCGCGTTGAGGAAGCTGATCAGCAGCTCCTTGTTCATTTCCGTCCCGAACAGCCTCTTAAAACCGAAGTCAGTCAGAGGGTTCAGGTACCTTTGTTTCATTTTCCATATTGTGGTCATAGCCTCATAATGATATAGTTAAACATATTCACAGGCAAAGATAGAGAATAATGCCATAGGTTCCAAATAAAAGTCGATGAATTTTGCAAAGACGAACACTGGCCATCGGAGAGTGGATTCAGAATTGTGGTGAGGTCGACTACGAAAATAGATCTTTACTTGGCTCTTATTGATTCTAAAAATAGGAAACCTTGCGCGAAGCTCGCCAAAGTGAAGAATAAACATTATATTTGCTGGCGAATATATAAACAAACAAATGAGGAGGCAAAAAGATGAATACTACGTCAATGCATAAGCAAATAGTCAGAATGGGCGTTTCAAGTATCTCCGACTTAAAGTTCCTGAAAGAACTTTCAAAGCGGATGGGTTGGACATTCGAGCATGAACGTCGTACTGGTCTTGACGAGGCGATAGATGATCTGAAAGCTGGTCGAACGCACAAAGCCAAGGATGTCGATGATTTGATGTCACAGTTGTTAAAATAAGCAAGAGCGTATGTATTCCATTGAATATACCACGCGCTTTCGACGTTCTTTCAAAAAGTGTATGAAGCGTGGGCTCGATGTTGCCGTATCCGGGAGAGCTGTAAGATCGTTGCTGGCGACCCCTCTGAGAGAGGGGTACGTTATTTCCAGACTAACTCCCCCTTTACGGTGAGTGATTGGCTTCCGTTTTCTGCGTTGCTGAAAACGATGATGCCTTTTTCAAAATTGTATGGGGTTTCCCCTTTGGGATTAAAGGTCACGGTTACCTTTCCCTCTTCACCAGCCAGGATGGGTGATTTAGGAGAGTAATCCGCCTCAGTGCAACCGCAGTAGGTTGCCACCTTATTAATGACTAAGGGCTCACTACCTGTATTATGAAAGACAAAGCTATGTTTTTCCTTGCTTCCATCAATGGTTACTTTGCCATAGTCATACAATGTATCTTCGAATTCTATGTGTGCGTTGTTACTTGTTACCTGCACCTTATGTTTACATCCAGTTAGGCAAATAGTGGCTATCGCCAAACTTGCGAATATGATCTTATTTCTTGTTTCCATCTTGAATAAGAAAGGAGCACCCGAACTTTCGGGCACTCCTTTTCTTTCTGAGAGAGTTATAGATAGATGTTCTACTCAAATTTACTCAGCGATACAGATCGTAACACGGTTCTTGTTGTTCTCAGCGAACGGCTGTACGCGTGCACCCTTGCTGTCGGAAGAGATACGGTCAGCAGGGATGTTATACTTCGTTTGCAGTGCCTTTACGACAACAGCGGCACGCTGTGCGGCCAAACGGTCGTTTATTCTGTTGTTGCCCGTGCCAGCGTCAGCATAACCCGTTACCTGAACCTTTGCCTTCGGGTTCTTGTTCAGGTAGTCGACGATATCCTGTACTTTCTGAGTCTCAGACTTGCGGATCACGGTAGAGTTGATCGTGAAGAAGATATCGCGGCGGAGCGGCTCGATCTTCTCTTCAACAGGAGCGGGTGCTGGTGCTGGAGCTGGCTTCTCCTCAACCACTGGCTCTGGTTCTGGCTCTGGAGCAGGCTTCTCGGTCTTGGTATAAGACTTGCCGAGGTTGATGCGCATGAAATTTCTAAGCACTCGC
>CAJLYG010000132.1 GCA_905210845.1 uncultured Prevotella sp.
GGAATGCCCACCAAACTGCGTTCCAACATATTCTTCGGGCAGCGATTGCGTTACAACATTCCGAACAGCAAGCGCATCATGCACCAAGCCATTTCGCTCTATTACGAAATCTCTACCTGCGACATCTACCTTATCTCAAAAATTACCAACAAAAGTTACCCTTGGAGCAAAACCCTTTCCCTCGATTTTTGGCAAATCGCACAGTTATCATGATTCAAAGCAGGCATTCTGACAAAAAATGGGCCAGAAGAGCGGACTGCTGTATGTCGTCTACCGAGACGGCTCGCGCGCCGGAGATGTCATCTACGATGAGCTTCACGGATATCACGGCACCATGCACAGCGATGCGGCAAGCTTCTACAGAAAGATACAGGGCGACGATTTCCCCAATATAACAAGGATAGCCTGCCTGCAGCACATCAAGAGGAAGTTCATTGATTGCATGGACGCCGAGCCGGAAGCCAAGGAGATGGTCAAACTCATCAACAAGCTCTACCACGAAGAACACAAACACAAGATAGGAGAAAACAGTTGGACGGTGGAGGACAACTTCAGTTGGCGACAACAGTACGCCCCCGCCATACTGGCAGAGATAAAGGACAAGCTCGATGAAATACTGAAAAAGCCGAACCTGCTTCCAGGCAGCGAACTGTCCGAGGCCGCCAGCTACTTCAACAACGAATGGGAGCGGTAGTCGACATCTTCAAGAGAGGCGACACCGCACTTGACAATAATCTCGTCGAACGGATGAATCGCTACTTCTTCATGTCCAGAAGGAGCTCACTCTTCTTCGGTTCTCATAAGGGAGCCGAAAGGGCAGCTGTGCTCTATACGCTCGCATTGTCTGCCAAGATGAACCATCTCAACATCTTTGAATACCTCACCGACATCCTTGACAAGACTGCCCAATGGCAACCCAATGCACCATTGGAGAATTATAGAAACCTATTGCCAGACCGTTGGCAACCTTCCACAAAAGACTAACAAAACTGGGAAAGCCTCCTCTCTTGATCAGTTTTTTTGTGGCAATACGTGAATACCGATACGCTTACTCTTTAATCCAAAGTCGCACATTCTTGTTTTATTTCTTCTTATGTCAAGGCTATTGCGATAGCGTATACCAGGCTCCGGAAAATAGAGGTCGTCCTCATCGGTATTCTGATTTGTGTAGCTGTATGTTCCGATAATAGACGTATTGTTGGAAAGAGACTTCGAGAGTTGGAAGTCCCCGGCAAGCGTGACATTGAGGTTGCCCCAGTTGAACTTGTTGTCCGTTGTGTTGCGGTATTCGTTCCAGTTACTTTCATCCTTTATTCCGTACCTGTCTCTGCCGGAGTAAAGGCTTATCCACAACTTGTTGTCGTTGCCAAGACGGTGGGTAATCTTGGTGTTGAAGTCGTGGAAGGCATAGCTCAGGCGGAACTTCTCACCGTCATCCTTTTGTCTGTTGATAATGGCGTAAGCAGGAACAAGCAAAAGGTCTATCCAGCTTCTGCGCAATGCAACGTTGTAGGAAGTTTTGCCCTTTACGATAGGACCTTCAAACTGCAGCCTTCCGTCAATAAGTCCTAAAGAGAAGGTGCCGTGGTGCTCATACATATTTCCGTCTTTGGTTCTCACATCCGTAATCGACGACACCCTGCCACTGTATCTCGCAGGAAATCCAGACTTGTAGAAGTCCACGTTCTTGATAATATCCGCATTATAGGCAGAGAACAGACCAAACGAGTGGTTGGTCTGATAGGTTGGTGTTCCGTCGAGGAGAAACAGGTTCTCATCCGCATTGCCGCCATGGACAAGAAGTCCGCCCGACAACTCTACGCCTTGTGCAACGCCAGAAGTCTGTTGTAACGTCTTTACGAGATCGGGTGAACTGAGCAACGAGAATTCTGTCTTTATATCTTCCTGCCTGAGAGTAAGTTTCCCTGTCTGTGTCGTATTCAGCGGAGAGTTGACATCGCCGCTTACCACGACCTCTTTTATCTGCATCGTACTGTTTATGACAATGTCCTCACGCATGTCTCTTTGAATGTTAACGCGTAACGTCTTCTGCCTTTGCCCGAACCATGAGACATCAATGACATGTTCACCCTTGTCTAAAAACAATGTATAATGTCCACGCTCGTCTGTCAAAGTTCCCGTCTTCGAAGTGCGGTCACAAAGCGATACGTTTATCAGAGTCTCTCCTACGGAATCCCTCACAATTCCTTTTAGCCGGAATGGTTTGGCTGGTACTTGTCTGGCTATAGGTTTCACAGACGGATCCTTAGACAACAAGATATTGGAGCCATGCCGTTCGTATCTGATGCCATTGGCCGAAAAGACTTGTTCAAAAGCTTGCTTGAGCGTCAAGACCCTGACATCCTTTCCCCTATATGGATTTTTCAAGTAAAGGTCTGACTCATAAATGAAATGAACGTGATGTATGCTTTGCAACTTCCGCATCTGGTCGTAGACAGTACCAGACTGAGCGACAGCCGACAGACTCCCGAATACAAAAAATATATAAAGCATTATCGCTTTCATTTTACCTTTTCAATCTTTATATTCAGAGTTGCCTGTAGCAGATCTATGGCTTCGTCAACATTGTGAGCCTCAAACTCCCCCGATATATCTTTTGTAGTATCACTGGCTTCAAGCTGAACGCCATAAAAGTTAGAAATATCCTTCAGCGCCGAGTTGACAGGTGTGTTGTCAAAACGGAATATCTTCACGCTGTCCTTTACTTGCACAGAAACTTTTGTCAAAGTATCAGTTACCATCTTTTCTTTATTAGCAGATGGCGTCTTCGGGGTTATTTTACTACGATTAGCGATAAATACGGTAGCAGCAACGGCTATAATCGCTGCAACCGCAATGCATGCTACTGCAAGCCACCGCCTGCTGGATGTTCTTGTTGATAATCCAGACAATCCCAAAAACTCATTCCACGCCGTATCGGGGTTCTTGTGTCCTTCCTTATACTGGTTTACAACAAACTGTAGCTCGTCGTTATTATTCTCTTTCATAGTATATCGTGTTTAAAAGAAAACCAACAAATATATCTCCTTGGCCTTGCCACGCAAAGTCTTGTAAGCCTTATACAGGTGCGCCTCCACAGTCTTTACGGATATTCCTAAAGTTTGAGAAATCTCATCGTTATGCATCCCGTCTCGTTTGCTCATCAGTAAAACTTCACGTTGCACAGGAGGCAAACTGCCAATAGCTGTCCAAAGTCTTGCCTCACGTACGCTGCGCTCTGACACATCATCAAGATCCTCAGAAGTCCTGCTCGTCTCAGTCAATTGTACTGTTTGACCCACATGCCTTGCCTTATCAAGACTCCCATTCCTCACCATTTGGTATAGGTAATGTTTGGGGGTGAGTATTTCATCTCCATGCTCGATTCTTTCCGACAACTTAAGAAAACAGTCCATAACAACATCTTCAGCCGTGTCCATGTCTCCGACAAAGTGCAAGGAAAACATGCACAGCGCATCCCAATTGCTCTTGAATAGTCTTTCTATCTTATTCCTATCTGACATTTTTTACCGTTCTATTTATTACTATGACGTGATTTGCTCAAAAAACACTTGCTACTATCACCACAAAGTTACATTTTTTTTGCGAGAACAAAAAAAATATCAATTTCGAGTAAGTGTTTTTTTTGTTTTCTCGTCTTGTATATGGTTTGGTAATCATTTAATTATTATAAAATCATGAAGAAATTATTATTAATACTTTTTCTCGCTGTCATGGTTTTAAGTTCTAAAGCCCAAAATGAGGCTAAGACTTGGACCATACAGCCAAAAGTCGGACTGAACATTGCTAATTTGACTAATGGAGATGGGAATAAAGTGCGTACAGGCATCTCTGCCGGTGTTGAATTGGAATATCATCTCACCGATATGTTTTCTCTTTCGTCCGGTGTCATGTATTCTATGCAGGGTTGCAAGAATAAGTATTATGCCAACACCGATTTAACCAACAAGTTAGACTATATAAATATTCCGATCATTGCGAATGTTTATGTAGCAAAGGGACTTGCTGTCAAACTAGGTGTACAGCCAGGGTTTAATATCCGTAATAAGACGACAGGCTCTCTCGGAGATTTGGCGAAAGATACATATAAAGACTCAGAAGTTAGGCCTTTTGACTTCTCGATACCTATAGGGGTAAGTTATGAATACCATTCTTTTGTAGTTGGCGCAAGATATAATTGGGGACTTACAAATGTTATTAAGAATACAAATCTTAAGAATTCTGTTTTTCAGTTAACCCTCGGATATAAATTTAAATTGTAGATACCTCCAGCTAGGATTGCAATTCGTGAGCGAACATTTCTTCACGAAAGGAGATTTCCTACTGAATAAATTGCGATTTTCACATCTATGCGATCTGTACATCTGTTGTTTGAAATATAATGGCTTAAATGCACAGATACCCGCATAGATGTTGAAATTGATTTCATTATGCTGGCAGCATGTGAGAATAATGCAGAGGTATCGTTAAACATTGATACTCAGCAAATAATAGAAAGATTGTAAATAATTATAATTATGAAACGCATTTTTTGTATTTTTACCGTCCTACTTCTTATTTTCTTTTTCCTCTCATGTAGTGAAAATAAGGGAGAGCCTTCATTAGACGCTATTACCCAACAAATAATAGATAATGGAATGTCTGTGTCCGAAAATGGATGCGACACGGCCATAGCATTTCCTTATACTTCAAATGGCTACCAGACAAGGATAGAGTATCAAGATGGAAGTTCAAAATGGTGTACTTTAAAGGACAGTATTACTCCAGACAAGAAATCCTCAATAATAAATCTGAAAGTGCTTCCATCGGATACGAACTTGTTTGAAAGGAAAGCTATCCTTGTAGTGGAGGCAACCAATGGTAATGTATATAATATCAAGATATCACAGAAACCTTATCGTTCTGCCTATCCCGAGAAGATTAGCTATACGATGTCTGCATCCGGAGGGGATTTGACTGTCAAAGTAAAGGCTAACTGTTCTTTTAATACCGCTTTTGTTTGGAGAATTGACGGATATGGTAATTCTGCTCATATCAGACATGTCGATTGGATACATGGGGACGTGGGCAAAGACATAGAGCCATCAGCCAATGGTGAAGCCACATTGCATTTCCGCGTTGACCTCAACACTGGTTGGGGAAGAAGTGCAACTCTTTTATTTAGACACGTCGGAAGTGATCAGCGAATTAAGTCAAGGGACTTTGAAATACGACAGGAGCCAAGAACTTTTCAGGCTAATGAAGAGTATAATATTCCTGTTATGACAGACAGAGACCCTTTAAATGTTGTATTCGGACAAGAAAACGAAAATTTGAATAGGATCAAGAACTTGTCTATAAATGGCTTAGTAGATATGGGAGACATGAGTTATTTTGCCAATTTTGCAAAGAACTATTCTCTGCAAACTATAGACCTCTCAAATACACATTTTGACCGGAGCAGTCGCTTTGATGACAAGGAGAAGACAGTCTCTGAAAGAATGTTTTTTGGAAGCATGTGTTCTAATATAGCAATCCCTTCCAATACTGTATATATAAGAAAAGAAGCATTTGCCAAGTGTAGCCGATTATCCCATTTTACAATACCTCAAACGGTAAGGTATATTGGGGATAGGGCATTTGCGATTTGTGATAATTTAAGAGACATCACAATAATGCATGATTCAAAATTGACAAGCATCGGTGACGAAGCGTTTAATACGGGCTCTGTACTAAATCAGCTGTTTATTCCGTCAACGGTACATAACTTATCTGCCAAAGCTCTTGTCGGTCTCCATACCAAAGAGCTCCATGTAGGATGGACAACGCCTCCTGCGCTAAGTAAAGGCTTTACTTCAAAAGGGTGCACACTCTATGTTCCTAAGGGATGCGTCGAAAAATACAAGTCAGCTAATTTTTGGAAAGATTGTGATCAAATACTTGAAGAACCCTAATTAATAAAAAATAACAAGTCATAATTCCCCTTCCTTTTGCCTTAAGGATGGGGAATAATCAGAAAGTTTTTTTGAAGATGATGAGAAAAGGATGTTTTGCTTTGCTGCGTGTCTCAAAGCTCTCTAAAATCGATGAATTCCCCCCAGACCACTTACAGACCATATAGAGGTCTTAACAGACCACATAGAAATTCTAAAATATTCTAATAGACAAGAAGTTATCTATGTGCAATAGTGTCAAATCAAAAGTAAATGCTTATTTTTGTAGACAATATCGTTGAAGCCGACCCTGGAAAGAACCGACTTTTTTAGTATGAAGCAATTGATTGGACATGGATAAAAAGGAAAGAGAAACCATCAGACAAAGGAGAGATGAAGCCATTGCGTTTGTGGCTGCCGAGATGACAGGGATGGTGAAATCGGAGCAAGCCCACCCACTTGGAGACGGTAAAAACCCGTTCACTGGAGGCCAAAAATGACCGAAATAGGGCAAAAAAAACGGAGTATATCCGTTCAATAGTGGCAAAAACCTCCTAAAAAACGGAGCAAGCCCACCCAACCCCGAAGTCATGTGGCCCATACGGGTAAAAATCGGCCTTAAAACGGAGCAAGTCCGTTCACTCGGTTTGCGTGGAACGCCCGTCACAAGGCTGCCCGCGGCCTTAAAACGGAGCAAACCCGTTCACAAAAGTCGAAAAACTCCGCGACGGAGCAAACCCGTTCACTTTTGTCGTGCTACCTTTGCGTCTCCAATCCAAAAAGACGCAATTACAGTATGGACAATAATCGATTGAATATGAAGAAGTCTTTATTGCTATTGATGGGTGCCGCACTGCTGATGTCGTGCGGCAACTCCAGTGAGAAGATGAAGAAGCTGGCAAAGGAGAACCTGGAGCTCAGCGTGGACTATCCTAAACAGCTGCGTGTGCTTGCCGTGTCGGAGCCGGACTCGGCATTCGGGGCAGGCTACTTCACGAAGGACGAGGTGAAGGGGATGCTCAAGACGATGCAGGCGGTGACGGATACCATCATGAAGCGCACCGACAACATGAGCCGCTTCAATCCTGCAGACCATTATGTCGTCAGCCTTGCGGAGCGGCAGATGCGCAGCATGGCGGAGATCCGCTCGCTCATCATGAAGGGTTACAAGAAGGGTGAATTCAGCGGATGGAAAGTGAAAATCGACTACCAGTGCGTCGATGCAGCCGGACTGCCGTACCGCTCGGAGCGTTGGTGCTTCATCGACAAGGAGGGCAAACAGGTGTACAAATCCTTTGAACTGCCGATACCATGAAACGAAAACTAATCATCCATCAGTCAAACCAACTAATCAGACACTACTATGGAAACACTTAACATGACGTGGGCGAACCTGCTCAGAATGCAGTTCATCGAAATCCTGGAATTCTACGACGAGAACCCTGAACGTTTCAATTACAAGGAGCTCAAGAAGGCTTACGATGCCTTGTTGTCGGTGAAGAGCGTAGAGGAGTTCAAGCAGTGGCGCAAGCTGCTGAAAGACTATGGTCTGTCGTTCACTGACATGGACGGCACTGCCCATAAGGACAATCAGCTCGGTATTCTCGACGATTACGCTGAGGGTGCCAATGACAAGATTCTCGATGTCTTCATCAGATGGAAGCTGAGCTTCAATCCCCAGAAGTGGACGGAGGTGGACAAGTGGAACCGCGAGCTCGTAGACATTCTACTCAAGGCTACCCAGCGTGAGGAGGACGTGCATATCGTCGTTTTCCCTTGCGGCAAGCCGAATGCCAAGCGATGGGCGGCCATCGGGCAGGATGCCGACAGGCTCTTCGAAGTCTTCGGATGGCAGACGGGGCGTGTCAATGCTACTAATGGACCGGTGAGTTGGATGTTCATCAACGGCTATGGGCTTGACGTGCTGCGGCAGAGCGGGTACAGCATTCAGATTCGTGACTTCGGGGAGTTCGATATTCTCTCTACGGCTTTTGAGGAGGACAGTGTCGCATCGCTGCAGCAGTTCATCGACTATATGCGTATGATGGACAAGCTGTCCGGTGAGCAGATAGAGTTTCTGAGGAAGATCCGGCCTGTCATCTATCCGCATCCCGGCTATTGGGAGCTCACGCAGGGAAATCTTGTCTTCTCCAAGGACAATGTTGTCGCCGAGTTCGACAATGGCAATAAAGTCACGCTGGCGCAGGGCAAGAACTGGAGAATGCACGAGCTCTTCCGGCCGATGTTCTTAGAGATGGGGGCGGAGCTTGGAGAAGCGTAGCCCAATGGGAAGGTAATCAGTGTGCAAGGCAAGTGGCGGAAGAAGCTTCTCAGTTGCACTTCGACACTTCTTCCGTCACACGCCTTGCGCACAAGCCCTTGAATGCTTCACTTCACCTTTCGTCCATGTCGACAAGGGCGAAGTCAAGCTTTTGATATGCTTACGCAATGTTTGAAGTATCAACAATACTAAGATGGAAATATTAAGGAAAAGTCGTACCTTTGTGTCCGATATGGAGACAAAGATTGAGACTACGAATACTGGCGGCAAGGTGCTCGCCTTAGATGGTGAGGAACTTGTTGGCCGACTGGATTTTTCCTTCAAGGGAAATGTATTGAGCATTGACCACACGTATGCCTACAAGGAAGGGATGGGTGTGGGGAGTCTGCTTGTCAGTGCCGCCAACGACTATGCAGTCAGCAAGGGACTGAAGGTGAAGCCTGTCTGCTCATTCGCTTCCGCATGGTATGAGCGGCATCCGCAATTTGGGGACATACTCAATAGTGCAATTTGACTTTCAAAACGGGAAGTATCTTCCACCTTGACTATGTGGAACGAAAAAAAGGATTGTCGCTTAGGCAATCCCTATCAGTTCCTTTTATAGTGCAGTCTGAAAATC
>CAJLYG010000133.1 GCA_905210845.1 uncultured Prevotella sp.
CATAATAATAACATTATGTCAACTCAGAAAAAAGAATATACATTTCCATCTCCTGGTGATCATTTCATCATTGACAAGGCAAAGAGTATGCTCGTGGGCGGGCAACAAATAACCGAGACCGCTGATAGTCTCGGCTTTGAGTATCCTCAACATTTCACGCGGATGTTCAGGCTGGAGACGGGAATGTCGCCGTCTCAGTTTCTGAGAAACATCAAATGACATCCATCAGTGACGGATGTAACGGTCGTCTGTTGTGGGCATCGAGGCCGTATCGTTGATATACCGCTCGACTCTCATGTGGAGGTCATATTTTTCGCGAAGGCGCGCAAGCGATCTCATCATTGACGAGGCGTGATGGGCATCAATAGCCACTTGGCTGCTCCAACTGTCAATGAGCAAAACGGTCTCGGGGTCTGACAGCGATAGAAAATAGTCATAGCGGAGATTGCCCTTCTCATGACGGATGGAATCGGCAATGCCGCTGGCTTCCATCTCTTCCACGAATTTCCTTGCGCTACCGTTCTTGCCGGTATAATAAAGGTTGACGATGATGGCCTTGGCTGACTGCTTGCATGTTGTCGCCGCAACTTGTGATTGGGCATGTAAATCCGTTGTGCAAGAGAGTAGCATAATGAATGCTCCAAATAAAGTCTTCATGCTGATGTTCATAAATGTATTCTGCTATTATGTTCGGTGCAAAGGTAGGGATTATCCTTGAATAGTGGAATACCGCAAAATGGGATATATCAACCATATTAACGGTATTCAAGATAAATATATTCGTATGCTCTTCCCCCTTTTGTCACATGTTATGGTATCTACTGCAATCTCTCCAGTCCCGCATTTACCGTTCCATTCCCCTATGGTGTGCCCTTGGCAATGTCTTACAGAGGATAATTAGTGTTCACTGAATAAATGTAATATTCTGATATTCAATAAATAATATCGTTTTTGCTTGGTGATTTAACATTTTATTTGTATCTTTGTAGTGTTAAAGGAAATAGAAGATGAAGTATACGTCTCAGAATAAAAACAGACAATTGACGCTGGGCATCTTCAGGTCGTCGTTTGACAACCTGGACAAGTCTAACCGTTGGGTCGTACTCGGCGATACTCTTCCTTGGGCTGAATTGGAGAAGATTTACAACTCCAGGCTGCATAATAAAGGAAAGGGCGCAGGCAACAAGCCGGCCCGGATGGTCATTGCTGCGATGATTATCAAGCACAAGATGAGTCTCTCTGACGAGGAGACTATCAGGATAATTCAGGAGAATCCCTACATGCAATACATGTGTGGTCTCTCGGAGTTGACCGACCAACCTATTTTCGATTCCTCGCTGTTTATTACAGTCCGTAAGCGTATTACCGATGAGGAGATAAACGAGATGACTGTCCGTCTGCTTGAAGAGCAGAACAGCGCAAGGGCAAGAACGACAATAGTGATGCCGGGCCAAAGAATGACAACGGAGCCACCAAGGAAGAAAGCAAGAAAGATAGCGTAGATGAGGTTCCTTTCGCCAAGGAATTCAAAGACTCGAAGGTCAGACTGCATAAAGGAGTGTTGAAGATGGACACTACATGCGCCAATGCAGAGGTATGTTACCCGGTAGATGTTGATATCATCCATGACGGATGCAAGGTTGTGGACAGATACATACACATCATATGTAAGTCGCTGAAGGTCAATGACCTATGCTCTTCTTACAAGGATGCTAGCAGAGCCTATCTTGTACTTGTTAAGATGAAGAAGAAAGGCGGTGAGCTTGTTCGCCAAACCAAGTTCTACATGCTTAATTGCTTGAACAAGGAGCTCTGGCTGATAGTCGAGCTTTTTGTCAACCACAATGGCAGTAAGAGCCTTCTGGCAAACCATGAGCAGCACACGCTCAACGCTATCTTTGAAATGTATGCACAACAACAGGAGATGCTCTCCAATGGCACACACACTTGTGCCAACCGCATCGTCAGCATCTTTCAGCCTCACATAAGACCCATAGTCCGTGGCAAAGCAAAGGCAAAGGTCGAGTTCGGTGCCAAGATTGGTGTAAGCATCTACAACGGTTACTCGTTCGTCGATCATCATAGTTGGGAGGCATATAACGAAAGCTCTGACATGGAGCTCCATATCCGATTGTTCGAGCAGCGCTTCGGTTGCCTTCCGGCTTACCATCCTCGCTGACAAGATATATATATGAATAAGGCTAACAGGGACTTTCTGAAATCCAACGAGATAAACACATACAGTAAGCCTCTCGGCAGACCTCCAAAAGACCAAGACCTCCCGAATATTACGACAACATGGCCAAAGCCATTGGGGACAGAAACGAAGTCGAATGCTCCTTCGGCACCGACAAGAGAATTTACAGAGCCGACAACATACAAGCCAAGCTTCCCAATACAGCAGAATGCTGGACAGGAATGTGCTACTTTGTCAAGAACGTGATGAAGTTCCTTAGGGAACTTTGTCTTCGCCTTTTTAAAAAATCGACTTTGGACTTCATCCTATCATCGCGGAACAAAGACTGCAAGTTAAAATTCTTTATAGTCCCTGTATCCCCATATTAATTCAGTGAACACTAATTACTCATTACTCATTACTCATTCTTCTATCTCCATCCCATGAACATCTTCACGGTCTCAGGATCGTTGTGGTCGAAGAAGACGCTGTGGCCAGTGTCCAAGCCATCGATTTGCTTCATCTCAGCATCGGTAAGATCGAAATCATAGATGTCGAGGTTCTGCTCCATTCGCTCCACGTGCGTGCTCTTGGGGATAATGATGACACCACGCTGGATGAGCCATCTGAGCGCCACCTGCGCCACGCTCTTGCCATGCGCCTTACCGATGGCTTCGAGCACGGGATTGGTGAAGAAACCATTGCGGCCCTCGGCGAGTGGTCCCCATGACATGATACGGGTACCGAACTCCTCCATATATTTACGCGCTTGGGTCTGCTGGCAGAAGACATGGGTCTCCACCTGGTTGACGGCGGGAACGATCTCCACATTGCTGGCCAAGTCGATGAAGTGGTTGGGTTGGAAGTTGCTCACGCCGATGGCCTTCACCTTTCCCTCTTTGTAAGCTTCCTCCAAGGAGCGGTAAGCACCATAGTAGTCGCAGAACGGTTGATGGAGCAGCATCAGGTCGATGTAGTCGAGTCCGAGCGTGCGCAGGCTCTCGTCGATGCTGGCCTTCGCCTTGTCGTAGCCGTAGTTGGAAATCCACACTTTATCGACGAGGAAGATGTCCTCACGTGCGATGCCACTCTTGCGGATAGCGTTGCCCACGCCCTCCTCGTTGTGGTAGGCCTGCGCTGTGTCCACCATGCGGTAGCCCACGTTCAAGGCGTCGCCCACACAGCGTTCGGCGTCTGCAGGCGATACCTGATAAACTCCATAACCCTCTTGCGGCATCATCACGCCATTGTTCAGTTTCAATGTCTCCATAATGTATAAAGTAACGTGAGTTCGATGAATTTAGAACAGAGTAAGCTGACGGTCAATGGAACGTTCAACAGCAATGGAGGGCTTCTTTGGGAAAAAGCAATATGCAGCCAAGGCTGCCAGTGTATTGACTACGAAATTCTCGACGCTTCTGTGCCTCGAATGCTCCACCTGAGCAATGTTCTTCAACTCATCATTGACGGTTTCAATGATGGCCCTCTTTCTAAGCAGAAGCTTGTCGGAAATGCTCATCAAGGCACCCTTCATGTTGTTCTTCAGTTTGGTTATCAGTTGTATCCCGTCCACAAAGAGACGCTGAAACAAATCCTTGCCGATATATCCTTTGTCACCGACAAGTTTGCCATAGAGAACTTCCACGAATGCCTTGTAGTCCAGTGGCTTCCTGTCGTCAACATCACCTGGTGTAATCATGAAGTTCAACAACTCACCTTTCTCATTACAGATCAGATGAAGTTTGAAGCCGAAGAACCACCCCATGGAGCATTTGCCTCTTTGGGCTATTCCTTTGAAAGTCTTGTGTATGTGTATACGTTGGTTGCGGCATACCCGAAGTGGTGTGCTGTCCACAAAGCTGATTCCCGTGCACTTGCCCAAAAGCACCTTCTTAATAAATATTGCCAAAGGTATGGCCACCTCATGCTCAAGTTCGACAAAACGGTTATAGGAGACTACTTTGGGGAACAAATGCCTCAGGTGCTTACACACATGCTGCAAGTAAAAATGCTTCAGGCAACGATAGCCCGAACCATGGAACAGAATCATGATAACCATTACCTCAGCCTTCGACAATGTCGAATCGCGGTAATATTTGCGCTTATTCTGGGGCTGTATCGTATATTTTTCCATCTGGGCATCAAAAACTTTGCAGAAATCATCTGACATACAATAAATTTCAGTAACTTTGTCCTCGGTCATCATAGCGATTTTTGTCTGTATTTCTTTGTATTTCGACACTATAAAGATACGACAAATTTCGCTAATCACCAAATTTATAAGCACTTATAATTCATCGAACTCACGTTATAAAGTATAATGTTTAAATTATCATGATTACGGATGCAAAGTTACGGAGTTTCCCTAAAGCTATGTTATATGAATCCCCGACAAACTTACCATTTTCGCTGAATCGTGCCAAAGGACATTTTTTTGTGAGTTCTTCTGCCCTTTGACAGTATTTGACACACCCGCTCTCTACCTTTCACCATGCAAACGTGGAACATCTTCATATGCCACGTGTAGCAGGAATATAATATACTATCCATATTATTAATTATGACCTATGCCGTTCATAACAAAGAAAACTTGCGCGAATGTGCCGAAATTCGCCGTATTTTTCATCTTCGTGTTGGTTCTGAGCTACTTGTTTCAGGATCAGCTGTCAGACCCGCACCGATGGATATGGATGCCGCGAATCTTTTAATTGTTAACTAAAAACGATGACGACATGAACAGAAATGATTCTCAACAAATCTATGGGGAAATCCGAGACATTGCAGCCCGCCGTAAGGACGGCGCGACCTATCTTGCGACGACCGTCACACTTTAACAAACAACTTTGGAAAATTAAAATGATATAGTAAAGATAATAGCATTATGGCAAACAGCAGACGACAGCAGGACCAGGCTGATTTGGGTATGGACTTCTCAAAGGAAGACCGGCAACGGGAGGAGGCGCTCGCACGGGAGCAATGGCGTGAGGCGGAGAAGCAAGCCAAACGTGAGGCGCTGATGAACACCACCTCTTACCGTGTCATGGACAAGACGGCAAAATACATGGACAAATTTTGCCTCGACCCTATCATCGGACTGATTCCTGGTGGTATCGGTGATGTACTGTCTAGTGCTCTCGCCATGCCATTCATCTACTTCGCGTTGGTGCAGGTGCGATCCATTCCGTTGACGCTCGCCGTGATTTGTAATTCTTAACTTCCAAATAGATAAGGCACACGCAATATGGATTACAAAAAATAAGTAGACAAAGTAAAATCATGAATTAAAAATTGGTCGTGGTACAATCAGAAAAATCAATAATCTCACTTTTTAAAGTGGACTCATTTATGTTACTCAAATATCTTGCATATCCAATTTATGTTAAAAATATCGTTATACGATAAATAATATTTGATTATTAATAATATTATCCCTAATTTTGTGCCTATAAAAATCATTATTAGACAGAAGAAATGATAAATAATAATAGAAATAGAATGATAACTAGGGCTTGCTATGTAGTGCTCTTGATATTATCAGGGTGGTTGCTTCTCGTTCTGCTTCAGGTCTTGAGGTGGACGGGGGTGATTGATATAAATATTGGTGCAGACTCGCAAATTCATCAGGCTGCTTGGTCGGAAGAGGGAAAAGTTCTCGTGATTCAATATATAGAATTGTTGGGCTACTTAGTTTCATCGTTGCTGATGATAGCTAAATCTTCCCAGCTTATGATTCTTTGTATAAAAGGAATTAAATATAAGAAGATCTTTACGCGTAAAAATGTCAGACTTTTATGGGGTTTAACATCTGTAAGCCTCTTCTTTGAATTGTTCTCGTCCAATATTCCTATTCTGTTTGGAGACAGGGAAATCCAGTTCGGTAGCAACTTGATAATATCTCCATTGATTTTTCTTGTTATTACATTACTGTACGATGCTGCAGTAAGTGTTTCAGAGGAAAATGAACTAACCATATAAGATTGCCTACCTTATGATTATTGTTAATTTGGATGTTATGATGGCTAAGCGTAAGATGTCATTGAATGAACTTTCAAAACTTGTTGGCATAACGACGGCAAACCTTTCTATACTGAAGACAGGAAAGGCTAAGGCAATTCGATTCTCAACTCTTGATGCAATATGCCGTGTTCTTGATTGTGAGCCCGGCGACATACTGGAATATAGAAACGATAAAGAGTAAATGACATGGCAAATCACACACTATCCGTATTCTGCTTCGTCTTGCTTTTCTTCCCAAACCTGAGTTGGGCTCAAAGCGAGAGCGATTCTATTTCGCTTGACAGCATTATCCATGACCTGCCGGAAGTACTTGTCAAGGGAGAACGACCTATTGCCGTTGTTCATGGCAGTGCTATAACGTATGATTTGCCCAGGCTGATTGATAAGAAAGGTGTCACCAATATTTACGATGCCATCAAGGAACTGCCTGGTGTAACGGAGACAGATGGAAACTTCATGTTGGCAAACCGTAATGTTACAGTCTCGCTTAACGGACAGGTTATGTCTTTAAGTGCAGAACAGATGTCACAGCTATTGAAAAGCCTTCCAGCTAGTCGAATAGAGAAAGCCGATGTCATGTATTCTGCGCCAGCCAAGGCACAAGTGCGGGGAGCATTGATAAACATTCGGTTGAGAAAGGAGAATACAAATGGGGCTCCGCTTGAAGGAGAAGGTGTTGTCTCTTATAATCAGCTGCATAACGCCAAGTTCGGGGAACGTGCATCTATACTTTACCATAAAGGCAAGTTCTCCCTTGACGCCATGTATCTTCACAGTCATGGAAGGGAATATCAGAAAACAGACCAAGAAACACATCACAAGCTCAATGATGGTAATGTCTATGATATAAGCAACGAGGAAAATCGCTCTACAAAGATGTTTGGTCATAACTACCGAATAGGTACTGAATATGATTTTGCAGAAAATAACATTATATCATTTTCCTATCAGGGCAGCTATGACAATAAGGACATCAACCAAATATATACTGGGAGTATTTATGGCAATACTTTCACCAGCCACAGGACATGGCTTCATAATGCACGTCTGGATTACCAAGCACCTTTTGGTCTTAAGGCAGGAATAGAAATCACATACTATCACGATCCGGAAAACCAGAGACTCAGTAGTGCAACACCGAATGGCAGTCTCAGTTTTACTGTTGACAATGATCAGCGTGTCAACACTTGGCGTTACTATTTGTCGCAAGAACATCAGTTGAGAAAGGGCTGGAGCTTGAACTATGGCGCATGGTACAAGCAGTCGGTAAACCACAGTCTTCAGGCTTATCAAGATCAAAGCATTACAAACTATCTACGACAGACAGAGGATGTGGCTAATGTGTTTGCTGGATTTGGTAAGAACTGGAACAACAAGTTAATACTTGATGCTTCACTTGCTACAGAATACTACCATTCCCCACAATGGCATAAGTGGAATCTGTATCCGACATTCAACTTCACTTACGTTGCCAACCCTTCAAATGTTTGGGTGCTCAGCCTGACATCCGACCGGAAGTATCCAGAATATTGGGCAATGAACAACTTTACAGTGTATAGTAACGGCGGATATGATGAGATAACGGGTAATCCGTACTTAAAGCCAGCCAAGGAATATTCTGGTAATGTTGTATGGATTCTGAAAAACAAATATCAGTTCGCAGCTTTCTTCAATCATACAGACGACTATTTCGTACAGACTCCATATATGCGGACCGACAGGCTTGTAAAGACTTACAAAGTCTTGAATCTAAACTATCAGCAACAGGCGGGGCTTCAGGCCGTATTACCACACAAGTTTGGTTCATGGCTCGATTCCAGACTCACACTCACAGGTGTATGGATGCACGAGAAATGTGATGATTACTACGATATACCATTCGATCGTTCAATTGTAATGGGAATGGCACAGATGAGCAATGTTATTACCATTAGTGCCAAGCATGGTCTGACGATGACAGTAGATGGTATGATACGCAGTAAGGCTCATCAGGCTATCTATGACCTTCCCGGTTCCGGCAATCTAGATTTGGGACTACGCTGGCAATTCTGGAAGAAGCAGGCAATATTACATGTCTTCTGTAATGATATTTTTGAGACATCAGTCATCAATCCTCGTATTGATTATAAAAGCCAATGGCTTCGAATGGACTTTAGTTGCTACAGAGAGTTTGGTGTGTCGCTGACTGTTAAACTTGGAGGTTATAAAGAAAAAGAAAGTAAAAAGATAGATACATCTAGATTTCGGAAATAGAATCAATATCAGTTCGTAATTGACGCAAGTTATAGTTTAGATAAAAAGTTTTATTTATGAAACATCGGCTTAGCGGCTGCCTTTTGCAGCTTCTTTATAAATTGCTCACATTCCAGTTCCAAACTCCTGTGAATGAACTCACGACATAGCCGTTTGTCTTTCTTTGATAATTCCATGATCCTGTATGTAAGATGTTTTTTATTGTCCATTAGCTATTTCCTTGCTTCCTTCTCATCTCCGATGGCGGCATGCCCATCACCTGCTTGAAGGCCCGGTTGAAATTGGCAGGCGAGCTGAAGCCGGTGTCGTAGGCT
>CAJLYG010000134.1 GCA_905210845.1 uncultured Prevotella sp.
CGCGTCTGGTTGAACTGGTCTTTTTCCGCCTCATCGATCAAGCATTCCCTGGCAGCACGAATAGCGCACTGTCACTGGGAACGGACAACAAGACCATTCGTATCTCTACCAACTATAAGATCGATTCAAATAGTCCTACCGTAGATGATGAGGCAGAGACCTTGCTTTATAACACTTTAAAGAAGAATGGATTAGTAAGTCAGAAGGATGTAGCTGCCTTCAAGAACCCTGATATCCGTCAAGGCGGTTCCATTATCAGTTCATCCAAGGTAGGACCTTCTGTTGCAAAGGATGTTACCTACGGTGCTATCATCAGTGTGATCATCGCTTTGGTTGCCATCTTCCTCTACATCCTGCTGCGCTTCCGCAACGTGGCTTTCTCAGTAGGTTCAACTGTAGCATTGACCTTCGATGCCATCACTGTCATCGGATTCTTCTCGCTGCTGCAAGGCATATTGCCATTCTCCTTGGAGGTCGACCAGACATTTATCGGTGCGGTCTTGACCGTCATAGGTTACTCTATTAATGATAAGGTGGTGGTATTCGACCGTATCCGTGAGAATCTGAGACTGCATCCCAAGGCTGACGTGCAAGAGCTATTCAACAACTCTATCAACCAGACTTTGGCACGTACAATCAATACATCCGTATCTACATTGATCGTATTGCTCTGTATCCTGTTCTTAGGCGGTAAGAGTATCCAGCCGTTCGCATTCGCAATGACTCTGGGCGTTGTCTTCGGTACACTGTCCTCTATCTTCATCGCATCTCCTATTGCATACCTTGTCATGGGACGTAAGATCAAGAGACAAGAGGCTGGCCTGACTGCAGATGCACCAGCAAAGGCATAATACACATCCCCTTTAAATGTAAAAGCCGCATCCTCATCAGATGCGGCTTTTATGTGTTTTAGAACGGTCGTCTATAGGTAGAGAATGACACATTCACAAGTCCTATGCATCTATGCTATTCCCTATTCTGTCATAAAACTGAGTTACGATGTCCAACATATCCTCAGGAAGATAGGAGAAAGCCTTTTCAATCATGTAGTCAGGTATAGAATAATAAGCCTCCGCTATTGCTCCGGTAATATCAGCTTTCGTATCCGTATCGCCATCCGCCAATACAGCAAGACGAATGGCCTGCTCAAAGCTTTCGCTCTCCAAGAAGCAACGGATGGCCATGGGTACGGTCTCCTGGCAAGTACCGTCAAAATGCCCCTCCCCACCTATTTTATATATATCCTTCATGGAAGGAATATCATAACCAAAATTCCGATGCACGGCACGCTCCAAGGTTTCCTTAGGAATACGACAAGTACGAAGCCAATAGATCAGCGTAGCAACGCATTGTGCGCCCTTAATCCCCTCCGGATGGTCATGGCTCACCTCTGCGCTTTTCTTTGCTTCTTCCTGCACTTCATGATAATCATCAAACAACCATCCTACACTACTTACTCTCATGGCAGAGCCATTGCCAAAAGAATTCATAGGATGTGGTTCAGGATCATGAAGCCATTGATAGAAACGATGACCGTAGCCACCCATAGGATCCGGATAACGGTGACACCAATCCAATAAAGATTCCTTATAACCCCGATGATTCAGAATGGCATCAGCAATAGCCACAGTGCAGATGGTGTCATCCGTGAAATTACATTCATCAGTAAACAATTCGAATTCAGGTTCTGGCGCTTTTGAAAACTCAAAGCGCGAGCCGACAATATCACCAATAATAGCACCGATCATAGGCTATAGTTTTAAAGGTCAATAAAAAAGTACTCTCACCGGGAATCGAACCCGGATCAAAGGTTTAGGAAACCTCCGTTCTATCCATTGAACTATGGGAGCATTTAATGGTGCAAAGATAAGCATTATTATCGAATCATCCAAAAAAAATCGGGTAACCATCCAAAGATAGTGCCCGATTTCTCATATAACTCTCAAATTTGTATCAAAAATTCAAGCCAAGGGTCAAATTGAAGCAACCTGTATGTGTGTCATCGAAGTCATCATTCCCCACATTCGCGAGCCCAATATCATAACTTGCTTCCACATAAAGCATCTGGAAGGATGCCCCGCAACCCAACCGGACACCTCCGTCAAAACGATGGAAATGAGGGTCAATGTCACTATCAAAACTATGATAGGCCTCACGCTGATTAAAATCCTTGATTTTCCCGGCAACGCCACAAGAGAGGAAACCACCCATGAACGGTTCTATGGAGACATCTGGCGAAGCAAAGATCTTATACTTGAAGACCAAGGGCACCTCTAAATAATCCAGTCCATACGTGAACTTGCTGCCATCAATTTTACTCTTCCCTCCTTTTTCTGTATAATACAGTCCACTCTCAAAATACAAAGGAACTGGAGCAATGCGTGTGCCAATGGCAAATCCCACGTTCAGGCCCGTCTTCGCATCACTGCCATCCAAATATTTAGAATCCGAATTGACCGTTCCGATCCCTAACCCCATCCTGAATCCATAATAGGTGTCAGCATATTGGCAATTGCCATGATCACGATAACGATTATCACGATGGGCATAACGATAGTTACCCCGCTTGCTGGGAGGAATAGGACGCCCATCAGGATAAAACTGTGCAGACGCTGGGACGACTACCAGCATGACTGCTATCAAAGATAATAAAACTTTTTTCATCATAGCTCTTATTTATAATTCCTGATGCAAAAGTAGGGATTATAAATAAGAGCCTAAATGGATTTTGCCTATTTGAACTTAGGGAATTCCCTATTCTTTCAGGAGGGCAACCAAGTCTTTCATGCCCTCCGAAGCTCCCTTCTGAATATGCTTTACACGGCCATCTACATCTGCCATAACAGGCTCTGGGTCAATCAGATAGATAGGAGCACCGGGGCGTACGTACCGCACTAATCCAGCGGCGGGGTACACATTCAGCGATGTGCCAATAATCACAAAGATATCCGCTTGTTGCACAGCCTCGGCCGCAGGTTCAATCATAGGGACTGCCTCTCCAAAGAACACGATAAAAGGACGAAGCAATGAGCCATCGCCTGCCTTTGTCCCTGGTACTACTTGGCAGTTCTCCTCCGGCAATTCTTTAATAAATTGTGGGTTATAAGGATCATCGCTGGAGCATACCTTGCTCAATTCTCCATGCAAATGAATCACATGGGAAGAGCCTGCACGCTCATGCAAGTTATCTACGTTCTGCGTGACCACGGTAACATCATAGTCTTTCTCTAATCCGGCCACCAACAGATGACCCATATTAGGCTGTGCAGCATAAAGTTTCTTTCGCAACATATTGTAAAAATTTGTCACTAAAGTAGGATCTGCTTCCCAGCCACCATGAGAAGCCACTTGGTCAACAGGATAATTCTCCCATAACCCATCGGAACCCCGGAAAGTCTTAAAGCCACTTTCTACCGACATTCCTGCACCCGTTAAAAATACGATCTTTTTCATATTCAAGGTATTGACATGCACTAACAATGCACAAATTTACAAAAATTTCCCCAATAAACATCCTTCTGTCCGAGAAAAATAGTACCTTTGCATAATCTATAATTAATTATAACGAATAAATAAATGGATAAAGTAAGTTACGCTTTAGGTCTTGGTATTGGCCGACAATTAGCTCAAATGGGTGCAAACGATTTGAATATAGACGACTTTGCCCTTGCCATTAAAGACATTATTGCCGGAAAGGAGCCACAAATCGGAGACCGCGAGGCGCAAGCCATCGTACAGGAATTCTTTGAGAAGCAGGAAGAAAAGCAAAAGACTGCCGCTGCAGAAAAAGGGAAAGCAGCCAAGGAAATGGGTGAGAATTACCTGGCGGAAAATGCCAAGAAGGAAGGTGTTGTCACCCTTCCCAGCGGTTTACAATATAAAGTGCTAAAAGAAGGAAACGGCAAGAAGCCCAAGGCTACCGATCAGGTAAAATGCCATTATGAAGGCATGCTTGTAGATGGTACCTTGTTTGACAGTAGCATCCAACGCGGAGAACCTGCTACCTTCCCATTAAACCAGGTGATCGCTGGCTGGACAGAAGGATTGCAGCTCATGCAAGAAGGCGCGAAATATCGTTTCTTTATCCCCTATCACTTAGGATACGGGGAGCGTGGTGCCGGAGCCTCAATACCTCCATTCTCCGCATTGATCTTCGATGTAGAACTGATAGAAGTCATCTAATAGAGAAATACTAAAGTGAAGATAGAAATGAAAAAATTATCAATCGTAGCCGTTGTGGCAATAGCAGCTGCAACGATGACATCGTGTGGTAATTCAACCCCTAAGGCTGATCTCAAAACCGATGTCGACACAATGAGTTATGCAATGGGTGTTGCCCAATCACAAGGATTGAAAGAGTTCTTGGTTTCCAACATGGGCGTCGACACGACTTACATGGATGAGTTCGTCAAAGGTCTGAACGATGGCGCAAATGCTGGAGATGACAAGCGCAAGGCTGCTTATTATGCTGGTATCCAGATTGGCCAGCAGATCAGCAACCGTATGATCAAAGGCATTAATACCGAAGTGTTCGGTCAAGATTCCACAAAGACTATCTCCCTGAAAAACTTCATGGCAGGTTTTGTAACGTCTACTCGTGGAGGAAAAGCATTGATGACAATGGACCAGGCACAGCAGATCGCCCAGGCTAAGATGATGGAAATAAAAGCCAAGAACATGGAGAAGCAATATGGTGCCAACAAGACTGCTGGAGAGAAATTCTTGGCAGCCAACAAGAATAAGGCTGGAGTAAAGACCTTGCCTTCTGGAGTACAATACAAAGTAATCAAGGAAGGAAGCGGTCCTATGCCTAAGGATACATCCATGGTAAAGGTTCAGTATGAGGGTCGTACAATAGACGGGAAAGTCTTCGACAGCTCCTACAAGCGCGGAGAGCCTATTACACTGCGCGCCAATCAGGTGATCAAGGGCTGGACAGATGCTTTGGTACACATGCCAGTAGGCAGCGTATGGGAAGTATACATCCCACAGCAATTGGCATACGGCGAGCGTGAGCAGGGTCAGATCAAGCCTTTCTCTGCCCTGATCTTCAAGATCGAGCTCCTTTCAGTTGAAAACAAATAATTTCGCTTAACAGGAAATGAAGAAAATCATAGTATTGGCACTCGTCATTTTGGCGGGTGCTTCTTTTAATGCAGCTTTTGCTGACAAGAAGAAGGACAAGAAGAACGTCCAGCAGCAGGAACAACCGGCTGCGCCTCTGTCTTTGAATACACGTATCGACTCCATTAGCTATGCAGCAGGGATGAGCTACACACAAGGCGTGGAGCAATACCTTCAACAGCAGTACCAGGTGGACACTACCTACTTAAACCATGTTGCATTAGGTATCAAGGAGGGCATCGGGAAGTCGAAGGATCCCAAGTTCATTGCCTATACGGCAGGAGCCATGCTCGCCCAAATGATTGAAAACCGTATTCTTCCGAATGTAAAGAAACAGTTTGAAGGCACTAAGGACAGCATTGACTCAAGGATGTTTGTCCAGGGCTTTGTCGCTTCCCTATTGAGAGACCATTCTTATTTCAATACAGAAACAGCGCAGAACACTTTCGAGATGCGCCTGAACGAGGACAAGGCAATACGGGACTCCGCATATAAGAAGGTAAACGATGAATGGCTGGCTGAGAATGCCAAGAAGGAAGGGGTCAAGACAACCGCCGATGGCCTTCAGTATAAGATTATCACTGCAGGAAATGGTCCTATCCCACAGCCAACGGACAAGGTAAAGGTAAAATACGAGGGAAAGATGATCGACGGGACCGTGTTTGATAGTAGTTACAAGCGTAATCCGCAAACGGCTACATTCCAATGCAATCAGGTCATCAAGGGATGGACAGAAGCATTGTCCATGATGCCGGTAGGAAGTAAATGGGAACTCTATATTCCACAGCAATTGGCATACGGAGGTCGCCAGGCTGGTCAGATCAAGCCTTATTCTGCCTTGATTTTCACGGTAGAACTAGTGGACATTGAAAAGCCAGCTCCTAAGGTAGAGACAACGACAAAAGCTACGACAACATCGACCAAAAAGAAAAGTAGCAAGTCAAGTTCTTCAAGAAGAAGAAAATAACAAAATCGATAGAAAAGCAGGTCTAAAAGGCCTGCTTTTTTGTTTCTATATATCAATCTGCGCATTTATCTACAAATTTTCTCACAAAATGTTGTCCGTCTCATTTTAATTGCCTATTTTTGCTAACAAAATCAGACATTAAGTATAATAACATAAACTTTGGAATGGATAAGATTGACAATCTTGACAAGAAAATTTTAAGCATACTTTCTAAGAATGCACGTATCCCGTTTAAGGATGTCGCCGCAGAATGTAATGTATCCCGTGCAGCTATCCATCAGCGCGTACAACACCTGATGGAAAACGGCATCATAACGGGCAGTGGCTTTGATGTAAACCCCAAAAGCCTCGGATATTCCACCTGCACTTATGTCGGACTGAATCTGGAGCGTGGCAGTATGTACAAGAATGTCGTATCACGTCTTGTCAACATACCGGAAATCGTGGAATGCCATTTTACGACTGGTCCTTATACCATGCTGCTCAAACTCTATGCACGCGACAATGAGCAACTGATGGATTTGTTGAACAATAAACTGCAGAGCATTCCCGGTGTCGTTTCTACAGAAACTCTTATTTCTCTTGAGCAGAGCATTAAGCGTGAAATTCCTGTGAACATTGACGATACCGCCCAATAAAGCTTATGGAGTCTTTCGACCTTCAGTCGCATTTAGATAAGGTCTATGCGACTTACCCGGAAGCCAGGCATCAACCGATGATTGGCATTACTGCTAATTATGCCAATGGCGATGTAGTCTTGCATCAGCATTATTATGAACAGGTCGTGGCTGCAGGCGGCACTCCTGTGCTCATTCCGCCTATCCGAGAGAAGGATGCCATCGTCAATACCCTTGCCCATATTGATGGATTGCTATTGACAGGCGGAGCTGATTTCAATCCACTATGGATGAAGGAAGAGCCATCTCCCCAATTGCATGGAATCAATGCTGTCCGCGATCTGCCAGAACTACTCATTACCCGCCTTGCTTACGATCGGCAAATCCCTATGTTAGGTATATGCCGGGGCATCCAAACACTGGCGATAGCCTTAGGCGGAAAAGTCAGGCAGGACATCAACGATGGCAGAAACCTCATCAAGCATAGTCAGGATGCAGGTCGGGACGAGCCAACACATAGTATTCAAGTGGATAAGGGATCTATCTTGTATCATCTTTATCAGCAGGAAAGGATCTATGTCAATTCCTTCCATCATCAGGCAGTAGCCGACACCGGTAGAAAGTTTCGTGCTACCGCCCAAGCTCCTGATGGCACGATCGAAGCAATGGAAAGTAGTGAGTATAAATGTATTATGGGCGTACAATGGCATCCGGAAGACTTGAAGGAAGAAGGACTGCCTCTCTTCAAATGGTTGGTAGAGCAAGCTCACAATTTCCATGTTGCGAAACAATTACACGAACGCATCTTGACACTCGACTCCCATTGCGACACTCCTATGTTCCTCTCCAAAGGTATACAACTGAACCGTCGGGACAATAAGATACGAGTTGACCTGCAAAAGATGACGGAAGGTCATCAGGACGCAGTCGTCATGGCTGCATATCTACCGCAGCCAAAAATGGGGGAGACTTTCTCATCGAAGGTTCCATTTGACGTAAAAAGCCCAACGGAATATGCCGACCTTATCTTCGACAAGATTGAGGATATGGTCAAGGACAATGGAGATTATCTCAGCATAGCCCGGACTCCTGCCGATCTCTATGAAGACAAGCGGAAAGGCCGTAAGTCTATCCTATTTGGAATTGAGAATGGATTGGCACTGAATCATGATATAGCAAATGTCAAGCACTTCGCACAGCGAGGAGTGGTCTACATCACCTTATGCCACAATGGGGATAATGATATCTGTGACAGTGCCAAAGGCTGCAATACCCATAACGGTGTCAGCCAGTTTGGTGCAAGGATCATCGAAGAGATGAACAGGAATGGCATCATGGTCGACCTGAGCCATGCAAGCGAGAAGAGCTTCTATGACGCGTTGCAGATCAGCCGGACCCCTATCGTATGCAGTCATAGCAGCTGTCGAGCCCTCTGTGATCATCCTCGCAACGCAGAACTGAGAACAGAAATCGTTGAGCTGAAAAGAGACAGCAGTCCCATTCCAGAAGGTCCGAGGAAGAGCGCCGTAAATTTATTACGCAAAACTCCTACAAGAATTCCCAATCCTTGCACACTGCCAAACAATCCTGTATATTTCAGAATATGCGAATAACTGTTTTCCTTTTTATCACCCATAATCAAAAGAAACAAAAAAAAGGTTGGATTTCCCGAAAGAGAAATTCAACCTTTATACTTTAAAATCTCAAAAGAAGATTCTGTCGAAGATTAAGCCTCAGCTGGAGCCTCCTCTGCAGGAGCTTCCTCAGCAGCCTTAGCCTCTGCCTCAGCAGCAGCTGCAGCAGCCTTCTTATCAGCTACCTTCTTAGCGATTGCCTCGTTCATCTTCTTCTCAGCCTCGAGCTCCTTAGCAGCAGCTTCCTTCTTTGCCTTAGCATCGCCCTCGCGAACAGCAGAAATCTTAGCGTCCTTGCTATTCTTCCAAGCGTCGAAACGCTTCTGAGCCTCAGCATCGTCGAATGCGCCCTTCTTAACGCCACCCTTGAGGTGCTTCATCAAGTAAAC
>CAJLYG010000135.1 GCA_905210845.1 uncultured Prevotella sp.
CTAAGTCTACAGCGATCATGGGATGACCTTCCCGGGCGGAGAGGCGGTGGATCTCTTTGGCAAGGACCTCTTTTCCTGTGCCGTTCTCTCCTGTGATCAGGATGTTCGCCTCGGTGGCAGCAACTTTCTCCACCATGTCATGGAGGCGTTTCATACCATCGCTCTCTCCCCAGAACATCGCCCCTTCTGTCGTCTTGGGCAACTTCCTCGGCGAGGTTTTGCGATAGGCATCCTTCAAGGTCGTCAGGAGCTTGTCGTTGTCAAAGGGCTTCACGATGAAGTCTGCCGCCCCTTCCTTCAATCCGTCCACCGCCAATTGGATATCCGCATAGGCGGTGAAGAGCACGACTTGTGTCTGTGGGCGCAGCCGCTTGATCTCCTTCAACCAGAAAAGTCCTTCGTTCCCATTGTTGATCCCACTGTGGAAGTTCATGTCTAAGAGCACGACATCCGGCTTCTCTTCCCGCAATCGTGCGGGGATGCTGTTGGGATTGGGGGTTGTGGCGATCTGTGCAAACTCCCCTTCCAATAGCATCCTCACGGTGGAGAGGATGTTCCGGTTGTCGTCTACGATGAGAATGTTTCCTTGTTTCATATCCTGCAAAAATAAGAAAAAGGAATGAAACCGGCAAATATTCGGCGTAAATAGTCGCTGGGAGTGGAGGAGGGGAGCCGTCCTTCCTGCTCAATGAGCGAAGTGCAGGTTGTCTAATCCTTTTACACCGACTGTCTAATTCTTTGACACCCTCATCGATAGATATTTCCTTCCTTTCCTCTGATTATCAATGACTTATGCTTTTTGGCACAACTTTGGCATGAAAGACGATATATGAATAAGATTTTTTCCATAAGTATCATTCTCTCGTCATTTGTAATGACGGCGTCGGCACAGGAAAGATGGACCATGGACCGGTGCATCTCCTATGCCGTCCAGCATGCTGCGACCGTGACCCAGGCTCAGATCACGGCAGACCAGAAATGCGCGGACAGTCGCCTGGCACGGCTTTCCTTCCTTCCAACGGTCAATGCGGGGGTCTCTGCCCAATACCAATGGGGACGTAACATCGATCCGGAGACCAATACCTACGACAATGTGACTACGTTCAACAACTATTATAACATAGAGGCTTCCTTGGTTCTCTTTGATGGAGGACAGACGCTAAGGGCTTTCCAGGCTGCCAAGATGGGGCGTGACCATGCCCTGACCGCCCTGGAGAAGTCGCGTGACGACAAGGCCATCGACATCATGACCAAGTTTGTGGATGCCGTGTATGCTCATCAGCTCATTGCTTTGAATGAGGAAAAGCTCTCCGACTCGAAAGCGTTGCTGCATAAGACCCGCCGCCTTTATGAGCTTGGCAACAAGAGCCTGCCTGACGTGACGCAATTAGAGAGCCAGGTGACTACCGACACGTTCAACCTCCTTCATCAGCGGAATGCCTATCGCACGGCATTGATGGTCTTGCAGACTGCCATGAACTATCCCCTGTCCGATACCTTGCTGTTGGATGAGGCTACTGCAGATACGGCGGCTTTGATCCTTCGTGACCGGGCCGATGACCTGCAAGGAGGCAATGTCAATGTGCGTCTTGCCGAACTCAATGCCCGGCAGGCACAGCTCGCCCTGAAAGACCGACGGGCTCAGTTGCTGCCTAAGTTGTCGCTTGCGGGAGGCGTCTATACCAATTATTACCGTAATTTCTCTCGCCCGTCATCAGAAACCCCAACGTTCAGGTCGCAATTGGACAATAACTTAGGTGAGTATGTCGGGGTATCCCTCACCATTCCTCTCTTCAGCGTGACCAGTCGTCGGAATGTCAGACAGGCGCGGGCAGACCGTGATCTTGCCGTGAGCCAATGGGAAGAGAGCCGCAGACAATGGCGTGATGGCATCTCGCAAGCGATCTTAGACCGCGACGGCTACTACAGTGATGTAAGGCAGATGCGGGTGAAGGTAAAGGCTGACTCTGTGGCATACCATCTCAACCGCCGCAAATACGAAGAAGGGATGCTCTCCACCTTCGACTTGCATACCTCGGCTGAAACGCTCTTGGAGAGCAGGATCAAGTTGTTGCAAACACAACTCTTGTTTACCTTGAAACAAAAACTCGTCAACTATTATAAAGGAGAACCATTATGGACATTAAAATAAAGCAAAAGAAGTATCTGATCCCTAAGAAATACTGGGTGTGGTGTATGGCCGGCATCCTCTTGGTCGCAGCCTTGGTTATCCTTGCCTTGGGCAATTTCAATTCAACCCTAGCCGTCGAGGGCAACTCCCTGAGCATTGCCGATGTGCGCTCGGCACAGTTTGACGATTACGTCAGTGTCGATGGCAATGTCGTCCCAATACAGGTCGTGCAGATTTCCCCGGAAGAAGGGGGCATCGTAACGGAGAAAGTGGTCGACGAGGGCACTCGTGTACACAAGGGGGATGTCATCATCCGCCTGAGCAACAGCAACCTCGACCTGGAGATCTTGAGTGCGGAGAGTGAGTTGGCAGAGAAGCAGGACATGCTACGTAATACGCAATTGTCGCTGGCTCAAGACCAACTCAATAACCGGAACGAGGCCTTGCAATTGGCGCAGGACATCGTGCAAAAACGCCGTGAGTACCATCATCAGGCAGCCTTGCAGAAAGAACAACTTAATTCCCGTGACGATTATCTGAAGGCAAAGGAAGACTACCAGCTCGCAGAGCAGAAATACCATCTCATCCAACAACGTCTTGCCAAGAGCCAGCAACTGCGTCGGGCACAGATGGACCAGATGAGTGATAATCTCTCGTCCATGCAACGGAATGTGCGACTTGTCAGGGAGCGCAAGGAAAAGCTCAACGTGCGATCGGCAATCGATGGGGAAGTGGGCGTGTTGGACTGTGAATTAGGACAGAACATCTCATCCGGGCAGAAGATCGGGGTCATCAACGATCTCAGTGACTTCAAGGTTGAGGCACAGGTGGACGAGCAATACATCGACCGCGTGCACAATGGACTGCGTGCTACATTTGAGCAGAACGGCAAGAAATACTTGCTTGCCGTGCATAAGGTGTACCCGGAAGTGCATGACGGACGATTCAAGATCGACTTCGTTTTCTTAGGGGAACGCCCCACCAATATCCGTACGGGGCAGACCTATTATGTCGACCTGCAATTGGGACAGTCCAAGAAAGCCGTCATTATCCCCAAGGGGACTTTCTATAGTACGACGGGTGGCAACTGGATCTTCGTCGTCGACAAGGACGGACATAAGGCCTATCGACGCCATATCCGCATTGGTAGGCAGAATCCACAATATTATGAGGTGCTCGAAGGACTCGAACCCGGTGAGCGTGTCATCGTCAGTGGCTATGAGAGCTATAAGGATTATCAAGAACTAAAAATAAAGTAAGGCATGAAGAGCTATCTTAATTTCCTATCGCGCAACAAGGCATATACCTTCATTAATGTCTTTGGACTGGGTCTGTCGTTGACCTTTGTGATCCTCATCTTCCTGTATGACGAAAGCGAGAAAAGTGTTAATCGTCTGGCAGGTACGGAGCAGACTTACTTGATGGCAGTCGACTACACCGAGTCAGGGACGCATGAGCAATGGTCGGGCTCCAGTCGTGAACTGATCCGTGTGTTGAAGGAACGCTGTCCGCAAGTAGAGTCGGGCTGTGCCTTGTTCTTCAGTCGTGGATGGCAAGTCGGAAAGGGTGCTGATGATCGGGTGAAAGCCGACCTGCTGTGCGTTGACTCCACCTTCTTCTCCTTCTTTCCCGTGCCATTAGCAGAGGGCAGTGCCAACACGGTCTTGCGCGACAACACTTCGGCTGTTATCTCCCAGGCGTTTGCCCGTGCCTTCTTCGGCACTGCGAACCCCATTGGGAAGACCCTTGTGTTAGGTCATCAACTGCGCTTGCACGTGGAAGGCGTCTATCAAAATTTCTCTGGGACGATGCTTCCTGATGCCGACATCCTTTGCCGGTATGAGTTGCTGCGCGATGTGTCCCCGGAACTGTTCCGGTTGGATGGCAACTTCGGTGACCCTGAGGTCTATCTCAAGCTTCGCCAAGGGACAGATGCCACGGTCTTGGAAAAGCAAATCGACCAGGTGACGGCACCGATCTACAAGGATTTCTTCCCAAAGGGGAAGTTGCTATTCAAGTTATTGCCTTTCCAGGAAACCTATTTCTCGGAGTATGGCTCTGCCTTTTGCTCGCGAGGTAATTCCAAATTGGTGAACGTTCTCTTCGCCGTTGGCCTTGTCATCCTATTGTTCTCTGTGATGAACTATATCAATCTCACCGTGGCACAGTCGGGCCGTAGGGCCCATGAGATGGCAACGCGCCGTCTGCTCGGTAGCCAGCGCAGCGATATCATCCGCAAGTTAGTAGGTGAAAGTATCTTGCTCTGCTTGGTCTCCTCCCTTCTTTCCATCCTATTGGCATGGGCGTTGATCCCACAGGCAAACAGTTTGCTGAACGCCCATATTGCTGCCGTGTCCCTGCTGTCTCCGCTCAACCTCTTGCTGATGGCGGTGTTGGTCCTTGTCACGGGCGCCTTGGCAGGCTTGATCCCGGCATCCCTGATCTCCCGCTATAAGCCCATTGACGTGGTGAAAGGAACCTTCCAGCATGCGACACGCATGGTATTAGGCAAGGTCTTCATCGTCATCCAGAATGTCATCACCATGATACTGATTGCCATCTCCTTGGTCATGAGCCTGCAGATACGCCATATCGTGAATGCTCCTTTGGGCTATGATACCCGCCATGTCATGGAGATCTCCCTCCCGGCTGATTTCTCCAAGAACATGACTTTTAAGGCAGAGCTGCTCCGCCAGTCCTTTGTCGTGTCCGCATCCCTTTCTAATGGCTCGCCGATCACCGGGGGATATAACCAGATGTACAACCATGACAACCGGTCGGTGCGCCTGCAGCGCTTCTATGCCGACGGCGACTATTTCAAGACCTTAGGCTTAAAGGTACGTGTTGATTATCATAACACGCCTGATGGGAGCCCTTATGTCAGTACTGGCTATGAGGCGACGATGGGATTGCCAACAGGTACTCGGCAGCTGAATATCTATGAAGACTCCACGGAGCACGTCGCTGGCGTCTTGGAGCCAGTCCATGTCAGGGATATCACGGATCCTAATGACAGTCAGGTGAACCTCTTTTACATCTACCGACACCCTGAACGTACCCATATCTTTGACCATGTGCCCAACATGTTGCTCATCCATGTGAGTGGCAATGCAGCCGCGGCAGTCAAGGGAGTAGCGGATATCTACCGGAAGGTCTTCCATGAGGAGATGGACGCTGACCGTCCTTTCATCTATCAGAGCATAGAGAACATGTTCGAGCAGGAGATCCGGGTCAGTCGCATCCTCACCTTATTTGCTTTCGTTGCCATCCTTATCTCGCTGTTAGGGCTCATTGCCATGTCCACCTACTATATCCAACAGCGTGCAAAGGAGATAGCCATTCGCAAGGTGTTCGGTTCTACGAACAAACAGGTCAGAGTGCGTCTTATCTGCTCCTTCCTTGCCTATGTGGGCATTGCTGCGCTCATCGCGCTGCCGGTCACCTGGTATGTCGTGAGCGATTGGATCGCGCAATACACCTACCGCATTACTTGGTGGCATTGTATTCTGCTCTCCATCCTCTCCGTTGGGTTGATCGGCTTTTGCGCCGTAGCGATCCAGAGCTGGGCGGCAAGTGATGAGAACCCGGTTAGTCATTTAAAAAACGAATAGAATAACCTGGCGTAAGGAGCCCTACGAAGCTCCTGTTGCCTATTAAACAATGGTGATATGAAACAAATCTTTAAACGCGGTCAGCACGATGTAGCCAAGATCCTCTGCTTAGGATGTGGGCTTGCCGTTGCCTCAGTGCTGATCGCAGAGGTCTTTTACGAGCAGACCATGGAAACATGGTTCCCCCATCATGAGCGTGTCTATCAGGTTTTTGAGGATGTCGTACAGGACGGACAATACAACCAATGGTCGTCTACCAGTGGGGCGATAGCCCCGGGCATCAAGGAAGTATGCCCACAGGTGGAGGTCGCTACGCGGTATACCCCGATCATAGGCAATGCCACGATGGATATCAACGGCAGGAAGTTCAAGTTCGAGACGATCGGTGCCGCCGACAGTTGTTTCTTCTCAATGTTCCCTCGCAAGACCATCCAAGGGAACCTGAGAGAAGCCCTTTCCCGCCCTTACTACTGTGCCATCAGCCGTAGCCTTGCCGAAAAGATCGGAGGGAATGTCATTGGGCAGCATATCAAGGGGCATGGCACATACCCATACACCTTCACCATTGCCGGGGTGTATGACGACTTCCCTTGGGGATCAGGCTTCCATGGGCAGGATGTCATCGTTGCCCTTTCCACCTTACGGCGTGCCTGGAACTTCAATGTCGTGGACAACTGGGTGGGAGCCGATCGTTTCCAGAGCTATGTGCGACTGGTTAAGGGCACGCATTTGGACGACCTGAAGGCAAATGTCAAGAAGATGATAGCCAATCATAAGGAGTTCGCCCTTTCGAAGAAGGCTGGAGTGGAGTTTAACTTCTCCTTTGTCCAGATCACGAAGACCTATACCATGCAAGATCAAATCAAGACGATGTGCTGGATCATGTCGATCCTTGCCTTGATCCTATTGGTTTCTACCGTGATGAACTATATCATCATCGTGATGGGCAATATGATGAGCCGCTTTCGGGAGATGGCTGTGCGGAAATGTTTTGGGGCAAGGCAGGGAGATATCTATGCCATCACCTTCAGGGATACCATTGCCCACCTGCTGGCAGCGATCCTCTTGGCCGTTGCCTTGTTGGTTTGCTGTAAGGGAACCGTCGAGCATTACATCTCAGCCCCACTGACTGCCTTGCTGTTGAACCGTGGTTGCTGGATCTGGTTGACCATCCTTTTTCTCATCCTTCTCCTCGGAGGATATGTCCCGGGCAGACTTTACAACCGTATGCCTGTGGCGAATGTCTTCCGCGGACAGCAGGAGACCCGCCATCGGTGGAAGGCAATCCTGCTTGCCATCGAGTTCTTTGCCGTGAGTGTCATGCTGTGTTTGTTGGCAGTGATCATGCTGCAATATCGCAGTCTCATGCATGAGGACATGGGATATGATACGGATAACCTCGCTATAGCTACCGTTGAGGGTGCCCAAACAGGTGATATGGAGAAAGGATATGATGCCTTGGGCCGGTTGCCGGAGGTGGAAGGGATCACCTCATGCTCCACCTTGCCCATTGAATCGCATAGTGGCAATAATATTTACCTGCCCGGTGATGACAAGCAATACATCAACATTGCCGACCAGTATAGTATCTCTGACGGTTACTTGCGCCTGATGAAGATCCCCGTGGTAGCCGGTCGCAACTTCACTGAGCCCGCTGACAGCAATTCCCAAGAGGTGATGGTGAGCGAGAGCTTCGTCTCCCAGATGAAGCAAGCCGCGCATTGGGGTGACAATGTCGTCGGCAAACGTATCCTTGTGAGTGAGCATGGCGACTCCCTGCATCCCTATTATACCATTTGTGGGGTCTACAAGGAAACCAAGCTCGGCAGCGGCTTGGAACGCGAACGGCGTGCCAGCGTGCTCTTCCATAGCCACTCCGTCATGCCTAACTTGCTGATCCGACTGCACCATATCGACCAGGAGAGCATGGATAAGATCCGTGGGAAACTGCAACAGCTCTATCCTGGGCAAGACATCACGGTTACCGACTATCGCCAGATGGTAGTAGATGCCTACGCCAGTGTCAACTCCTTCCGCATCGGAACCGAGGTAACAGGGATCACGGCACTTATCATTGCCCTGATGGGACTGATCGGATACACGAACGATGAGGTCAACCGCCGTCGCAAGGAAATAGCCATCCGGAAGGTGAACGGAGCCGCTGACAAGGATATCTACCGTATGCTCGCCATCGACCTGCTGAAGATCTCGTTACCAACGGTGATCTTGGGAGCCATCGTGGCATGGATCATCGCGGGCAAATGGCTGCAGCTCTTCGCCGACAGGATCACCCTCCATCCTTTGATCTTCCTGCCTTGCATCATCGTGGTGATCGCGATCATCGTCCTCACCTTATCCTATAACTGCAGGAAGGTGGTCAGGGCAAACCCCACTCAATATCTGAAAGAAGAATAAACCAATTATAAGAATCCATAAAATGACAAAGATATGATTAAAGTAGAGAATTTATCAAAGACATTCCGTACGGATGAAGTGGAGACCATCGCCTTAGACAAGGTCTCGTTTGAAATCAATGACGGTGAGTTCGTTGCCATCATGGGACCGTCAGGATGTGGCAAGTCAACCTTGTTGAATATTCTCGGGCTGTTGGACAATCCCACCCAAGGGGAATATTGGTTAGGTGAGCATGAAGTATCCCAGTTGAAAGAAAAGGACCGTACCAACATCCGGAAGGGCGAGATTGGCTTTGTCTTCCAGAGTTTCAATCTGATTGATGAGTTGAATGTCGAGGAAAACATTGCCTTACCGCTCACCTATCTCCGTATTCCCAAGGCAGAACGCCGCAAGAAGGTGGAGGCTGTGATGAAGCGCATGGGCATCAGTCATCGCGCTAAGCACTTTCCCCACCAGCTCTCCGGCGGAATGCTCCAGCGAATCATGATTGGAATTGCCACCGCTATG
>CAJLYG010000136.1 GCA_905210845.1 uncultured Prevotella sp.
GTCACGTCCTGCGGATGAAAAGCCATCCCCAGCGAAGTACAACGCGACCCTGGCTGACGAGATGATGAAGGACGAGGAATGGGTTCAGTCGCTGACGTACATCACGGGCATCCGCCTGATGGACCCTGAGATGCGCGGGACGGTGAAGCGTTTCTTCCTCTGCCAGTGCACCAGCAAGGCGAAGGCGATGCAGGACCTTGCCGACGCCAAGCTGTACACGGCGAGCCTGCTGGCACAGGGCACGCGCACGCGCAAGGATTTCGACACCTTCGCTGAGCAGGACAGGGCGCGGGAGAGAAGGAAGCGGGACGCTGTCCACTTCAAGACCGTGACCAATAGCAACGACAGGACGGTAACCTACGACGACCGGGAATACCCCAAGTACCTCTATGGCGGCTTCCTCCAGCTGACGCCGGGCTATGACAAGTGGGACAAGGAGGGCAACCACTACGACTACAAGGGTCGCCCGATCCCCAAGGACGCGCCTGCCCAGGCATCCATGACCCACTATTGGGACGAGGAGGAACACCGTTGGATCACGCCCGCACACCCGAAGGTCAAGTGCTCCTGACAGCCGTGCTCCTGATCGGTCAGCAGCGGGGCTGCAGGAGGTCTTCTCCTGTCTCGCAAAAGGCCATCTCCCGCCTTGTAGAAGATCACCTCACAGGGCGCAAAAGACCACCTCACAGAGCGTGAAAGCTCACCTCCCTGCGCATCGTTCTTTGACATGTTGAGACAATTAAAAAAACTTCGGATATGAAAACTTCCTGTTCGCTAACGCTACAGGTCGTGAGCCAGTTCCTTGCACATCTTCTCGTGTTGGTGCCGCATCCACTTGCAGAGAGCTCCCATGCACTCTATCGTCTCCGAAGATGCGGGAGATGGCCAAAGCTTCCCTGTCGTCCCCGGCTTTCGTAGAGGTAGCATGCGCGTTGACGTACCCGATCTGTTGAAGCTGGATCTGTCCCATTGCATGCAGCGTTCCAGGGAGTGTGCCGGTCTTTCTGCGTTGGGCGTGGAGATAGGGTCGCCATTACTCCCCATTGCATCACGGCGTCAAGCAAGGCTTTGCTGACCCTGATGTCATCGATGAACTCAATCATGCTGAAGCGCACCGTCTTAACCTTCCATTCCTCATTGGCATGATGGTTAATGATCCCGGCAATACGTCCTACTATGCTTCCTTTTTCATCAATGGCAATAAATGGCTGGATGTCCGAGAAGTCTAAGCCAGGATTCTTTTGGGGATCGAAGGTTGCCTCGATCTCTGATTCCATGTCTGGTACATAATCAGGACATCCTTGATACAATCGCTCCGGGAGACGGATAAATTCCTTCAGCTCCTTTTTTTGTTTCAACCTTCTTGATCCTAAACTGTTCCATTGGAATTCCTCTTGTTTATTTTCGCCTGCATCCTCAAGGTCCTTGGGGATTGTCCGAAATGGTCCTTTACATATTTCCCGAAGAAAGACAAATTGGGGAATCCTAATGTGGAACTGATTTCCTTGATGGAAGCATTCGTGTTAAAGAGATAATAAGTGATGTCGGAGTCAACCGCCTCGCAGATCCAATTCCTCACAGATTTCCCACTTTCTTTCCTGACGATGGTCGTCAGGTATTTTGACGAAATGTTCAGTAATCCTGCGTAATAAGGAACAGGATGGCGCTTGACCTTCTCCTGTTGCAGGGTAGCTATGAAACGTCGGAAGATCACTTGGCTCTGCTTCCCCATGATATGATCCTCTTGGACAAATTTGATCCCACGCTTTTCCTCGTTGTCGACAAAGATACTGCACATCTCCAACAAGAAAGTGTGGATAATGGAGAGTGTGATTTGCTTGGCAAAAGGACGGTTGCGGTTTTCCGCAGCGATCTTCCAGTATTTCCCATAGTCAGGGATGTTCTCCCCATGGCTCTTGAAAGCAACAAATTTGTTTTGTTTCTCCACATATAAGATCTTGTTCCAGATATTAATATCATTATGGAGCAATCCCTGAAGGAGACGCTGGGTCAAGAACACGCCAATGCCCTCGAATTCCAATGACATCATGATGTCTGTTATGATACTTCCCGGCACAAAGACAAAACATTCTCCTGTCGTGATATGGTCCTCATTGTGATTGTAAGTAAAGGAAATCTTTCCTTTCTTACAAAAGATGATGACATAGGAGCTGACATGAGCCCCCCTGAACGTGGAAATGTCCTTAAAGTCGTTCATGACGACAAAATCATCATCCGAATACAACAGTTTTGCATCCGCCTGTTGTACCGAATCCAAGGTTATTCTCTCCAAATTGGTTGATTCTGACATATAAAACGATATACTTTTGACTATTAATGGCACAAAAGTAGTGCTTTTTGGATGAATATTAGTATCCTTTTCGTTTTAATTAATGTTCTCTTTGGGAACTTTAGTCAAAATAAACATATTTGTGGCGATATTGGATATATTCTGTCCCATGTTTGATAGCGCAAGAAATGAAAATTCTGGAGATATTTGGTAGATCTGTTCGTTTTTACTATTTTTGTGGGAAAATATCAAGATGATGAAACATACTATAATAAGATGAAAGAAATCACGATGAACATTCCAGCAGATGGGGATCCCTATGGGGTGAACCGGGCAATCATTGAGAAGGGGGATATGGATGTAGTCAATATTTCCGTTACGCCAGCACTTTATTTCTCCTCCATGACCTATACCTTCTTCCAGCCCGGCGTAGGGAGCCATTGGCCTTTGATGAATGTTGGGAAAATCGTCATTCGTGAGGGTCGAAAAGTAGCTCCCGTTGGCATTTATGTCGATCATGCCTTTGTGGATGGTTCCGATATCTCCGAATTTGTGGAGAAGGCACAGCAATATCTGGACATGCCCTTGCTTATGGATGAGCTCGTGAATATTTAAAATTATCTGTGTAAAGACAAGAATTTTTTATCGAAAACATTTGGTTAATTCTCTAAAAAACACTAACTTTGCAGCCGTTTAGCAAAATTGGACTCTTAATATAGTTGAATGAAGAATGACAAAATGAAGAATCAGTACCGCGTGAATGAGCAGATTCGCGTTAGGGAAGTGCGTATTGTAGGAGACGATGGGTCACAGGTGGTGCCGACACGTCAGGCATTAGACATGGCTCGTCAAGAAGGGGTGGATCTCGTGGAAATCTCTCCCAATGCACAGCCTCCTGTTTGTCGTTTGATCGACTATTCCAAGTTCCTTTACCAACAGAAGAAACGCCAGAAAGAAATGAAGGCAAAGCAGGTGAAGGTGGAAGTGAAGGAAATCCGGTTTGGTCCCCAGACGGATGAGCACGATTATCAGTTCAAGCTTAAGCATGCCCAAGAATTCCTGCAAGAAGGAAACAAGGTGCGTGCCTATGTCTTCTTTCGAGGGCGTTCTATCCTTTTTAAGGAACAAGGCGAGGTTCTTCTCCTGCGCTTTGCCAATGATTTGGAAGAATACGGCAAGGTGGAGCAGATGCCCGCATTGGAAGGAAAGAAAATGTTCTTGTACTTGGCTCCCAAGAAGGCGGGTGTCGCTAAGAAGAGTCAGCAGAAGTTAGATCGCGAGAAGCGTGAGGCTGAAGCTAAGGAAGCAGCGAAGGTGCAGAAGGTAGTGACGAAGGAAGAAAAGACAGGCGCTTCGGTGAAGGAATCTTCCGAGCCCGTTGCGAATGGGATGTTTGCCAATGCCAAGATCAGCAAAGAGGCACTTGCAAAGTTGAAAGGTGAGAATAAATAAAGTGCGTAACGCCCGGTATATGCGTTGCCACTATGAATAAATAACAAATTTAAAATTTAAAAAAATGCCAAAAGTAAAGACAAACTCCGGTGCAAAGAAGAGATTCACATTCACTGGTACGGGTAAGATCAAAAGACATCATGCTTACCACAGTCACATTCTGACTAAGAAGACAAAGAAGCAGAAGAGGAACCTCGATCACCAGACACTTGTTGATCGTACGAACATGAAGCAGGTACGCGACTTGCTATGCCTCCGCTAATGATTAGTCAAACTTTTAAAAAGGAAGAAAAACTATGCCAAGATCAGTAAATCATGTTGCTTCTAAAGCAAAGAGAACAAGAATTTTAAAGCTCACGAAAGGTTATTATGGAGCGAGAAAGAATGTCTGGACGGTAGCAAAGAATACCTGGGAAAAAGGTTTGACCTATGCATACCGTGACCGTCGTACCAAGAAGCGTAATTTCCGCGCTTTGTGGATTCAGCGTATCAACGCTGCAGCACGTCTCGAGGGAATGAGCTATTCCGTATTGATGGGTGCCCTGAACAAGGCTGGCATTGAGATCAACCGTAAGGTGCTTGCCGATCTCGCTGTCAATAATCCAGAGGCTTTCAAGGCCATCGTGGAGAAGGTGAAGTAGAGATTCGTTTATCAACCATATTCAAAGGGAGTTGCAAACAAAATTTGCAACTCTTTTTTTATTTATATCTTTTAATATTTTCATACTAAATTTCTTGTGATAAATTTGTTGTGAACCACATTTTTTTACTATCTTTGCAATCGTTTTGGGGTTAAACCAGTCATGGTAATATTCCAAGATGATCATTGAGTATAGGCGTTAGTAAGTTATCCATCACAAGAATCTGGACAATTCTGACTGCAAGGTAATGAGTAACACCACGCGAAAATGATTGTATTTCTATCTGATGAAGGGGAAATACTTCTGGCGTGGAATCGTTAGGTGTTGTGCAGTCAAGGCAGTCCAGAGCCCATAGTGATGCGATGCTTAATCTCCACGCCAATTTTTTATCTGTCTTTATAGGTTTGAAATTGGCAAAAATATCGGTAAATGGTTAATTTATTCGGAATTATAGTTTTTTAACAGCTATTTTTCTTCTTATGATTAATTTTCATTATATTTGCAGCGGAATATGAATGTGGCAATAAGTATTTCCTGACTTGTTGAAAGTCAGAATATCCATCTATCATTAGAAATCTGGACAATTTCTCGACTGCGGATAATGAGGTAGAATTTGAACTTATATAATGATTACCTTCTTATATTATATTTGCCACAGGTTTGAATGACATCTCACGCAGCGAGAGATGTCCAGAGTTTATAGCAAATCATACCTTCATGGAAAGGCTGATCCTGTTTCGTGCCTTATCTATTTCGATGACTTTTACTTGAACATGCTGGTGGAGGGTTACTACGTCAGTGGGATCTGAAACAAACCGGTCTGTTAGCTGTGAGATATGGACGAGTCCGTCATGGTGGATGCCTATGTCAACGAAAGCACCAAACTTGGTGATATTCGTGATAATGCCTGGAAGTACCATGCCGATCTGAAGATCTTCCATCGTTCTCACCCGATCATCATATTCAAATATTTCGATTTCAGCACGTGGGTCTCTGCCAGGTTTCTCCAATTCCTTCATGATATCCTGCAGGGTGGGGAGACCAATTTCGTTGGTTACATATCGTTGCAGATTGATGCCAGAACGTTTTTGAGGATTCGCAATCAAGTCCTGGACAGAACAGTTTTCGTCCTTTGCCATTTGCTCAACGATGGAATAACTTTCTGGATGCACGGCACTGTTGTCAAGAGGGTTTCGTGCTCCTGGAATGCGCAAGAAGCCCGCACACTGCGTAAAAGCGGCATTTCCTAATCGTGGTACTTTCCTTAAGGCAGCTCGACTCTTGAAAGGACCGTTCTCTTTCCGATAGTTGAGGATGTTCTTGGCCAAGGCAGGTCCTAAGCCACTGACATAGGTAAGTAATGACTCGCTGGCTGTATTGACATTAACGCCAACGAGATTCACGCAACTTTCTACAGTCATGTCTAAGCTTTTCTTTAGTTGACCTTGGTCTACGTCATGCTGATACTGCCCAATCCCCATGCTTCTCGGGTCTATCTTTACCAATTCAGCAAGAGGATCCATCAGCCTTCTTGCAATGGATACCGCACCCCTCACCGTGACATCCTCGTTGGGAAACTCCTCCCTGGCAACCTTGGATGCAGAATAGACAGAAGCCCCGTCCTCACTCACCTCAAAGACAGGTATCGCCGTATCTTTCAGTTGCTGACTGACTAAATCCCGGGTTGAACGCCCTGCAGTACCGTTTCCTACGGCGATTGCCTCTGCATGATATTGCTTGGCAAGCGTTTCGACTCTTTCGGCAGCAACTCTCTCATTCCCTTTTGGTCCATATGGGAAAATCACCTCATGATGCAAGAGATTTCCCAGTCCATCCAGGCATACGACCTTGCAACCCGTACGAATACCCGGATCCAGTCCGATGACCCTTTTTTGCCCTAATGGGGCCTGTAGCAGCAATTGGCGTAGGTTTTTTTTGAATATGTCAATAGCTTCCTCGTCTGCCTTTTGTTTACTGAGGGCGGCGAACTCATTTTCGATTGAAGGACAGAGCAATCGCTTGTAGGCATCAGCAACTGCTTCCTTCACCAAGTCTTGGCAAGTTCCATGCCCTCTTACAAAAAGCTTTTCCATCCGATCGACAACATCTTCACCATCAACGGAGATGCTTACCTTGAGAATTCCCTCTTTTTCTGCCCTGCGCATGGCAAGCAGTCGGTTACCGGAACAACGCCTCAAGGGTTCAGAACAGTCGAAGTAGTCTGAATATTTTGCGGCTTCTTCTGTCTTTTCCTTGTTTTTTACGACCTTGGCGGTGATCACGGCATGTCGCTTAAACGAGAACCTCAATTGCTGCCGGCAGCGTTCGTCTTCACTGATGATTTCTGCAATGATGTCTTGGGCCCCTTTGATTGCAGATGCTATATCCTTGATATCTCCTTTCAGGAATCTTCTTGCTACGTTGTCCACCTGCTGCTCCCGCTGTAATAAGATGATCTGTGCCAAAGGTTCCAGACCCTGTTCCCTGGCAATTTGAGCCCTTGTCCTTCGCTTGGGCTTGTAGGGGAGATACAAGTCCTCTAAGGCTGTCGCATCCCAGCAGGTGTCAATACGGCGTTGAAGTTCCTCCGTCATTTTCCCGAGATCGGTAATCGTCTTGACGACAGTTTCTTTCCGCTTACGGATCTCTTTCAATCGATCATTCCATTCCTGAATATTCTCGATTTGTATTTCGTCGAGTCCCCCTGTCCTTTCTTTCCGGTAGCGACTGATAAAGGGTATGGTGCATCCCTCGTCTAATAATTGTAGGGTATTCTCTATCCCTCTTTCCGGCAAGGATAATTTTTCCTTGATGATTTTAGTGAAAATATTCATAACCGATATTGGGTTGCTTTGTTGACTTTTTGTTCTTTGGGGCAAAGTTACGGAATTTATTTCGAATAATCATAGACTCTTCGCTGTTTTTCCTGATTCCGTATAGGAGATCGTCGAAATGGCGAAAGAGGGTTAATTTCTGAGTAAAAAATCGTGTATTTGCATTATTTGCAGTAAATTTGCACTCATAAAATAAGGTAAAATGATATCAGTAGAAGGACTAAAAGTAGAATTTGGGGTAAAGCCCCTGTTCCAAGACGTAAGTTTTGTCATCAATGACCGAGACCGGATTGCCTTGGTTGGTAAAAATGGGGCAGGGAAGTCTACGATGCTTAAGATATTATGTGGACAGCAAAAACCCACAGCTGGAGTCGTTGCCATCCCCAATGACACCACGATAGGCTATCTTCCTCAGGTTATGATCTTGCAGGATGATACGACACTGCTTGAGGAGACGCGTAAGGCATTTGCCCATAACACGAAGATGAAGGCACGCCTTGACAAGATGAATGAGGAACTGTCCCGACGTACAGATTATGAGAGTGAGGAATATATGGCATTGGTGGAGAAGTTTAGTCAAGAACACGAACGCTATATGATGATGGGAGCAGAGAACTATGAGGCTGAGATGGAACGTACTCTCTTAGGACTTGGCTTTGAACGTACAGACTTCAATCGTCCTACGTCGGAGTTCAGTGGAGGCTGGCGTATGCGTATCGAATTGGCAAAGATCCTTTTAGAGCATCCTGATGTATTGTTGCTCGATGAGCCCACTAATCATTTGGACATAGAGAGTATTCAATGGTTGGAGCAGTTCTTGGCGCAGAGTTCCAGCGCGGTGGTCTTAGTCAGCCATGACAGGGCATTCATCAATAATGTCACCAATCGAACCTTGGAGATTAGTTGTGGTCGGGTTATTGATTACAAAGTAAAGTATGATGAATATGTTATCCTACGGAAGGAACGCAGGGAACAGCAAATCCGTGCCTATGAAAACCAGCAAAAGGAAATGGCAGATATCAAGGAATTCATTGAAAGATTCAGGTATAAACCGACCAAGGCTGTCCAGGTGCAGCAACGCATTCGCCAACTTGAGAAAATGGTTCCTGTTGAAATCGACGAAGTGGATAACAGTGCCATGCACTTGAAATTTCCGCCTTGCCTGCGTAGTGGTGATTACCCTGTCATTTGTGACGATGTTCGGAAGGATTATGGTCCTCATACCGTTTTCAACCATGTTACTTTGACCATCAAACGGGGGAGCCCAAAGCCGCGCCGAAGATTTTTACCGCGGCGACCTGGCGGCCCGTATAGCAGCAGAAAGCGCCGCCTTTGACGGCTACCTCTCG
>CAJLYG010000137.1 GCA_905210845.1 uncultured Prevotella sp.
CCCCATGCGATGGTGTAGCCGTGGTCGATAGCGTAGTTTGCCACTTCGAGCAATTCGTCAACTGGCACGTTTTGATATTGAGCCCAAGTCCAGTTGTCAGCCACTTCAAGGGTGAATGGCTTATAGAATGGGTGGTGTGTGAACGATGCGATAGAAATGTAGTCGTCCATATTGATGCCGAGCGATGCTGCGAATGTTTGTGGAGTATAGTTCTTGCCTTCGTAGGTGAAGTTTTCAGGAATTTTGCCCATATAAGCGTTGAGCACGCCCTGGAAACCTTCAAGCCATGATGGAGTGAGTTTTTTCAGCTTCTTGCTGTTCACCACATCAAGGAAGCCTGAGAGCACAGCGGTGAGTTCGGCGGTGTTGAATTTCTTGTCGCCGTGAGTCATACCGGTGTATGCTTCGTTAGGCATCATACCGTAGCGATTCCAAACGTAAGGCACATCTTCGGCTGCGCCACCTTCGGCGAAGTTGATTTTGCCGTCCATGCGAATGAATTTTTGTGCCTTGTCGAAATAGCAGTGCCATACCACAAAGCCTTCGCTCAAGTGTACTTCCTTACCGGTCTTGCGGAGGATTTCGTTTTCAAAAAATGAGTTGGTAGAATAGCACCAGCAAGTGCCTGATTTGTTTTGATCCTTCACAGGAGTGCTCTTAATTACCTTCACATCAGTGAACTTAAAGCCTGTGCTGTCAGGAATCACTACCTTGTCGTCGGCTGCTGCGCTGAATGCCATGCCGGCTGCCAAAATGGCTAAAAATAAATGTTTCATAAGAGTTTTAATTAGTGTTATCGCTAACAAAATTACAAAATTTGCTTTGATACTCAAAATCTTTCCACACATAGTTGTTTCTCTATCTGTTTTAATAATGTGATTTTAAGTTATTTTCCGTTTTTTGCTATGTGTTAGTAGTGGTTTATATATGCCGAAAGGTTTGGTCAGGTGCGTTACTTTTTGTGATTTTGAAAATGCTTTTTAAAAAGAATCATAATTTTTAAATACTAATAACGATATGAAGATAAACAAGATGTTCGCTCTGATGGGTGCATTTCTATTGATGTCGGCTCCTCTTGCCATGAACGCCAGCTCACAACGTGCTGCAAGAAAAGCCGTTCGTGCTAAATCATCGAAAACGGTCAGCAAAGCGGCGAAACAAAAGCAAAAAAAGGTTTTGAAGGAAACTTTCACCGTGAATGGCGTGAAGTTTGTGATGGTGCAAGTGGAAGGCGGCACTTTTAAAATGGGTGCCACACCAAACATGGGCAGCAACCCAGGCCGCGACGAGGTTCAGGTTCACACAGTCACTTTATCCAACTTCTTAATTGGTCAGACCGAGGTGACGCAAGCACTTTGGCAGGCAGTGATGGGCGACAATCCATCGTATTTTGTTGGCGACGATCGACCAGTGGAGCGTGTTTGCTACCACGACTGTTTGGATTTTATCAAAAAACTCAATCAGCTTACCGGTCAGAAATTCCGTTTGCCCACCGAGGCGGAATGGGAATATGCGGCACGTGGGAAGGATGGCACGGAATTCCCTTGGGAGAACAAGGATGTCAAGAATGGAGATGGATGCTTCTATGCCAATTTCAAGCCAGACAGGGGGAACTATACCCAGGACGGAAACTTGATCACAAGCAAAGTGGGGATCTATTCACCCAATAGCAATGGACTGTATGACATGGCGGGGAATGTGGCGGAATGGACCAGTACCATCTATACAGAGTCTGGGGTGGATGCGATGAACGACCTGAATCCTCAGCTGAGCTATCAAGCCGCGAAAGAAGATCCTTATCGCTTGAAGAAGAAAAGCGTGAGGGGTGGCTCTTGGAAGGACCCGGAATCTTATATCCGGAGCGCATGGCGTTCTTGGGAATACCAGAACCAGCCTCGTTCCTATATCGGTTTCCGTTGCGTCAGGAGCTTTGCCAATTCAACCAGTACAAGACAGAAGAAAGGAAAGATAAAATGACAAAATACAGCAAATACAATGTGATCTATCGGTTGCAGAAATGGATGGACAGCGTGCCTGGCCAGACCTTTTTGAATTATGCCTATAGTTGGGGTGCTTCCATTGTCATTTTGGGCGCCTTGTTCAAGTTGACCCATCTTCCCGGCGCCAACTTCATGTTGTTCTTGGGTATGGGAACCGAGGTCTTCGTGTTCTTTCTTTCTGCCTTCGACCGTCCTTTTGACAAGACAGCGGAAGGGAGGGAGTTGCCGACTCATGTCGAGGACCATGATGAACCTCTTCCTTCTGCTGAGAATGAGCATCAGGCAGTAGACCGGAGGGCACAGCCGCAAGTTGCTCCCGTTCAGGTACAAGGGGCTATACCGGGAGGGACCATTATCGTGAATGGAACGGCTCCTTCTGCTTCCCAGGAGGGACATCCGGCAACTGTGAACGTGCCGTTTGCCGCGTCTGAAAGCATTAGTCCTGAGATGACAGAAGCCACGAACCGGTATGTGGAGGAATTGAAGAAGCTCACCGAGACCTTGGAGAAAGTGTCTGCACAAAGCGAACGCCTCACTACGGACAGTGAGGAAATGGAAAACCTGAACCGGACACTGACCGGAATCTGCAAGGTCTATGAGATGCAGCTCAAAAGTGCCAGTTCACAGATCGGTACCATTGACCAGATCAACGAGCAGACGCGGAAGATGGCGGCGCAGATTGAGCAACTGAATAAGATCTATACAAGGATGATAGAAGCAATGACCATCAACATGAAGGCTGCTGCTCCTGGCGCAAATCTATAAGCAATCATGGCTATAAAGAAAAGACCTCTTTCTCCTCGCCAGAAGATGATCAACCTGATGTATATCGTCTTGATGGCAATGTTGGCATTGAATGTGTCAACAGAAGTTCTGAATGGCTTTTCAATTGTAGAGGACAGCTTGAATCGGACTACTGACAATTCATCAAAGGAGAATGAAGCCATCTATGGAGATTTCTCAGAACAGATGAGGAAGAACCCGGAGAAGGTAAGGGCATGGTTCGAGAAAGCGACAGCTGTCAAGGAGATGAGCGACTCCTTGTATGACTTTGCACAGCAATTGAAAATAGCGATTGTCAAGGAAGCGGACGGGAAAGATGGGGATATCCATAATATTGACGGGAAAGATAACCTGGATGCTGCAGGCGTGGTCATGCTCGCCCCGGGATCAGGGAAGGGAAAACGGTTGTTCGATGCCATCAATGCTTATCGGGAACGAATCCTGACGATGGTAACCGACCCCCATCAGAAGTCGATCATTGCGAGCAATCTCTCTACGGCTTTGCCCAAGAAAGCGCATGCCATGGGAAAGAACTGGCAGGAATATATGTTCGAGAATATGCCTGTCGCTGCCGCGGTGACCTTGTTGTCGAAATTGCAGAGCGATGTTCGCTATGCGGAAGGTGAGGTCCTGCATACCTTAGTGTCCAATATCGACCTGAAGGATATCCGTGTCAACAAATTAGATGCCTTTGTCATTCCCGACAAGACGAGCTTGTATCCAGGTGAGCAGTTCTCTGCCCATATCGTGATGGCAGCCGTGGATACGACACAGCAGCCGGAGATCTATATCAATGGTTCTAAGGTAAGGGGCAGGAATGGGAAATATACCTTTACGGCAGGTGGCGTCGGAGAGCATACAATAGGAGGATACATCCTGATGCGCAATGCAAAAGGGGACGTCCTCCGCAGGAATTTCATGCAGAAATATGAGGTGATCTCTCCTCCTAATGGGGCTACGTTGGCAGCAGACATGATGAACGTCCTCTATGCTGGATATAGGAACCCGATGAGCGTGAGCGTGCCGGGCATCCCTCAGAATGCAGTGCATGTGTCGATGAGCGGAGGGTCTTTGTCGTCTACGGGCAATGGGCATTATATCGCAGTGCCTGCTGCTGTTGGCAAGGACGTGACCTTTACCGTGACAGCAAACGACAAGGGGAAGGCACATAGCTATTCCTTCGCCTTCCGAGTTCGCAAGTTGCCGGATCCTACTCCCTATATTGCCTTGGGCACGGATCGGTTTAAGGGCGGAGGCATGGCAAAGGGACAGCTCATGTCCATCAACAGCCTGAAAGCCGCGATCGACGACGGACTGTTGGACATCGAGTTTAAGGTGACCGGTTTCGAGACCGTGTTCTTTGATAACATGGGCAATGCTGTTCCCATGGCATCGGATGGTGCCTCTTTCTCTGCGCGCCAGAGGGATGCTTTCCGCAAGCTCTCCAGGAACCGCCGCTTTTATATCTCTCGCGTAACAGCAGTCGGTCCGGACGGTATCGTCAGGAAACTGCCGTCATCAATGGAAGTAATTGTAAAATAGGAAGAATAGACAGATAGATCATGAGACAGATAGTATTCATCTTGTTGGGGGCATGTCTGCCCCTGATGACTTTTTCTCAACCGGAGCGTCGCAGGGTACAGGTCCAACAGGCACAGAAGTCGAATGCCAACAATGTGACGATGCGCGCCCAGATTTCTTTCCCCACGGAAGCGAAGATGCCTGAAGACGTGGTATGGCGGCGTGATATCTATCGCGAGTTATCTTTGACTGAGGACGCGAATGCGGGATTGTACTATCCCGTGGAACCAGTGGGATCGCAGATGAATCTGTTTACCTATATCTTCAAGTTGTTCATGCACGGGAACATTGACGTGTATGAATATCGCTTGGATGGGAATGAGAGCTTCAATGATTCATCTAAGGTGAAAAGGCGTGCTTTCTTGGACAACTACCATATCTATTATGAGAAGACTTCCAAGGGCGTGCATATCGATGACAGTGACATCCCATCGAAGGAGGTAACAGCCTATTATCTCAAGGAGAGCGCTTATTATGACCAGAGCACGTCTACCTTCCATCGGAAGGTATTGGCACTGTGCCCGATCATGAGGCGGGAAGATGACTTCGGGGATGGAGCCACGGCTTATCCTTTGTTCTGGGTGAAATACGACGACCTGGCACCCTTCCTTGCCAAGCAGATCATCATGACGAGCAACTTGAACAATGCTGCCACGATGAGCATAGACGATTTCTTTACGATGAACAAGTACAAGGGAAAGATCTATAAGACCACGAACATGTTAGGCGAGACGCTTGCCCAATATTGCAATGGGGATACGGCGAAGATCTCTGCGGAGCAGAAGAAGATAGAAAGTGAATTGGCTGCCTTTGAGAAGAACCTCTGGGGCGACCAGGCACGTAAGGATTCTTTGGATAGTATCGCCAAGACAACGGAGGGGAAGAAGAAGGTGCGGGCAGCACGCTCCCGCCGTTCCTCTGCCGGCGCGTCTGTGAAGACTCGCCGTTCGAAGAGCGGTTCATCGTCTTCTGCTAATAGTCCTGCACGTGTCACGGTTCGCCGTCAACGGCATTAACAAGAGTGGCGAAGGTTTTCGCCTTTTATTCATTTATAAATTTATTGTTATGAAGAAAGTTCTTACATTGATCATTTTTGCATTCGTTATGTTATTTCCGGTTCGTACCGCAGCACAACTCCAGTTTGGCGTGAAGGGTGGTTTGAACATCACGGAAATGAAGTTGAACAATGATGTCTTTGATTCCTCAAATAGGAATGGGTTCTTTATCGGCCCGACACTCAAGTTTAAGGTTCCTATCATTGGATTAGGAGTCGACGCTTCGGCCTTGTACGATCAGCGTGAAGGGAAAGTGGAAGGCGAAAGCGTGAAGAGCAAGAGCCTGAGCATCCCTGTCAATGCCCGCTATGAGATTGGCTTGGGGTCTTTGTTAGGTGTGTTCGTGTTCGCTGGTCCTCAGTTTGATTTCCGCTTGGGAGATGATGAGATCCAGACGGAGAATATCGATTGGAAGTTAAAGGACTCCAACTTCAGCATCAATGTGGGTGGTGGCGTGTTCTTGGCTAGTCATTTGCAGTTGTCTGCCAACTATAATATCGTCTGTGGTAAGACCGGCGACGTGACCTATAAGAAGACTGCCGAAGCTGTTACCAAGACGAAGGCACGCAACTGTGCTTGGCAGCTTGGGCTGGCTTATTATTTCTAATGAAATATGTAGATGTCATCTTGCCGCTGCCTTTAGACGGCGTCTTTACCTACGCAGTCTCCGACGCATGGGCCCCGCAGGTAAGGCTTGGCGTGCGCGTCCTTGTCCCCTTGGGGAAGAGCAAGACCTATACGGCTATTGCTGTCCGACTGCATGATGACCCACCTGATTTCGAAGTAAAGGAGGTGATGGCTGTCCTTGACCCATCACCTCTTTTGTTGCCTCAACAGTATCAGTTGTGGCAATGGATTTCCCAATATTACCTTGCCCCTTTAGGGGATATCTTCAAGGCGGCTTTCCCTGCTGGACTGAAGGCAGAAGATCAGTATAAACCGAGGAAGGAGCTCTATGTCGGGTTGTCAGAAGCCTTCCGACAAGAGCAGTCGTTGCAACTGGTTTTCGGGGCACTGAAGCGGGCAGAGAAGCAGCAACGCGTCCTGTCAGACTTCCTGAAGCTTTCCCATTGGGACTCCCTGCATGGGAACCAGCCCTCAGCAGAGATTGCAGAGGTCACCCGGGAGGAGCTGATGAACACCAGTGCCTGTACCCTTGCTATCGTCAAGGCATTGGTTGACAGGCATATTCTCTATCTCTATGAGAAAGAGGTTGGGAGACTAAATCATGGAGGGGAACCCCATTGGGAAGCCATCCATCCTCTGAATGCTGTTCAGCAAGATGCCTATAACCAGATCCTTTTCCAAATGCTGAGGAAGAATGTGGTCCTTTTGCATGGCGTCACCTCCAGTGGGAAGACGGAGATCTATATCCATCTGATCCAAAAGGCTTTGGAAGAGCACAAGCAGGTGCTGTATCTGCTCCCGGAAATCGCGCTGACCGTGCAGATCATGAACCGGTTGCAGAAAGTCTTTGGTAACCGGTTGGGCATCTACCATTCTAAGTACAGCGATGCAGAAAGGGTGGAGATCTGGAAGAAGCAACTGTCCGACCATCCTTATGACGTGATCTTAGGCGCGCGCTCTGCGGTTTTCCTTCCTTTCCAGCGCTTAGGGTTGGTGATTATCGACGAGGAGCATGAGACTTCCTTTAAGCAACAGGATCCAGCCCCTCGGTATCATGCTCGTAGCGTTGCCATCGTCTTGGCACAGATGTATGGTGCCAAGACCTTGTTAGGTACGGCAACTCCCTCGATGGAAAGCTACTATAATGCACAGCAGGGAAAGTACGGACTGGTAACTCTGACGACACGGTATCAGGGAATCAAGCTACCGGAGATCCAGGTCGTAGACATCAAGGACCTGAGGCGGCGTAAGATGATGAACGGACCCTTTTCACCCGACCTGTTGGCTGCCATGCGCGAGGCCTTGGGAACAGGTCGGCAGGTGATCTTGTTCCAAAATCGTAGGGGATTTGCCCCGATGATTGAATGCAAGGTATGTGGATGGGTCCCAAAGTGCACTCATTGTGATGTCTCCCTGACCTTGCATAAGAACATGAACCAGCTCACATGCCATTATTGTGGCTTTACTTATCCTGTGCCTGCCGTTTGCCCTAACTGCGGGAGCACGGAACTGAAAGGCCGGGGGTATGGGACCGAGAAAATCGAGGACAGGATACGGGAGATCTTCCCCGAAGCAAGGGTGGCGAGGATGGACTTGGATACGACCCATACCCGGAATGCCTATGAGCGACTGATTGCCGACTTCTCTTTGGGTAAGACCAATGTCTTAATCGGTACGCAGATGATCAGCAAAGGACTGGACTTCGATAAGGTTAGTGTTGTTGGTATCCTTGATGCCGACTCCATGTTGAATTACCCTGACTTCCGGTCGTATGAGCATGCGTTCATGATGATGTCGCAAGTGAGCGGGAGGGCAGGAAGGAAAGGGAAGCAAGGACTCGTGATCCTGCAAACTAAGAATCCCGAATTGCCCGTCATCCAGCAGGTGGTGCACCACGATTATACAGCTTTCTTCCAAGATCTGTTGGAGGAACGCAGGATGTTCCATTATCCACCCTTCTACCACCTGATCTATGTCTATATGAAACATAAGCACGATGGTATCGTAGAGACGGCAGGCATTGAGATGGGAGGTATTCTGCGACAGTGGTTTGGCGACAGGATCCTTGGGCCGGACAAGCCTGCGGTGGCTAGGGTGAAGTCGATGAATATCCGAAAGATCGTGATCAAGTTAGAGAAAGGGATCAACCAACAGTTGGTGCGCAACTATCTGGTCAAGGCTAAACAACAAGTCTTGCAAGACAAACGTTATGCTGCCTTGCAAGTCTATTATGATGTCGATCCCTTATAAAAAGACCCTCTCTTATTGAGTGGGGCGATTTCTTTTTTCCTTCTCTTTTTCCGTATCTTCCGTCTACAGCTCCGGATATTGGATCCTGGTGTGGTAAATGGCTTTCAGCCTTTCAATAAGGACTTGCTTTGCCTGCGCGATATCACGGAAAGTGATCGGGCATTCCTTGAAGGCACCATCTGCCACTTGCTGGTCGATCAGCTTGTTGACAAGGTTGC
>CAJLYG010000138.1 GCA_905210845.1 uncultured Prevotella sp.
AAAGTCTGTTTCGTCACCGGTGCCGGTTCCGGCATTGGCGCCAAGACGGCCGAGCTCTTCGCACAGGAGGGCGCAAGCGTCATCATGGCGGATATGCATGAGGAAAACTCTTTGTTGTGTTCCCTCCGACTGAGAAGAGGTAGACGCCGACTTGGACAGATAAATAACCTGACCGGCTATACGATACGTGATGTTCGTGCCTGCAAGCAGACGGTCAAGGATCGTACGAATGGACGCGTCCTTTACCTGGACAGCGTTTACTTGAACCTTAGCCAATTCATCGTTATAGAAGAACCGATACTTCGTCTTCTTCTTGATTTGGCCGACCACATTCTCCAATTTCCCTTTTGGAGTTGTTAAATTAAGCTGAGCGAATGTCATCTCAACAGGAAGAGACAACAAGCATAAGGCAAGCATTGCCTTTACGAATCGAGCTTTAAATTTGATATGTTTCCCCATATTGGTATTAATTAAATTAGACACTTTTTCATGTTTACTAACCTATTAACAACCCAATGTAAAAAAGTACTTATTCCTTTTCCCATTATTTTTGAGAAAATTTAAAGCTACGCAGTATCTCATTCTACATGATAGTTGCATACCCAGCAAGTGCCAGGACCACGCCCTACAGCTACGAGATAGAGATGCCCCATCGCTATGCCCAGACCATGCCTCAAAGGTGCGATTTAATATAAGATAGCGAACTTTGTAATTTTATAGTAGAGTTCACTTATCCATTTTAAGAGGAGAGACCACAAATCCTCCACGCGCTTTCATCGTTATGGTGGGAGGTAGTCTGTGTGCCATCGTGGTTGTAATGTACCAGGAACGTTCTTCCTCACCGTCAGTAATGAAGGTGAGGGGAGTCTTTGGCGAGAGGTGCAACTGTGCCCAATCGAGACTTACCATGGTAGTGCTATCGCGTCCATTAATGCCACCAATGTACCACTGATCTCCCTTCCTTCTGGCGATAACGGCATACTCACCAGGTTTGCCTGCGAGGAGTCGCGTATCATCCCACGAAGCAGGGAGAGAAGCCAGTACATGCTGAACTTCAGTAGGCTGGGCATGATAAGACTCAGGTTTGTCGGCTAAGCTCATTAGACCTGATTCGAACACAATGGGCAGTGCAAGTTCGTGACCATTAGACGTAATGTGTGGGTGCTGCGAATCAGAAAAAGCACAAGGAGTATAATCCATCGATCCAACAATGTTACGGGTGAAAGGCAACGTAGCATTGTGACAGGCAGCGCGCGCTGTAAGCGTCGCTTTGTTGTTATACCACTCTGCTCCATAAACAGCTTCCGTTGTCATAAGATTCGGATAGGTACGCGCCCATCCTCGCGGCAATGTCGTGCCATGCAGGTCAACCATGAGGTGATGACGTGCGGCACTCCTTAGGATGTCTATCTGATATGCCATAGCTTCTTGCTCGTCAGGCTTGAAGAAATCGACCTTAATGCCTGCCACCCCCATTTTCTCAAGCATTTCCATTTCACGCTCACGGTCTTCTGGTTTGTTGAGACGGTAAAGGGGAGTTGGCTCAAGCCATCCAGTGGAAGAATTATACCACAGCCATACTTTCACGCCTTTTTTTCGAGCATATTCTATAGCATCCGTGAAGTTACCTCCATTACTCATTTGATCCCATTCCCAGTCGATGAGAATATAAGGCATGTGGTAATCGGATGCCATGTCTATGTATTTCTTCACGATCTGATAGTCCTTACTACCATGATTGTAAGCCCAATATGGCCACGAGCAGGTGCCTGCCCTGACCCATCTGCTTACGTCTATGGCAGCGGGCAAGGCTACATCATTGACAAGTGTGGAAGCCGTCAACTCGCCCAGCGTCCCGATGATAACAACACGCCAAGGACTATGCCAGTCTCCTTGCTGCATCATCGTATTCGTGGCGGGAGTAACACGATAGTCAGTAGCTACGCTGTCATTACGCAGCGTAGAGGCACTATGGAAACGTTCTATGCCTGACTCCGTAATAAGAGCATAAACGTCGGGACCGGCCTCAATGAGGGCAGGATAGTTCCAATGTCGGTCCTTGTGGATTCCCGTTGTGGTGAGCGGAAAAAAGCCCTCATATGAGTCAGTCCACTGCTGCATCCAGCGCTTACGTCCCTCTGTAATATGGTATGTCGTAGCTTCTCCGATAACACGACAGGGGCTGAGGTCGTGGTAAGCATAGCGGAAAGCGATGCCATCATCATAGAGGCGCAACTCGAGCTTGACTGTATCGCGACTGTCACCAACCATCGTGATATCGTAAGCATTAGCACGATTTGTGCAATGACTTCGTTTGCCAGTAGGCATATCGTAACTCGTGTTGATACGACGTGCCCGGCTTATGCTGGTAATGCGAAGGTTATCCCCCATGCCAGTACTGGTCAAGATACCAGACGTCTCAATGTCAACAACGTGAGTGGTATTTTTATCTTTATAACTGATATTGAACCACGGTATATCTTTCCCACCAGAGATCGTAGCAATAATCCTTCCGTTCGGAGAACGGAGAGAATCTGCATGAACCGGTAAGAACAAACAGGTCAATAAGGCCAAGATGATTTCTTTCGGATGTCGTGCGAAAGGAGTGTACCGACCCTTGTCTAAAATCTTTAGTCGTTCTAATTTTGCTTTCATTAGATGATATACTTTTAAATTAACGTAAGTTCGACGAAATTATACCTATATGACAATTCGTAGATTAGCAATATTTCTCATATTTTTATAGTAAGAGAACTAAGAAACGCCACATGCTCTTTGACCACAAAGATACAAAAAATTATTGTATGGCAGATGATCCCTGCAAAGTTTTTAATGTCCTGATGGCAAAATAAACTATTAGACATCAAGTCAGGCACAAGTACAACAGGGATTACGACCCGTTTAATTCCCCACATCTACTCCTTTAGCATATTGGTTGCCCCTTATCTTAAGATTAATACCCTAAGGTTAATTAAAAAGACGATATCCATTCTTAAGTGCTATTTGAACTACCTCTTTTGCAGCTTCAACTGCATTCTATCAACGGGCTAGGTCAGGCGTTGTTATCCTACCAAAGGTGAATTTATTTGGTGCACATTAGGACGTGGGGTGGCATACCCAGCAGTAACGGCATGACCACCCTTGCCGATCTTGGGGACGACACCACCAAGGCAGCACCGTCCCTGTTTAAATACTTTCAACGATCTCGTCCATCTCTTTACGCTTTTTCCCTGCATGGGGACAGTCGTCCGCGATGTGCCCAAGGGGTATGATCGCCACAGCCTCGAAGCCATCAACAGGGAAAAGACGGCTGACAACTTCGACATTGTAGTTGCACACCCAGCAAGTACCGAGACCACGCTCTGCCGCTGCGAGACAGAGATGCTCCACTGCAATGCCCAGATCGATGTCACCATGAGACTTACCGTCATCCGGGCGCACCCATCCGCCATTCACTTCTTTCATGCACAGCACATACATTGGAGCGGACGCAAACCACGGGCGGTCGTAACATTTCCGTATATTCTCCTTTGCCTCATCAGAGGTGATGAGCAGGAACTTCCACGGCTGACGGTTGCACGCCGAAGGTGCCATCCGCACGCATTCCATGATATAGTCTATGTCAGCCTTGCTGACAGGCTCGTCCGTGTACTTACGCACGGAGAATCGAGTGTTAGATAAGTCTTTGAATGTCATATTTCACATTTTATGTTGTAGGACGAAACAGTATGTCCCTTGCAAAAGTAAGGAAAATCCTTGAAAGGAACGAAAACATGGCAAATAATGTTGTCATGCGGAGATGATTAGAACTTCTGATACAAGGACTTTAAGGAAGAAGGAACTTATGTTCGTCCTCACACATATTCTCACCCAAGAAAATCCAAGCTTAACTCTGCCAATTAGAGAGAATATTCAATATTATAAAGACAAAGTTGTACTGTTTTCCGTTGAAAGGAAATCAGTACAACAAAGTATTTACGTCATCATGCAGGAACATTGGGGATGATCATCTATTGAGGCACCAATTATAATGCAGATTAATGCTTTCTGAATGCATATTTTTTAATGTTCTTTAATCGTTTAAATAACTTATCTTTTATAGAAAAATATTGGCTATCATCTGAGCGGTTCTTATTTTCTTGTGGGTCTATTTGATGATCAAATAGCATCATATGCGAGCTCTTCTCCCACCATGCAAAATTAAACCGAGAATTTAGCAAATCATCCCCTCCTTGCCATTGTACATAAACATTATTCTTAACCTTCTTTCGCGGATTCTTCAAGATAGGAACAAAACTTTTTCCATCTAACTGATTCTCCGGCTCTCTTATCCCACATAATTCACAAAGAGAAGGATAAATATCAACGAGCTCAACCATTGAATAAGAGCGTCCCGCCTTTAATCCTGGAACACGAACGATCAAAGGAACACGAGTCGTTATATTAAAAAGGTTGTGCTTCCCAACAAACTGATGCTCTCCAAGATCCCAACCATGATCCCCTAACAAAACGACAATCGTATTATTAGATAGGTTCAGCTCATCTAATGTATCCATTAAGACTCCAAACAAGTGATCTATATAGCTTACGCATGCATAATAGCCGGTTTTAACTTGTCTCAAGAACTCCTCATCAGTGGGAGAAGAAACTCTTGCATAGGCATAAATTTCGCTTGAATTCTGTACTTCATCTGGCAAATCCGAAGGACGGAATCTATTAGATGCTATTGATATAGAAGGATACATATCCCAATATTTCTTTGGAGCACAGAAAGGAAGATGCGGTTTCCAGAAGCCGCAAGCAAGGAAAAAAGGCTTTTGGGAATCTTTCAATCTTTTCAGATCTTGGATCGTTTTCTTCAAGACATGTCCATCATCATAGGCACTATCAGGAACATCTGCACTTTCACAGAATGGTCCACGCATCGTCTTAGGATTGATAAATTTCCCAGATTCAGAATTCAGCCATAACTCCCACTTATTATACTGAGCCCAATAAACATCATATCCGTCAGGATGATACCTCCATGGTTTTTCACTCCATGAATCGGCATGGTCATCAATATGATGCATTATCTTTCCATTAGAAACCGTATAATAGCCATGAGTTGTCAACCACCCTGACAAAGGAATAGCTTCTGGTGCATCCACGCATGCCCTACAAGTATAATTAACGAAACGAGTAGGATAATTAGGATACATTCCTGTGAGAAGACTTGCTCTTGATGCTCCACTAACAGGAGCATTGCAATAAGCATTAAGAAAAACCATTGACTGTGATGCAAATCTGTCAAAATTGGGAGTATGAATATCATTTACTCCATAACATCCCATTTCTGGACGGAGATCATCAGCCATTACAAAAAGCACATTCATGCGCTTAACCATTTTTTTTGCATACATGACCGTAGGATCCATGGATCCTACGGTCATAGCAAAAACAGGAAAATACAAATATTTATTCATGTGCGGTTATAATTACCATCCCGGATTCTGCTTAAGATTTTTGTTTAACGCAATCTGCTTGAGTGGCAGTGGATAAAGATAATAATGTTCTTGCCAACCTACTGGCTGTGCAAAATAATAGACATATCCAGAATTGTCATTTGTACCTCCTGTCACCTTTACTTTATTTTTAAGAGCGTCATTAACATACGCCCCTACAGGCTGCTTGTCAACATAGTGTCCCTTAGCCCATCTCCTTAAATCATCAAGGCGACGCCCCTCGCCCATGAATTCTACCCTTCTTTCACGGCGAATTTCCCAAAGAATAGGATCAACATCTAAATCACGATTAGGATCAAACGACTCATCGATATCTTTCACTATCATATCAGCTACAGCAGCACGTTTACGCAATACGTTAATAGTCTGATCTGCCACTGATTGATTAAATTTCCCCTTTTCGTACATTGCTTCAGCATAGTCAAGCAGAACTTCTTCGATACGGAACAATGGGGCATCTGTCGTGCAGACTCCTTTAGCATTGATGGCATCTGTGTGCGTATTATAATACTTCCATACCCAAAATCCCATTTGGGAGGCATTCCATGCCTGCCCCAAATTATTATTTTTAAAGTGTGGCTGTATACTGCAGACAAAACCTTTGAAATTGGAAGTAGGCAAGCGATGATATGTCTCTTTAGATATTGAAGTCATCAGATCTATATATTCTCGATCACGGGGATTATCTGTATAACTCCAGTCAATTTTATTAGATGAAACATTTACTTTATAAGGCGGGCATATAGTGAGATATAAACGGTGATCCCGATTACGAAATTGCCCATAAATATCTTTGTCATTACCAGTAAAAGGGCGACCATCGGTGCAAAGATAACAGTCAACAGCATCTTTCGTTGCTTCAATATTAGATTCTGCAGTTCTCACCATGCGTGTTAACCCATGGCAGAGTTGATTGGTCTCGTATGCCTTATATAATATAATACCAGGTTGACCAGATAAATCTTCAGAATTGAAGACCTCATCATAATTGCTCATGATTGTTGGATATTGTTTCATTAATAATGGTCCTACGCGCACTACCTCTGTTAAATATTTGTCAGCATTAGAAAGTCCATGATATTTACGCCATGTACCTTCAAAAAGACAAAAACGGGATATCAACGCTCGAACTACAGATTGATTAATCGTATTATTACCATCACCCGATGCCTTTATATGATCTTCTGCCCACTTTAGGTCTGCAAGAATATTATCAGCCACTGTATCACGTGAAGTACGAGGCTCATACAAAGCCTCATCGTCATCTGACAACACTCTGTCCACCCATGGAATAGCTCCAAACTTAGACAACATCTGGAAATATTTGTAAGAGCGAAAGAACAGACCAACACTCTTCCAATGGTCTTTGTCATGATCTGTCATTGAAGACTTATCTATATTCCCAAGCATTAAATTGACATTACGAATATATTTATAGTCCCAATCTGCACTCTCCGACTCAGCTTTTGCTTTCCCATAAGCCCATTTTCCTTCATTCCCATAAGGACCTTTTATCATATTGTCTGCTTCGTAATCTCCTATAAAAATGGAATCTGTTTGACGCGAATCCGAAGCATATCCAAAAAAAACATTATATAACCCCCAAGAATAAGTCTTAAAATTATCATAAGTCTTAAAAGCAGTAGTCTCTGTTTGTTGATCCTTTGGATATACATCCATAAAGTCATTATTCATACAGGAGCTTACTAATATAAGGAAACAGAAATAAATTATATTTTTATTCATTGTATCTTCTTTTTTTTAGTATATTTGCATAAAGTTTCAACATCAAGTGTGGAATAAGACCGAATTTTCATTAGTCATTTAGACTGTGAACTATGTTCTGCCCCCACACTTCCTTACATCAGAAACCGGATAGTTCATTGGGCTTTGACCCCGCATTTGCAATGATGGCTCACGATGTTCGATGTTGTTATTTTAAAATTAATATTGACTATGACTTACATAGGAATTGATGTCAGTAAGGCGACTTTCGTGGTCGCTTATTCTTCTGCCAAGGACAGTAAGACAAAGACTTATGCCAATACCGCTTCAGGTATCCACAAGTTTATCCAGACTCTTCCTTCAGAAGCACATTGTGTTATGGAGGCGACTGGCAATTACAGTATGCTGCTTCTCTATCTTTTGGACAAAGCGAACATAACGGTAAGTATGGAGAATCCACTTAAGATCAAGAACTTTGCCCGCGTCATGCTCTCAGTTGTCAAGACTGATGAAATAGACGCAAAACTCATTGCCCTATATGGAGAGAGGATGCAGCCCAAGCCATTCAAGATGCGTAGCGATTCTCTAATGCTGCTTAAACAGAAGAGGACCGTGCTTCGTCAGCTTAAAAAGCAGCTTGTTGCCAACACCAACCTTCAAGAGTCAATGGAGGCTCTGCCTTTTGTCGACTCCATCAGCAAGAAGGTCCTGGAGAAGACCATCAAGTTCCTACAGAAGCAAATCAAGCAAATGGAGGAAGAACTGGCATCTCTAGCCAACATAGAATACAAGAAGCAGATGAGCCTCCTCACTTCCATCAAGGGAATAGGCGTTACTCTTGCTACTGCACTCATCGTTGCTACTGGCGGCTTTACTTACTTTGATAATGCCAAGCAACTCACCCGCTATTTGGGCTTGTCGCCGACATATCAGCAATCCGGTACTTCAGTCAATGTCAAAGGTCGAATTAACCACAATGGCGATTCTTATCTAAGGAGCCAGCTTTATGTGGCCGCCTTCTCATCTCTTCGTTGTAACAAAGAGTGCAAGGCCTGTTTCGATCGCCTGCGGTCTAACGGTAAGCCTGGCAAAGTGGCTGTCGTGGCTGTTGCCAACAAGCTAGTCAGGCAGGCTTTTGCCGTTGTCACTAAGAACAAGCCGTATATTGATGGCTACAAGTCTGTCAAGCCAGAAAACACCCCTTTTTTTCCAGTTCTATTG
>CAJLYG010000139.1 GCA_905210845.1 uncultured Prevotella sp.
CCTTATCTTCCGACTATTCCGGCCGTAGGGCATGCCAGCATCTTTACAGGAACCACGCCGGCTTTGCATGGCATTGCGGGCAATTCCTATCTGCTGAACGGTAAGTTTACCTATTGCGTGGCAGATAGCACTGTTCATGGCGTGGGCACAAACAGCAATGCAGGTAAGATGTCACCTCGGAATATGTTGGCTTGCACGATTGGGGATGAGTTGAAGATTGCAACAGACTTCAAGTCAAAGGTGATCGGGATCGCCTTGAAGGACCGTGCCGCCATCTTACCTGCAGGTCATAGTGCGAATGCCGCGTATTGGTATGATAGTTCCGTAGGCCATTTCATTACAAGCAGCTACTATATGGATCAGTTGCCCGATTATGTAACGCAGTTCAACAAAAGATATCAGACGACTCCAGGGAAGGACATGAAACCGACCAACGAAGGTGTTGACTTGACCTTTAAGCTGGCAGAGACTGTCCTTGACCATGAAAAGATGGGTCAAGGGGATGTTACGGATATGCTTACCGTTAGTGTCTCTTCTACGGATGCAATCGGACATGCCTTCGGCACACGTGGAAAGGAAAACAAAGAAGTCTTCATGGAGTTGGACAAAGACTTAGCACGCTTCTTGAATACATTGGACCAAAGGGTTGGGCGTGGCAACTATCTCTTGTTCTTAACGGCTGACCATGGTGGCGCCCATAACTATAATTACTTGAGAAATCATAAGATACTGGCAGGAGGATTCAACGATGATGCCTTGAAAAAGGAGCTGAACAGTTATTTGGAAAGCAAGTTCCAGCTCCCCAACTTGATCACTGGAATTCTCGATTACCGGCTTTATTTAGATCATCCGGCTATCGAACGGTCTGGCAAGAGTTTAGAAGAAATCAAGACAGCCTTGGTCGACTACCTGAATCAAGATGAGCGCTTTGGATTCGCTGTAGATTTTGCCAAGGCAGCCCAGAGCAGCGTTCCTCTGTTGATTAGAGAGAGAATCGCGAATGGTTATCATCCAAGACGGAGTGGGGACGTCATCTATACCTTGCGCCCTAACTACTACGATTATCTTGATAAGCCAGATGAGCGCGGAACCTCTCATGGGGTATGGAATCCTTATGATTCGCATATTCCCCTTGTATTCATGGGATGGCATGTCCAGCATGGAGAGACATCAGTGCCAACTAAGATGGTCGATGCGGCGGCAACAGTTTGCGCGATGCTTCATATCCAGATGCCTAATGCATGCATTGGAGATGCCATACTGCCTGTTATGAATCAGACAAACCCTATTAAATAATATCAATCTGCATGAGAAAAATCATTGTTGGGATTCTATTCCTCTTGGGTATGCAAGCCCATGCGCAAGTTTCTGTTACTTTCCAGAAATTAAAGACACAGAAGAACATGGCAATTTGCCAGTTCGTGGTTAAGAACAACTCAGGTTCTACCTTAGGAAAAGACTGGCATCTATACTTTACGCAAATGCCCCTTGGCATTGCCTCGCGCGATCCAAGGGTAGTCTTGAAGCAGGTCCATGCCAATTTCTACGACATTCAACCTACTGAGGCGTGGGCACCTTTGGAGAAGGGCGATACGATTCATATCCCCGTGACCATTGGAAATAGCCTGCCTAAGAGGGCTTTATCTCCTGAGGGCATGTTTATGGTGATCGGTAACGGAGCACCGAAGGCGGTTCCTTACCAAGTGCTTCCTTTCCCAGAACAGGAATATATGACGGATACGCAATATCAGTTTGATGTGGCAAAGAATTTAATGCCAGCAAGAATAACGGATGCTGACATCATTCCAAGCGTGAAATCCGCAACCTTCACGAAGGGATCTTGTACCTTGTCAAAGGGCATCAGGTTGGTGACGGATGCGAAAACCGCCTCTGAGGGGGTATTGCTGTCCGAGAAACTGTCCTCATCCTATGGGATTAAGCATGCTGCCAAAGGACTGCCTATCACCCTCAAGGTCAACGAGCAGTTGCCTTCCGCAAACCGGGAATATTATGAGTTGACTGTCTCCACGAAAGGCATTACTATCACTGGAAAGTCTTCACATGCCGTATTTGATGGTTGTCAGACCTTAGTGGCATTGCTGAAGGGAAAAGGTGGGCATCCAGTTTCCTTGCGTTGCATGACCATCAAGGACTACCCGGATCTTTCTTACCGCGGGATGATGATTGATATCGCGCGTGATTTTACGTCTTCCACGAATCTGATGAAACTGTTAGATGTCCTGGCTTCTTATAAGATCAACGTCCTTCAGTTCCATTTTTGTGATGATGAGGGATGGCGACTTGAGATCCCCGGATTACCAGAATTGACGGAAATCGGCAGTCGTCGTGGTTATACCTTGGATGAGCGGCAATGCCTGTTCCCGGCTTATGATGGCAACTATGACATGAAAGGGAACACAACGGGCAACGGTTTCTATACGCGGGCGGAGTTTATCCAATTGCTTAAGTATGCCCAGGCCCGCCATATCCAGGTGATCCCTGAGGTAGAATGTCCCGGGCACTGTAGGGCTGCCATCAAATCGATGCAGGCTCGTTATGTGAAATATATCCAGAGCGACCCGAAAAAAGCAACGGAATACCTTCTGCATGAGGATGGCGATACTTCCAAATATCGTTCAGCCCAGGGCTATCATGACAATATCCTCAATATTGCCATGCCTTCGTCGTTGGCATTTGTGAAAAAGGTCATCAACGAACTTATCCTGATGTATCAGGAAGCAGGCGTTCCTTTGTACAATATTAACTTGGGCGGCGATGAAGTACCAGCCACGTCTTGGGACGGGTCCCGACTTTGCCAAGACTATATGAAGGCAAATCATCTGACGAATGCAGAAGAGCTGTCTTCCGATTTCTATGCTAAGATCATCCGCTTCCTGGAGGAGAAAGGTCTGAAATATGGAGGATGGCAGGAGATCGCTTCCCGTCACCGTCCTTTGAACAAACCCTATTACCACCAGAGAGCATATGGGGTGATGGCATGGAGTACCATTCCTTTTGCCGGAGATGATGAACTGGCTTATCAGATGGCCAATGATGGCTATCCTGTTGTCATCAGTAATGTAAACAACTTCTACATGGACCTTGCCTATAACATGAATCCTGATGAGCGGGGACTGGTTTGGGGAGGATCTGTGGATGAGACCAAATCCTTTGCCATGCTCCCTTATAATGTCTACCGCGCCGTACATTATTATATGGATAACCGTCCATATGATGAATGGAAGTCGACTCCGGCTGGGAAGACAAAGTTAACAGAGAAGGGGAAAAAGAATATCATAGGTGTACAGGGACAGTTATGGGCAGAAACGATCCGGGGCTATGACTGGACAGAATACTATCTCTTCCCCAAGGTAACAGGACTGGCAGAGCGCGGTTGGAACGCCTCACCTTCCTGGGGGAATGTGGAAGGAGAGGCTGGCGTCAAGGCGTATTACCAAGCCTTGTCCACATTCGAGAAAGTGATCAGTAAGAAAGAGATGCCTTATTGGATGGAAAACAAGATTAATTTCAGGCTTGCCAACCCGGGCATCGAGGTCAAGGATGGTCAAGTGCTGATGAACAGCGTGGTGGATGGTGCCGAAATCCGGTACACTACTGATGGCAGTGAGCCTTCTTCAACCTCCACTCTGTACACAGGACCATTTGCCAAACCAGCTGGTGTCATCAAGGCTCGGGCATTTAAATATGGAAAGCAGAGCGTCGTCAGCGTTTGGAAATAGAGGAGAAAGCCTATGAACAAATTGATTATGTCTGTTTACAACTTCATGAGCTCCATGTTTGGGTATGCCCCCAAGAACTTCATGACTGTTGGCGTCGCTGATTTTGAGACCGGGATCCAAGGAGATTCCGTGCAACTTGTTGACGTTCGGACAGCCTCTGAGTATCAGGAAGGAACCATTGGTGATTCCATTCACATAGATATGCTAAAGCCGGATTTCATAGAGAAGGCAGAGTCCATGTTAGACCCGTCCCGACCAGTATATGTCTTTTGCCGGACAGGTCATCGTAGCGCGACCGCTTCCAAGATGCTTGCCAAGGATAACTTCCAGGTTGTCAACCTTGACGGTGGCATTGTAGCCTGGATGGCAGCAGGTAAGGACACCATCGTGCCATAAAGAAGAAGACCTCAAAGATCGGTATTTCCCTGTCTTTGAGGTCTTTTCTTTTCCTTCTATTTCTTTTTCAAGCGTTTGTAGAATTCTTGGAGATCTGCTCGGGCAGTACCCATCCGTGTCAAGGTGTCAAGGTCTTCCTTGGCTTCATCCATCTTTTTCAGTCGTATCCTGATGTCAACCCTATTGATCAGGTAATCCGTATTATCCGGATCACGCTTGATAGCCTCACCAAAGTCATATTCAGCAAGTTCGAGCATGTGCCGCTCTTTCTCTACTCCTGCACGGGCTGCAAAGACCTCTGCACTGTCCGGGAATTGCGAGCACAGTCGGTTAAGGCCATCCATCGCCTCCGTATAATGCCTGTCTTTTTCGTTCAGCAAGGCCAATCCTAATTGTGCCTCGTAATTTCCAGGGACAACTTTCAATAAGTTATGGTAGTCAAGCCTGGCAAAATTATACCTTCCCAACCGCTCATTCACATACGCCCGATAATACAGCGCAGCCAAGTTGTCTGGCTGAAGGTAAAGTACTTTGTCGTATTCGTCCTTGGCATAATCCCATTGCTTAAGTTGGATATTCCATGCCGCCTTCTTTAAGCGCAAGTCTACACTATCTGGATGATAGGCAAGGATCGTGGTAGCGGCAGCCAAACTGTCGCGCAACCATTGCCGGTCTACTTCCTCCCTGTCATTCTGTGCAGAGGCAGAAAGAGGGAACAGGGAGATGAATAGGATATCTAAAACAAGATTCTTCATACCTGCAAAGGTACTCATTAAGTTTGAATCACCAACAGATTCCGTCTTCTTTAAACGATAAACATGGAATTTTAGTAAATCTTTACGCCTTGTTCTGATGAGGAGACCCGGTTGAATGGATAATCGCAAAATTAACGAATATTTTTGTTCTAAAGCATTATACTATCAAAAAAATATTGTAATTTTGTACCTTTGAAGTAGTGCCAAAATCGCTTAGATCGAAAATAAAGGGCATTCTGATGAATATTCATTAAATTAGTTATAGATAAATGGACGAAAATCTGACAATTGATCAAGATCGGATTAAGAAGATCAACATTGAGGAAGAGATGAAGGAATCCTACATCGACTATTCTATGTCGGTGATTGTAGCCCGCGCCCTCCCTGATGTTCGTGACGGGTTCAAGCCTGTTCACCGCCGTATCCTTTACGGTATGCGTGGTATCGGAAACTTCAGCAACCAGCCTTATAAGAAATGTGCACGCGTCGTAGGTGAGGTTTTAGGTAAATATCACCCACACGGAGACTCTTCCGTTTATGGTGCTCTTGTCCGTATGGGGCAAGATTGGAATATGAGATATACTTTGGTGGATGGCCAAGGGAACTTCGGTTCCGTAGATGGTGATTCGCCAGCAGCCATGCGTTATACGGAATGCCGCCTCAGTAAGATGGGTGAGCACATCATGGATGACATCGACAAGGACACGGTTGACATGACCAATAACTTCGATGACACGCTCCAAGAGCCTACGGTCATGCCGACAAAGATCCCGAACCTTCTTGTAAATGGCGGTAATGGTATTGCCGTAGGTATGGCTACCAATATCCCAACTCACAACTTGGGGGAGGTGATTGATGGCTGTTGTGCTTATATAGACAATCCAGATATTACCACGGATGAGCTCATGGCGTTTATTCCTGCGCCAGATTTCCCGACGGGTGGATATATCTATGGACTGCAAGGAGTCAAGGAAGCGTATGAGACTGGGCGTGGCCGTATCATCATGCGTGCGAAGGCTGAGATCGAAAGTGGTGACCAGCATGACAAGATTGTTGTAACGGAGATCCCTTACGGTGTCAACAAGCAGCAATTGATTGAATATATCGCCGAGTTGGTCAAGGAAGGAAAGTTAGACGGAATCTCCAATGTCAACGACGAAACCGGCAGGCAAGGAATGCGTATTGTCGTGGACGTGAAGAAGGATGCCAATGCAAACGTGATCCTGAATAAGCTCTTTAAGATGACCGCCCTTCAGAGTTCATTCTCCGTGAACTGCATCGCGTTGGTGAAAGGACGCCCACGCCTGCTCTCGTTGAAGGAATGCATCAAGTACTTCTGCGAGCACCGGCATGATGTAACCATTCGTCGCACGAGGTTTGACTTGCAGAAAGCCCAGGAGCGTGCTCATATCTTGGAAGGCTTGATCATCGCTTGTGACAATATCGATGAGGTCGTCCACATCATCAGAGCCAGCAAAACCCCAACGGATGCGCAGCGTAACTTGGAGTCGAGATTCAACTTGGATGAGATCCAGAGTAAGGCGATTGTTGACATGCGACTGAGCCAGCTCACCGGTCTACGTATGGATCAGTTGCACGCTGAGTACGAGGAATTAGAGAAGCAGATCGCTTATCTGCAGCAGATCTTGGATGACCCAGAACTTTGCAAGAAAGTGATGAAAGATGAACTGATTGAGGTCAAGGACAAATACGGGGATGCCCGCCGCACAGAGATCATCCCTGCAGAGCATGAGTTCAATGCAGAGGATTTCTATCCAAACGATCCTGTTGTCATCACGGTGAGTCATTTGGGATATATCAAGCGCACTCCGCTGAGTGAATTCCGCGAGCAAGCAAGGGGTGGCGTTGGAAGCAAGGGCGCCCATACCCGTGACAAGGACTTCACGGAATTCATTTATCCGGCAACGATGCACCAGACAATGTTGTTCTTTACAAAGAAAGGAAGGTGCTATTGGTTGCATTGCTATGACATCCCTGAAGGGGAGAAGACCTCCAAGGGTCGTGCTATCCAGAACTTGTTGAACATTGAGGCAGATGATTCCGTCAATGCCTTCCTGCGCCTGCGTGGCCATGGCTTGGGCGATGAGGAATTCATCAACAGTCATTATGTGGTCTTTGCCACCAAGAACGGAATCGTCAAGAAAACCAGTCTGGAGGCTTATTCCCGTCCACGGGCGAATGGCGTCATTGCTATCAATATCATGGATGATGATGAGGTCGTGGATGTACGGCTGACCAATGGGCATAACGAGTTGATCATGGCCGACCGGAATGGTCGTGCTTGCCGCTTTGACGAGAACACGATCCGTACGATGGGTCGTACGGCAACTGGTGTTCGTGGCATGCGCCTCGATGATGACGGGCAAGATGCAGTCGTTGGCATGATCGTTGTCAATGACCCTGCAAAGGAAACTGTCATGGTTGTCAGCGAGGAAGGCTATGGGAAACGTAGTCAGGTAGAGGACTACCGCAAGACCAACAGGGGTGGAAAGGGAGTCAAGACCCTGAGCATTACCGAGAAGACAGGTAAGTTAGTGTCCATCAAGAATGTGACAGACATGAACGACCTGATGATCATCAACAAGAGTGGCATCGTCATTCGTCTTGCCGTTGCTGACGTGCGGGTAATGGGTCGTGCCACCCAAGGTGTCCGGTTGATCAATCTCTCGAAGAAGAATGATGTCATTGCAAGTGTCTGCAAGGTCATGAGCAGTGAACTTGAAGCCACGGTTGAAGAGGAGAGCCGTGCTGCATGGGCTCAGAAAAATGAGCAGGTAAAGCAAGACAATACGGCCCTTAACCTGCATGGAGATGATGATACCCCATCGGATCAGGCAGAAGGTCCGGAGGATACCGATATCGAATATGATGATACAGACCATACACCATTGAATTTTGAATAACAATAAATCTTTTAAGTTATACGCGTATGAAAAAACTAATGTTTGCTGCCTTGATGCTACTAGGTACATCTGCAGCATTTGCCGGAGACAGTGATGCTCTTAAGGCGATTTTAAAAGCAAAGACCTATGACGAGTGTAGTGCTCTCGTTAAGAGTTCCCTCGGTTCTCTTGCCAGCAATGCAGAGAAGGCTAAGGCTTATAACAAGCTCGTCGACCTTGCCATGCAGAAGGTAAGCAAGGAGCAGAGTACGATCAATTCCAACCAGATGGCCACACAGTTCAAGCAGGGCAAGGTAGAACCTTATGATACAGTAGGTTTCTATACGGCTTGCCGGAATGCACTTGAGGCAGGACTGGAGTGTGACAAGTATGACCAGATGCCTAACGAAAAGGGAAAGGTAAGTCCTAAATTCCATAAGGCAAACCAGGACCGCTTGTATGGCCTTCGCCTGAACTTGATCAATGCGGGTCAGGAAGCAGGTAACAAAAATGACAAGGATGGTGCATTGGCCAACTATGGAATGTATGTGGAGTCTGCTACCGCTCCTCTGTTTAAGGAAGTTGACAAGACCAAGAACCCAGATTGATTCCTTGGATGGCGTATCGGGTCTTGATTTT
>CAJLYG010000140.1 GCA_905210845.1 uncultured Prevotella sp.
CGAAAAAACTTGGTCGTCGCTAATGCTCTTCAGAACAGATTCTTCAAAATGAACTTTCCAGACTTAGTTCAAACAAGACTATAGCCAGTGTATATAGAGGGTATTACGTTATTATTCCCACTCAATATGTGTTGCGTGGATCTGTGCCAGCAGCCTATTATATTGATCAGTTAATGTCGTATCTGCAAAAGCCTTACTATGTATGTATGCTTAGTGCAGCAGAGCTACTTGGCGCAGCTCATCAACGTCCCCAGCAATTCTCTGTTATGACGACTTTTCCTAAGCGTCGGTTAGTCTCTACTCGTAATGTAACCATTGATTGGTATTATCGGGATGGACTGCCAGAGGAAGCCCTGATTACAAAGAATACTGAAACGGGAACTATCCGTATATCAAATCCTCTTCTAACCGCCGCTGACTTAGTGCAATATCAGCAACATGTAGGTGGATTGTCGCGAGTCGCCACCATACTTGAAGAACTTTCAGAGCAGATTGACATTAATAATCAGTTTGCGCCACTTGCAACTTATGTGAAAAAGGTTGTATGGCAACGACTTGGCTATATACTTGAAAATGTTGTAGTGGAAAAGAAGTTAGCAGATAAATTGTATGAACAGCTTCGTGCATCTTTGGGGTATTTCAAATATCAACCTTTAAGTACATCGGCAGAAGATAATTCATCAGACAGAGATAGTCGATGGAAGATAAACATAAACGTAGAAATAGAAACAGACGATATATGATTAACAGAATAGCGATACAACAGTGGAGCGAATATGCTCCATGGATAGATAATGCACAGATAGAGCAAGACTTGATCATCTGCCGTGCTTTGGTTTCCATCTTTAGCGATGAATTCCTTGCATCGCAGTTGGCATTCCGAGGAGGAACTGCCTTACATAAGCTATATCTTTCACCTCAGCCACGTTATAGTGAGGACATTGATTTGGTTCAGATTACTCCTGGACCTATCAAACCTATCATGTACCGACTGGGCGAAGTGCTTGATTGGCTGCCAGACAGGGTAACTAAGCAGAAACGATACAATAATACTATGTTGTTCCGTGTGGAGTCTGAAATACCGCCAACTGTACAGATACGTCTGAAAGTTGAAATCAATTGCTTCGAACATTTCAACGTACTTGGGCTGACAAAGATTCCGTTCAAAGTGGAGAATTCATGGTTCACTGGCGAAGCCGAGTTGACGACCTATCATTTCGAGGAATTGCTGGGTACCAAACTTCGTGCCCTTTACCAGCGCAAGAAAGGCCGCGACCTCTTTGACCTTTATATTGCCTTACAGCGAAAGGATGTGGATGTTGACAAAGTCCTTCTGTGCTACAAGAAGTATATGGAGTTTGTGGTTGACAAGGCCCCGTCTTACAAGCAGTTTGTCAATAACATGCAAGAGAAAATGGCAGATCCTGAGTTTACCAACGACATGCAATCCCTTCTGCGTCCAGGCATCTCGTTTAACGCAAGTGATGCTTATCCTCTCATTTACGAAACATTTATAGATAAGATGGAGGGGAAGAGAGAATAAATATTAGATAGATATTGTATTTGAACTATGGATAAATTAAAACAATCTATATTACCCTATTTGAAGACAAGTTTTGAAAAAGACTTGTTAGAGGCGGCATTGAAGAATCTGGAAGATGGTAAGAATAAGTTGCGTCTGAATAACTTTGCTTATTCAGCTCGCGAATTAACACGCCATTACCTTAAGCGCTTGGCTCCTGATACAGAAGTACTTAATGCACCTTGGTTTAAGCCAAATGATCCAAAGAAGCCAAAAGCAATAACACGTGAACAGCGTATCAAGTATGCTATTCAAGGTTACTTGAGTGATGATTTCAGGGAGAACGTTCTTAAAATAGATCTGAATGAAGTTAGTAAGAATCTAAGAACAAGTATCAATGATTTGAGCAAGTACACTCATGTTGAACCTGAAACCTTCGATGTTGATAAAACTACGGTAACCGATGTCTCTTATAACATCATGGAGGATACCTTGCGTTTCTTCAAGACAATTAATGAAGCACAATTACGTGTTGGGTATGCGATTGATGCCTGTATTGATGAAGAAATGGTCAGCCAGTTCTATTATGAAACTCATGATGAGATTGATATTTTGGCTACACACCATGAGGTTCTTGGATATTTGGTTACAAGTTTAACTCAATTGGCTAAAGATGACGAAACCATTACTATGAAGGCTGATGGATTCGTGAGTGTACGATTGCAATATGGCTCAGATGGGGATATGCGTAGAGGTGATGGATATGAGAAAAAGATTAAATTGCCGTTTACTTCTACTTTTGTCGCAAACTACAAAAATCAGGATGGTGACATCCATATTGAGTCTGCAAAAGTGGATGTGGACAACGACAGTTTCTTTGAATAGAATTATCATTTTTATATGCGTTGTTATGTTTGCAATAAGGAATTGGTGGATAATCCTGTTGGGGATGACCAGTGTCAGACCCATGGAGAGCATATTATCCATAATGGCATACGTGGGAAGCTGATTTCAAGTCAGATACTCTGCAAGGACTGTGGTGCCGATTACAGCAAGGATGACTCCGCCTTTTGCAAGATATTCGCTCCGTTTATGGTAGCGCTCAAAGACCAGCTGATTCCAGCAGACCACGGCAAGGATACGTACAAGACGCTACCGGGCTGCCTGTTCGACAGCCCGACTAGCAACCTCAACGACCCTAGTCGTTTGGTGAATGCCAGGAATGGCGTGGTAACGCCCGTGGAGCCATACCACGAGATTGATGGTGAAAAGATTACCGTGTATGCCGAGAAGCACCGCATTGATCAGTATGTCAACGTGTTGGCCATGCAACTCAAAGCCGAAGGCAAGGACATTGCTGACTACACAGTGGAGAAGGTGACAAACCTTCACGACAAGGGCTATTTGGCCTACTTCTTCTCTAGAGGCAACGCCACTTTCAACGATGACTTCAAGAAAGGCATTGTGAAGATAGCCACCGAGTATGCGCTGCATTGCGGTATTCCCCGCGAGCAGCTCACCGAGGTGCTTACGATAGGCGAGGATGGCAAGGCTACCTTCGACTGCACGAACACCAAGATGTATCCGTTCATACCCACATCGATGTTTGATGTACTCTATGAGGACTACCGCTATTTTTATGAAGAAGGCTATCCCTCTCATACCCTGCGTCTGTTCTCTACTAGCTATGATAACGGTACCGCAGCCCTCTACTGCTATGTTGACCTGTTCTGCACCTTCCAGTATTATGTGCTGCTGAATGGCGACTACAAGGGCGATGAAATCAATGAAACCTATGCCCAACGACTGCTCAATGTGGAAAAACCTGATGTATCCGACTGCGATCCCAGCGACCTCGACATCTATATTCGTGAGTATGGAATAGACATGAGCCAATGCACTGCTACTACATATGAGGGGCAGTTACGATATGTTCAGGAATGCATCCGCAAATATCCACCGCAGGCCTATGATCTACAAAGTGCATTGAAAAGTGCTAGTGAAAAACTTCAGAGCCTTTCTATGACAGCCTTGTGTAAACAGAAGATATCTGAGGAACTTGATAATATGTTGGATGGACTATTAGGATCTGCTTACAACAAGAAAGTTGCTGCGCAGGTTGAAAAGTTGGTTGCAGAATTTACTAAGAATATGAACTTTGCGGATGCCATGCAGACGGTTAAAGCTTTTACCGAATCCGCGAAGTTGGAATACTACCGCAAGTTCGGTTTCGATGTGATTGATGGCGAAGCCACCAAGTTCTCGATACCCGACTATAGCATGATGATCTTTTGCGGGCATAAGGACGTTGCACAGATTTACACGAATGCTAAGTTCTCACATTTAGCCTGCTTGTGTTATAATCCAAAGAAGTTATTATAAAATTGTCATTCGCAAAAATGTTATTTGCGATATTTGCTAGTATTTGGGTAGTATAATTAAAGACATTTATTATTTTGTGTGATTCTGGCCTTGAATAACAACCAGTGTGTGGTCGGATGGCTCCTATATTTGATAAGCTAAAATCTAATATTTTGCAATATACGTGCAAATGAAAAATGTACAAATTATTTAAATGTGTATAAATATCTTGTCAAAATCACCACCTATGAGATATTTTTGTTCCTCGGCAATTTTCGGTTATCTCGGGGGACAGATGGGGAACAAAATGGGTGACAATCAAAAAGTAAAAAAAAGAAATGTTAAAAAAGAAAAGCGAGTAAGTAATAATACTTTTTTTAAGTCTTAGGGAGTAAAAGACAAAAAATACCAAGAATAATTTTATGATAAAAAAACTCTTTATGGCTCTGTTGTTTGTCATTATGCTGGCAGCATGTGAAAACGACGAACAACTGCCTTTCAAGACAGCAAACTCCTTACCAGCAGTATCTACTGTCAAGGTAAGTCATGGGAAAATTGTTAATCTTCAAACAAGAGCCTCGAATACGATGGGACAAGTGGCTTTGAGATTCAAAGACTCGGAGTCACTACGTCTTATAGACAATCTCTTGAACGTTAGATAATTTATCAGAAGATGAATACTATCAGAAAGTTAATAATATTTTCATTCTGCATTCTTTTCATGTCGATAAATATATCTTGTGAAGACACGGAAGACATGGAGGATCAAGTGAACTGTGTGAAATATAAAGTCCACAATAATAATCCCATAGCTCACATGAGCATCTGGGATGGCGGTGATACCCCTGTAATTGCAATAAACGATTATGAAACGACTTTTTATACTAAGAGTTATTCCACTGAATTGATTGTTACATGCAAGGAAGACAAGAAGGCAACGATAACTATACAATTATTTGTTAACAACAAGTTCATTCGTGAAGTTTCTGGCACCACTCCTGTAGAACTTCATTATAGGTTAAAATAATCCTTCATCATATCTATTGGCCAAGATTAAACTACGGCAAACTGACTTCACATGCAAATGGAAGGATAAGCAATGATATTTAACTGAAAATTGAGTATTAGTCCAGGAAAATTGATTTACAATATCAGTTTCTCTGAGCTAACACATTCTCAATTTAGACTTGTCTTCATTCGTTTACTCATGTAATTAACTGTGCATAAAGAAATGAATAAGAAATTTGCGGACGTCTATAATCTGACATCTAAGGAGGTGGGAGTCTATCCCTATTCTTGGTTGTTAGACATATATACGTATAAAGTTGACAAAGTGAACTTCAAGTTTGGAAAAACAACAAAAAGGAAGTTGATGATCCTATGAAATTTCTCTTTTCTTCACACTAAAATGGGTGGGAAAACAATCAGGAAAGCATTTCATAGGCTATCACACATGTTTTAATAAGAGGAAGAACCCCACAGACGAGACAGTATTTCAACTGCACGTCTGTGGGGCTTAATACTTTCTACGGCTGCTTATCTGGAGCTGGAGTGTAGTTGATCTCACCGCTCTCCCACTTCTTCCATGAATTGGTATTCTTCTCTTTCATGTAGTGGCCCCAGTTCACGACTTCCTGATAGTCTTTCTTTGCTGCTCCACTTCCTTCACTTTGTCGCCGAGCTGCGCATTGCGGAACCAGAAGAGAACAGTAAAGCATGTGCCGAAAGCAATGGAGAATACAAGCGAGAGGATATAATAGATGCGCTGCTTGTAGAACTTTTCGAGCAGTGCCTCATGCTTCTGCGACAGGTTTACCTCGACCTTCTCTGGAATGCTTTTCAGAAGCTCGTCCTTGAAGGCGGTAAAGTCGTTGATGGCGGTCAGAAGAACATCGGTATTATTCAAGACGCTTGCCGTCATTGCCTCACGACCCGCACGGTCGGCGAAGTCGCGCGGCGTGCCGTCCTCACAGAGGTAGGCTGAGCATATCTCCGAGTCTGGGTACAATATAAATCCCGTAAGTCCTTTTACATAAGGAGCGTACGGGATTTTTCATTCCCTCTTGGGAAACATTTGAAAAATATTTCGAATTTTTTCTTTTTACAGATTCAAAACGCTCGCTTGAAAATGAGGCAAATGAGGCTTTTCATTTCAGCCATTGGGATTTAACGCATCCATATCCAGCCACGCATCCATAACCACCATAGATATCAGTATATGTTGGTTGTATGAAAGCAAGACCATGAGCTCCTATATCATTATTGTTTATGTCATTGATTGACTTCAGCATATGATAAAACTCCGGTGATAGTGAGAATAGTTCGACGCGATAAGCCGAAGTGTATGACAGTTCAAGGACACACAAATGCAATGTCACCGCCTGCGATGTCACTTGGGACGAATCAAAGACATACATCAAATGATAGAAGTCGTTCTTTGTGCCAAAGTTAAGCTCTGTGTCTGTCAGTCCGTTAAGCAAAGGCTCAAGACTTGTCTCTATTTCCTCAGACACACAGCTTACAGAGTCGACCGACTCGAAATACTCCATCCCCTTAACCCTTGCGGCGTAATATTGCACATCATGCGTTTTGTTGAATGATACCTTAAGTCTAGTATAGTCATCTTCTTTATGGAATATGGTATCCATGGAAATGCTGTCAATGGATGGTGACTCTGGTATTTGTGTCTCTCCCCATGCTTTTTTCCAGTCTAAGCCATCTTGATGACTTGCTGGTTCAACAGACACTCTAACCCTGTCACCTGTCTTGTGCTTACCAATGGCATAATAGGTAAGTACGGGCAGGCCAGAAACATTAGACGAGTCGACAAACTTTATCGCATCTACCTTGCTGTTGATTAGGCACGTGACACCTATCGTTGCATGTGAGAGGGCTGGTGTTTTATGACCAGCCGGTTTAGTAACAGAAATCGTTATGGGAATGGTGTCGCTTGCGCTTGGAAAGGCGTAGATGACAAACTTGGGAGTCTCCCCTTGACGGATGTCGATGTTGTCACCGCAAGACGTCAGTATGCAGAGCGTGATAAGTATGAAAAATAGTACTTGTTTTGTCATTTCGTTCAGAACTTTATAGTATAACTTACCGATGGGATGATAGGGATGTAGCCCTTTGCTTTTGCCGCTATGCTTCCGTCGTTGGCCTGTCTTACTTTGGCATATATGGTGTTCAGATGACAATAGGCATTATATACGCTGACATTCCAGATAGCTTCATGACCCTTCCTCGTGGTATGTTTGAAATTGAAACCTAAATCCAGCCTGTGGTAGAGAGGCAGCGACAAGCCGTTGGGCTTACCGTAAATGTAAGTCAGTTCATGATTGTCGTCATCTTCAGGCATCCGTGGGTTGACGGCAGAAGCCGTAGGAAACGACACACGATTACCGCTCTTCAATGTCAAGGCGACATACACCGAGATCTTCTTCGTCATTGTGTATCGTATTGTCGTATTCAGTCTGTGACGGTTGTCGAACTGATCGTAAAACCAACCATCGTAAAGTTCCGGAAACTTGCGCATGCTCCACGATAGGGTGTAAGCCATCTGTGCGGTCAGCCGTCGTGTTCGATACCGTGCCTCCATCTCTATGCCATAAGCCTTGCCGCGTCCTTGCGTCACATTCTGTTCCCAGAAGGCGGCAGGAGGCTGCAAGCCCATCCAGTGGCGGTATTGCAGAAGGTTGTCAGTAGATTTGAGATAACCCTCAAGGGAAAAAGTGAACTCTGGACTAACCTGCGTATATATCCCAGCGGCTACCTGATGTGATCTGACAGGTGGAATGACAGCAATGGACGGCACCCAGAAGTCAGATGGTATATCGAGGAATGTACTCGCAATACGGTGAATGCTCTGCGACATGTGGGTATAAGATATCTTGAATGTCAAGGGAGTCACCGGGTGCCAGCGTATCGACAGCCTCGGGTCAAAAGAATGGAATGTCTTGTCTGACACGTGATAGAATGTGAAGCTCGTACCCACGTTGGCGTTAATCCAGCGGTTTAGCACAATGTCATCCTCGGTGTACAACTGAGCTTCAATAGAGGACATTTTCATTCGTCCCGACACATCAGTCGTATCGACATGCTCGTTTGGGTCTCCGAAATAGAACGATTGTATCGTAGTTTGTGGATTAAAATGATGGATAGTGAAACTGCCACCAAAACGAATATTATGATTTTTCCTTGGCATCCACAAAAAGTCATTCTTTAATGTAAGCGTCTCGGCATTACCGTATTTCAGCCTCGCTTAAAAGTCTGTACCTTTGCGCGCACAAATTATTATGAATATGGCAAGCAAAGACAAGTACAAGAGTCTCCTTGAACGGTACAAGCAGGCCCTCATCAAGAATCCCAAGCAGAACCTATCGGCTTATTGCCGGTTAAACGATGTCAGTGTCTCCGGCATGCATCATTACATTGAGGACATCGGTCAGTCGGTCAAGTCCATAAGGGATGCTGTCCTGAAAGCGACGGAGCATCAGGATTGTGAAGCGTTTGCTCAGGGTTCTCATAATAATGCTCGATGAGGCT
>CAJLYG010000141.1 GCA_905210845.1 uncultured Prevotella sp.
ATCACGTGCTCTGGCCAACTGAGCTAAAGAGGCGGGTGGGTAAGCTACTTACATCGCGTCGCTACAACCAACTACCTTTGCTACGTTCCCGTCCTGGAGGATTCGAAGGGAGCTGACCGTGCAAGACTTACCCATGTCTTGTTTAAGCGGATGCAAAAGTAAACATTTTAATCGACATTCCATGATTTGTTTAGAAACATTAACATATAAGACTGGGCAGTTCGTCAAAGATCACCTTTTCTTTTGGAATATCAAATAAAATCCTTACTTTTGCACTGTCGGCTGCCGTATGAATAGGTGGAGGAATTAATATGCTTGAATGGACAAAAGGTCGTTATATTTCATTTTTGCCTTAGGGCGAGGTCTCTTGCCGTCATGCTCCTTGCCTGTCTCCTCTGTGGCATTTTGCTGTCGTTCTATGTCTTCTATCAAGGCAAGAAGAAAAGGGCTGCGTTCCTGAAACTGCAGGACGAACTGTCTGTAGTGAAGATGGAGAAGATGAACGCTGTCGAGGAACTGAGCAGCCTGAAATCGAAAGACTACAAGGGCTGGGCGCAGAAGAAGGAAGAAAAGATCAGGGAACTGAGCCTGCACATTGAGAAGTTATCCCATGGCATTCCCCGACAGGGCGGTCGTGGGGCTGCCGACCAGTTGAAGCGGAGCAAGATCGTCTCCGTGTTTCATAAGAAAGATGCCAGCCTGGATGCCATCGCTGCGCCTACAGCTGCAGAGTGTGACTTGTTGGAAACGCAAGCCCGCCAAGAGATACCTGGCATTTTTAACTTTCTTTGCAAGGACGGACTGCTTTCTCCTTTGGAACTGCATGTTTGCCTGCTTATCCTCTTGGATTTCCCCGACAGATCAATTGTCAGCCTCACCAATTCCAGTGCCCAGACAGTATCCAAGGCAAAGGCGCGTGCCAATGAAAAGCTCTTCAAGGAGAAAGGCGCAAGGACTTTAAGAATCAACCTGAAGCAAATGCTCTCTTCCAGGAGGTAACCTTTTGCAAGCTGTGAGATGACCTTTTAAACGCCGTTAGATGACCTTTTGGGCGGCTGGAGATGGCCTGCTTGCGCTCAACTTGCCACATTTCGTGGAGATTCTGGCACAGCAAGATCATAAGTGCTTACAATAAATTCTCGAGAGAATTTAGCAAAAGATGTGCTTTTCCTGTCAACCTTTGACAACCTTTGACAACCTATAATCAGGTTGCAAGCCCGATGTACAAAGGGTTTTGACAACCTGTCAACCTATTTGCAAAAAAAATCGCTATAAGAGAATTTGGATTTACTTCTTCACCACCTTGCATCTGTTGACTATATTCTCACGAATTGAGACACTGGCACACTCTTTGGCACCTTGCCGTTTTAACTTCACCAAAGAAGAAAAAGTCTGTTGGTTCTTTGGTCTTCTCATTGGAAATTACTACCTTCGCCAAATCTAAAGTTGAACTTTAAATTTGTCCAGTTCATGAACAACCCTTTGATACACAGAGAGATGTCCGACTATCCAAAAATGAAGGATCGGAAAATAAACCAGACAGATCGCTATACATTTATTGACGGTGAAGAACATCATGTTGACAGGGAGGGGATTAAAACGTGATTGGAATACTATAATCATTCTTTTGGATTGAATTATGCCTTGACGAAATTAAATGACTATACTTTCCTAGCACAATTGGAAGGCAATCTTTATGACAGCCCGAATAGGGGACACAGACAGAGCATTCATGAAACGGGTAAACCTTCGTATTATGCTTTTACGCACCCCAAGGAGCATTATTTCTTTCCTACAATAGACGTGTTCTTCCGCAAGTACTTCCCTGACAAGAGGGGATTAGTCATTAACATCGTGGGCACAAAAATTAATTCGGATTACGGATACAAATACAATACTTATAGTGATAAGGATCTTACGCAGGAATTGTCACACTATGGATATGATACAAAAGGGAGACATTATTCTATTATTGGAGATGCAAAATATAGTAGGCCATTGGGCAATATGACGTGGCTTTCTGGTGTCAATTATTACCAAGGATATACTAAGAATGTTTATGATGGAAAGGATAATACTGTTAATTCTATGCACAATGGCAATGTTTATGCGTATACGCAGATTAGTGGGGCACTTAAAAAAATTCAATATTTATTGGGTGTAGGCGTGAGCTACAGTCAATATAACCAAGGTGAAGAACATTATAACTATTTTTTGATTCGTCCCAGCATAAACCTGAATTATAAGATAGCAGCCAAAGGGAATCTACGATATACTTTTGAGCTGACTCCAAACAGTCCATCCCTGTCGAGCTTAAGTAACAACAGGCAACAATTCAATGAGTTTGAGTATCACGTTGGGAATCCCAACCTAAAGCCTTATTCACGAATGACCCAAATGCTTACTTTCTCTTATAGACATCCCTTGGGAGATGGAACTTTACGTCATCTTGGGTGACAAAAGAGAGAAGCTTCGGAGGAGAAAGTGAAACTGTTTAATGAACTGCGGGACAATGATGCCGGAATTTTTAAAAGCCATTGACAATGTATTTGCTAAAGCCATAGTTATATCCTCCTATATTATTTTGCTGCAAGGGTAAGGCATAAAATCCCAACCTAGGAAATGAAGAAGAACAAATCGAATAGGAAGTTAACCAGACCGTCAACTTCCAAATCGTTCAGTCCTCAGGCAATCTCCTCCAGCAAATACTTGGGGGAATATAGGGATTAAAAGTCAACGACGGTAATCCCGGCTCCACCGAACTGCACATGCTCATCACCATAGTGGGTGACATTAGGGACCGTGCTGAGGTATTGCCGAATGAGTTGTCGCAGGATGCCATTTCCCTTGCCGTGTAGGATGCGCACCCTGCTCATGCCAACCAAGATGGCATCGTCAATAAAGTATTGCACGGCATTCAGGGCTTCATCACCTCTCATCCCCCGCACATCCAAGTCTTGATGGAAATTCTTCCTTCGCTCGTCAATGGTATCCCTTGTCATCCGGCTCACCTTAACAGCATCCTGGCGGCGCAGGTCGTCCTTGTCTTCTTCAGCTTTCTGTGCCTGGGCATGTTCCAATCGGTCGAGTTTCATCTTCGTCCTCATGTCGCCAAATATCACCGTGCACATCTTTCCCTCTATGCTTTCGATCTTTCCCGTGCTTGTCAGTCCTTTGATGCGGACGATATCTCCCACCTTCAGCGTGGCGTCGTCTGCCTTCTTCTGAATCGCCTTTCGGATTTCCTCCGCGTTTTTCTTCTCGCGTTCCTCCTTCTCCGCCTTCCTCTTCTGATGCCGGATCTTGCGTTCCTGGATCTGTTGGATTTTCTTTGCGATCAGGTCGTCTGATTCTTTCGTGTCTATCTCTAAGACTTCCTGTTTGAAATGGCTCAGCTCGTTGCGGATCTTCTTCGTTTCTTCTTTCTCAGCCTGGTTCTCCCGGATCTCCCGGATGGCATTCTCTATCTTCTTGTTACTTTCATCCAGGATCTCTTCTGCCTGTGCTTTTGCCCGGGCAAGGATTTCCTTTCGTTTCTCCTCAACTTCTTTAACCTCTGCCTCATACCGGGCAAGGGTCTGTTCCATCTGCTTCTCGCGCTGGTGGATCGTCTGTCGCTTGTTTTCCCAATACCTCTTGTCGCGGACGATATCCTGCAGGTATTTATCGCTTTGGATATAATCCGATCCAACAATATCCGAGGCATCCTTGATCACTTCCTCCGGGATTCCTGTCTTACGGGCAATCTCGATGGCAAAGGAACTGCCCGGTCTTCCTATTTCCAGTTGGAAGAGGGCTCTCATCTCATGACGATCATACAGCATGGCACCGTTCACCACGCCTTCGTGGTTATCTGCAAAATGCTTCAGGTTCTGGTAATGCGTGGTGATCACACCCCAAGCGTGCTTGATGCAAAACTGCTTCAAGACAGCCTCTGCAATGGCACCTCCGATATTGGGTTCTGTCCCCGTTCCAAATTCATCAATGAGGAGCAAGGTCCTCTCGTCTGCCTGTTTCATCATCACCTTCATGTTGAGCAGGTGGGAGGAATAGGTGCTCAGGTCGTTTTCGATGCTTTGCTCATCCCCGATGTCAATCATGATGTTCGAGAAAATGCCTGTTCTCGACCGCTCCCCTAAGGGGATGGAGAGACCACATTGGAGCATGTATTGCAGGAGCCCGACTGTTTTCAGGCACACTGACTTGCCTCCTGCGTTCGGTCCAGAGATGATCAGGATACGTTTATCGATCGTAAGCGTGATATCCAAGGGCGTGACTTGCTTGCCTTGCTTCCCAAGGGAGATCTGAAGGAGAGGATGGATGGCATGGATCCAATCGATATGGGGCTGATCCATGACATCGGGCTCATAGGCTTTGATGTACTTGGCAAGCTCTGCCTTCGCACGGATCATTTCGATCAAGGCGAGAAATTGATACGAGTTGAGTATTTCCTTAACATGCGGGCGGAGTTCCTTGGAAAACTCGGTGAGAATGCGGATGATCTCCCTCCGCTCCTCTGATTCCAGTTCCCGGATGCGGTTGTTAGCCTCTACCACCTCAGTTGGCTCGATGAACACGGTGCGACCAGAAGCGCTTTCGTCGTGTACGATGCCTTTCACCCTTCTCTTGAGACCTGGGGCGACAGGGATGACAAGTCTGCCGTCGCGGACTGTTGGTGTGACATCTTTTTCCACAAGCCCTTCGCTTTGTGCCGATTTCAGGATGCGATAGAGTGTCTGTGAGATGTTGCCTTCGGTCTTTGCCAACTCCCTTCGGATGTTCAGCAGCTCAGGGGAAGCATTGTCCTTGATATGCCCAAACTTATCCAAGATGCTACCGATGCGATTGACAATTCCCGGAAAGGTCATCACGTCTGTAGCCAAGGCATGTAATGCGGGATAGAGATATTGGGGCTCTTCCTCATTCTCTCCTCCTTCTGACCTGCTGAGAAACCTGACAATCCCGCAAATGGTATCTAATGACCGCCAGAGGTCGAAGAGCTCATCTTCCTCTAAGTGGGTTCCCTCCATGCGAAGCCGTGACACCGATTCTCGTACATCGAAGAAATATTGTAGGGGAAAGTCATCAGCCGTCTCTTGCAGTCGCCTGAATTCTCGGATCTCTTCCATCCAGGTGTTGATCTGTTCTGCATCCGTGGAGAAAGCAATCTCGTCAACCTTCTCTTTCCCAAGGGAAGAGAGGCACTTGCCTTTGAGGAGTTCTCGTATTTCGCGGAACCCTATCTTGTCTTCAAAATTCTTTGGATATATCATTCTGTTCTTGATTATGCTGTGAATGGATACGGCGGACGGCATTGGTCTACCGATTGAAAAGCTGCCAGGTGAAATGCCAGATCCTGATCAATGGGACCCAGAGCACTTCAGAGGGATACAGCTTCATGTACCTGTTGTTTCTCTTGATGATGAGGAAAAACCTTTTGAGGGGTGATCTTTCTTCGATAATGCTGTCGTCTTGATAGTATTTCCCGAAGTTACCTCCGTCCATGATATCGTTCCATAGGATACTGCCAGCCAAGTCGTCGGGCGGAACCAACAGTTTCTCTTCCTCTATTCCTAAGATCTCACGCAGGATCCACATCATCGCTTGCGCGAAGCGGTATAGCCCGAACTCCTTGGTCAGTGTGGTATAGTTGAAGTCGGTTTCCTTGTCCTGCCGATGGAAGGCTTTCACTAAATAATAGTAATCTATGACTTGGCGTAACCCGACACCGTCGGTCAGTTCATGTTGCAAGACATGGCCTAACTGGGAGATCAAGCTGAACTCAACCGTAGGGATCGGCATCTTCCCGTAGTGATGGGGGAGCTCCACCAAATGATGGCATTGCTCCTGGATATGTTCCTTGAACCACCTTTGCAGTCTCCTGTCGTTAAAGGGATTGTTCATGTGGACAGGGAAGAAGTGAACCTCGATGATGATCCCATCTTTATGAAATTCGATATGCCTGTATTTGATGTCATACTTCTTGATGCTCTTCTTGCAATATTTCAGGATGGTCTTTCTGTTACTGTTGATGACCACGTCGATATCTCCCGGAATCCTTTCGTATAGGTCAGGATAATAATAGTTGTTGCCTTGTCCTTTCAGGATATAGCATTCCAGTCCTTGCTGGCTGAACTTTTGGTATATCTTCCCGCACCAGTGGAACAGTTTGTCGTTGCTCTTCGTGATGTTTTGTTGCGTCAGCATCCACTTCCCCAATTCCTGAATGGTAGGCTTGTTCCCCTTGAATATTTCATGTGACTTTTGCTTGTCTTGTTCGGCTTTCATCTTTGCATCCAACTTCATGATGCCATGGAAGTATATGCCAAGGATGGCTTGCTTCTTTCCAAACTCATGCATTTCATGCCACTTCACGGAATCAATATGCTGGGGCAAGGGCGCTTGCTCATCATCTGCGAGACTATATTGAAGGAAATCTAAAAAGCCCTTTTCCAACAGGGTTTTCCTCCGGATCCTGCTGATCAGCCGCTCATTGTCTATATGTCCCTTTTCCTTGAAAAGAAGGTAAAAGGTGAACAGGGCACTCGCGATATAATAAAGGAGAAAAATAAGTAATGCTACTTTCATAAGATCAGCCATTATAATCTTCTCGTTAGTCACCGCAAAGATACGCTAAATTCTTGTTCAATGCAAGAATTTACACAATTATTTCAATTTGCCTTCTCTTTTGCCAAGGATGAACTTGCTTAGACTTTGGAAGAAACTTCTCCGTCCATCTTCCTGTCAGAATATTCCCAAGATCAGGAACCAGAGAATGGGGACAAACAAAGAGGGGAGAAAATTGAGCGTCTTGCAGTCTTTTAGGTTGAGGAGGGAAAGGCCGGAGGCTACGATGAGCAGACCGCCAATGACCAGTAATTCTGCCATGAATGCCTGGCTCATGGCTTGGCTCGACAACTTCGCTACCAAATAAAACAGTCCTTGCCAACAGAATAGGACGGGAGCCGCGAGGATCATTCCGATCCCGTAGGTGGATGCGAAGACGGTAGAAGTGACAATGTCAAGGGTGGAATTAGTGTAGAGAAAGGTGTTGTCTCCTTTCAGCGCGCTGATGACCGGTCCTAACATGCTTAAGGGACCGATGCAATACAACAGGATGGCGGTGGAAAGCCCTTCCGCAAGATCCTTCCCCTTGCCTGCATGGGAGTGCTTGTTGACCGTCTGCTTGAACTTCCCATCAAGGTCAAGCCATGTCCCGACCACCCCACCGATGGCGATGGAGACGATGAAAAGGACGGGATACTTGCTTTGGGAGAAGTGGGAGAGGGTTGCGTTCAAGCCAATGGCAAGACAGGCAAGCCCTAATCCTGTATAGAGGATCTCCCTATACTGTTCTTTAATACCCTTGTGGAATAAGGTACCTGCCAAGGTTCCTATGATGATGCAGCAGGTGTTGACAATCGTTCCTAACATATCTTTTCAGTGTTTCTTTCTGAATTCTTGGGGTGATTGCCCGGTCTTCCGGCGGAACATACGGGCAAAGTGAGTGGGATAGGTGAATCCTAATTCCTCGGCGATCTCTCCTACGCTCATGGGAGTGTCTGCAAGGAGATGCTTGCCCTGGGAGATGATCCGTTGCTGGATATACTCTTGTGCTGTGATATGCAGTTCCCTCTTGACCAAGTCGCCGAAATAATTCGGGGAAAGATGGAAATGGGTGGCGCACCAGGCAACTGTCGGCTGTCCCATTTGGGCAGAAGACCCGCTGGAGAGATAATTGTCAAGCAATAGGTCGAGTTGGGTCTTGAGGTTCGTATTGTGGATGCGGTCTTCCTCAAACTGCCGTTCGAAGAAGCGTTTGCAATACGACAAGAGGGTCCCAATGCCGAGACGCAGCATGTGATCGGAGAGGTAATCGCGCTTAGACAGGAGCTCTGCCTGGATGTTGGCAAAGCTGTTGAGGATGATGCCACGCTCGGATGACGAGAGGGTGAGCGCTTCGTTGACGTCATGGTTGAAGAAGTCGAACATGTAAAAGTCACGCCCAAGCCCTGTCCGCTCTAATAGCTCGGGCTTGAAAACGACCATCCAGCCACGGGGCTTGACGCTATAGTCTAAGTTCATGGCAACATACTGACGGGGACGGAGCCAGAAGATCGTGCCCGCATCATAACGGATGGCGGTGCCTGCCTTGACTAACTCGCCGAAGTCTGCATCCATCAGGACGACACAGTACATGTCAAAACGCAAGAGATCGTATAAGCTAAGGTCGGCACGCGACAAGTCTCCAACAGCCATCATTGGGTGAACGGTGGGCTGATGGAAATAGGCGTTAAACTGGTCCATCGTTGAAACAATCATGTCTTATAAAGGATAGAAATGACTAACTCTGGGACAAAGGTAGCTAAAATATTCTATTTTTTCCGTAAAATAGGTCAGTAATATAGGTCAT